>JAYTKJ010000301.1:0-3633 GCA_043730365.1 Acidobacteriota bacterium | reverse complement strand
CCGGAATTTCGTGTAACGAGGCTACGTCTGCGTTCACTTTACATTGCAACCTGGTGCGTTGCGCATACTCCTTTCTGAGCATGTTGTCGGAGGGCTTCACCGTTTTGCTTTCGCGCCACGGCGCCTCCCAAGCTACGAGGCCTGAGTCTTTTGGCCTCGGCCGGTCTCTCACCGGCTGGACAATGTGTCCTTGACTGGACACGCCGATTGACCACCGAATGTCAGTGGTTTGCCAAAAGGCCAAGCGGTGCCGATTTCCCGGCTTCACGCCAAATCAAGGGCGCACCGCGATCCACACCACATTGCTAACTTCTCCCGATCGGCCAACAAAAATCGAGGGACTCAACCGCGTGGTATTCGGCGAATTGTTTGAGTCCGGCAGGCGAATGTTCACTTGGATCAGGCCGTTCACCTGGCCTGGAGCCGCGCCCAGATAGAGGATCTCCCCATTACCGGCCCCTCCCTCGTCCGCAAGCAAGGACAACCTCGCTCCCCCAATCGGCCGCGGCAACGCCTCGAGCGGCCCGAGCGGCGCCAGAGCACCGTCTTCACCTAGTGGCGTGGTGATGCCGGCACCCGTGCCCCACAACGCGACAATCGAACCCAGGCGGGCGGGATTCGCTGGGGAATTCAAGCTGCCGTCCTGGTTCAACGCAACCGCCTGTCCATTGCCCGACACATCGAGCGAATAAAGCTGTAGCGCCGCTTCGATCACGTCAACGCTAACCGCCTACTGCTTGCCTTGATACTCAACGCTCACAGTAACCTGCTGGCCGGGCGGGAGCGAATACGGCATGATCGCGTTGATCTGCCAAGCGTCCACGTAGAGCAAGCGCAGAGGAAGACCCCCAACGGACGCGCGCACGCCGCCAAGTTCGATTGGGTACCGGCTATCTGATCCCAACGAAGCAACCAGGCCCTTTTCAGGACCCATGGCAGAACCCACCAGCGTGACGATTTGGCCAGGCGAAACGCGGCCCGTGTTGCGCCGGCTGGCGGACCCCGTGACACAGGCGAGCGCGAGCCCGCCTGCTGCGGACGAAAGCTGACCGCCGTGCGCCAAGTACTCCAGATAAACGTCATCGATGCCGCGATCGTCCGAGGGCAACAAGTAGGTGGCGAAGCGAAGGGTGCCGTCGGGCCGGACGGTCTGGAAATAGCCCGAAAAAAGGTTTGTGCTGCAACCGGCGCGCAGCACGGCATTCGTAGTCGTCGGAGCGCCGGCCGAGAGTGTGGTGGCGAGCACCGCCACTTCGCCATCCGGGGCGACCTTGAGACCGGAAACGACCTGATAGGGCAGTTCCACCCGCTCGCCGAGAAGGCGCGAACCATCAGCGCTCACGTGCGCGAGAAAGCTCCGTCGATTTTCCGTTGGCGAAAATTGGCTGCTGCCAACTACCCAAAGATTTCCCGCGGCGTCGAAGTCCATGTAGCTAAGATTGTCAAGGCCGGGGCCACCGAGGTAGGTGGCTGTAGAGTGGCCGGGAGCCATCCGGGGCCAAGCGGATCAGATACCCGTCGCGCACGCCGCCGCCAAAATCGGGTTGAAGCGAGCCCTGGGTCGCGACCGAACCCCCTGGGCTGGCTCCGCTGAGATACAGGCTGCCATCCGAGCCAAACTTTATCGAAGCAACCTCGAATCTGGGAGGCAGAAATGTGGCAAACCGCAGTTGCCTGCGCACCGGGTCGAACACCGCCGCCACCAAGCCTCCCCTGTCCGTGTTTGGGACGGTAGTCAACCACGCCCCCGAAGTGGCCGGGAACGACGCGCCCGTGAAAATCAGCATGGCCAATAGACCATTAGGCCCAACGACTTGACGCTGCGGGAACTCCGGTTCCGAGCCGCCGAGGAAGGTCGAGTAACGCAGGTCACCGGATTTTCCATCCAGAACGGAGATGAACAGATCGCCGTCTAGAGGGAAAAAAGGTGAGAACGAACCGATGGGGCCGGCGTTGGTACGTTGCATCGCGTCAGCCGTCACGGGAAAGTCGGCCGAGCCCGTGCGGCCTACAGCAACCAGGTTTCCGTCGCTTCCGGGGCCGATGACCGGGGCGTAAACGTATTCGTCGTGAGTGCCCGCCAGAATCGTCAGGAAGATCGGTTGACCGTCCTGACGTGTTGCCAAGACGCCCGTGTCGGGGCAAAAATCCGGGCCACCCCCGGTCCCGGCCACGCTGCAAATGAGGTCTGACGAAAGGCCGGCGGGAGCATAGTTGTTGCCCGCGCTGTCTTGTGTGCCTGCTGGAGTTGCGGGTCTAGGGATCGGATCGAACGGCAGCCGGACTTCGATGAAGAGTGGCAAGGTGCGATCATAGGCGGCCACCGCGAACGCAACCCGGTTGGCGGAGGCACCTCGGTATACGGCATCCAAAGAAAATATCCCGCCCCGAACCTCCCTGCCATGCCCTCGGTTTTTGCACGACCCACTGCGGTATCCCTTGCACGGTCCACGCGCCGGTGCGATCGTCGAGGACCGCTCGCTCGCGGCTGGTCTCGAAAAACAAATTCGCCACGTCTCCGCCCGGACGCACAACGAAGGTGAGCGTGGGCACCCGGTCGTCGCCTCCCGGTCCGAATTCTGCATCGATGTTCGGTGCAATCGAGGCGTATTGAATGCGCCGGTGCGCGGGAATTCCGCGCGGCGCCAATTGGAGGAGGAGGCTCCCGCGAAACGATTCAAAATACCGGGCCATCGTTCGAGCGATACGTAGTTCGCCGGCTCACGAGTGGCAAAACGCAACGTCATCTCACCGAAGCGAGACCGCATTTGGATCGAGTCGCCCCTCAAGTAGGAGACTTGCGACACACCATATAAACGGTACTTGACGTCTGCATTGTCCACCAGGCCCGCATTCTGCGCGTAGAAAACCGAGTAGTCGGACGCGTCAAGCCGGCAGGCGGCGAGCAGAGGAAGTAGGTACCGAAGGGGTCCCATCCTCTCCGCAGATGCACATCAACGGCCACTCCCACACGCCTCTTCATTTGATGTTGGGCTTACGTTCCGGGCTCACTGCTAAGTTTCCACTCTTGGGAAGATGCTTCCGGCGGGAGATACGCTGGCGCAGATCCGGTTTGAATTCAGAAAAAGCGTTACCAATCAGTTGGCTTATCAGGCTGAAAGAGATCCGGCTAATCGCGCCTGCCATCTGCGTCTGGCTGTCGGGACGCCAGGCGTTGGAAAGGAGTGCACCCCCAGGGATTGATATAAAGCGAGCGTAAGCAGGCATTTCTTCGCCAGCCCGGTTGTGCGTCACGAAAGTCATCCGAAACACATTGCCCAGACGATATTTGAAAGTCTGCCCTGAGGTGCGGAAGTAGCGTGGATCTTCGCCCCAAATACTACCGAGGCCAGCCTCCATGGAGCTACTCATAGCCCGTGCTGCGAGCCTGATGCCGTAACGCTTGCCGAAACCGTCCCAGTGTGTCCCGTATTCCTTCGGTGAATTCGCCCACGTCGACCGGCCTGCGGTGAGGACACCCGCGATCAAGTTCGCCCGACCAATCGTATTGGATACAACCCAGTTCGCACGGCCTTGCGAAGTAATGGCTACATAGCCAGGAGTGCCGTCAGGCTTGACGAGCGATGAACTGCTCCGCGCCAATAGCGCCGAGCCGCCTACGGCAAGAAGAAG
>JAYTKJ010000300.1:0-2971 GCA_043730365.1 Acidobacteriota bacterium | reverse complement strand
TTACGTCGAGGACTTGCTGCCATTTATCCAGTTTACCAGCGGAATCCTGAGGCACGGCCCTTTCGCAACCATAAGTTTTTTCGATTGGATGTTCCGCCGAATCGTCGGTAGAGTAAAAATATCTCCTTGTAAGAGAACACAATGTTCACGCGGGCTTCACTCGAAATGAATCGCTACCGGGTGGAATGATTAAGGAGACTCTGTGTCGATACGCATCCTGTTATTCGAGCTGCATGAAGGTCTGCTTTGCGAGCTCCGGGACGCTCTGATATCGGCCCGCCTGATTCCAGCGATTGAAGAAGGCGTTGCCCTGGAAGCGGTGGACTGGAGCCAGTACGATCTGGTCTTCGGCCCCGTCGCAGGCAACATATTGCAGCAAGTACTTTCCGCCGCGGCGGGCCAGATGAAGAGAGTTCTCGTCATCGGGGTCAGCCGTCTGCCGGAAGTTCAAGAATGGCTCGATGCTCTCGAGCTTGGCGCTATCGACTACTTTGCCCCTCCGTTTGAGCAGTCCCAAGTACGCTGGCTCATGCAAACCCATTTCCCAAGCGGGAGCCTGACCGCCGCGTAGACTCACTCGCTCAAAATCCATACGTCCATCGGAGGCTTAGTTACTCGTGACTGTACGAACGCTATTCGTGTGTTTACTCATCGCGATATCGTCAGCGGCGGCGCAGCCCGCTATGACGCGCCATGAGGGCAAGCTGATCACCAACGGTTCCGCCGATACCTTTTGGGTGGAACTTTACGACGATCCCAGCCATCTCCTGGCCGAACGCGTGCCGGTGAACCGGGACGGCACGTTCACCGTGAACGCTCACAGCACGCAGCTATATGAAGTGCGCGTGGTCACCAGCCACGGGGCGCGCATCGCCAGCGAGCATGTGCAATTCCGGCAAGGGCAGCCGCTGGAAATTCGCCTGCCGAAATCGATGACGGACGGCCCCGCGCCGGCCGGACCGATCAGCGCGTTGCGCTTGGCGCATAAACCGGTGAAGGCCGCGCGGCGCCTTTTGCGGGAGTCCGATTCGCTGGCCGAACATGGCAACCTGGCCGCTTCCGCCGAGCGGCTCCAACAGGCCTTGGCCGCCGACCCAAATTGGTTTGAAGCCTGGAACAACCTGGGATCCCGCCGCCTGACGCTCGGCCGGCACGCGGAAGCGGCGGACGCATTTCGGCAGGCTCTCGCGATCGACCCCAATAACGCCAGCGTACATTCCAATCTTGGGCTGGCCCAGTTGTTCCTGCGTCAACCACTCGAGGCGGAGGAATCGGCCCGGCGGGCATTACAATTGGAGCGCGGCGCGCCGCGCGCTTCCTACGTGGCGGGCATGGCGCTGCTGCAACAAAACAAGCGGCCGGCGGAGGGATTCGAAGCGCTGCGCGCGGCTTCCGCGGCGCTTCCGCGGGCGCTATTGGCAATCGCCGAATGGCACTGCCGGCACGAGAATATGGGCGCGTGCGAAACCGAACTCAAATCGTTCTTGCGAACGCCGCGCGGGCCGAATCATGAGGCGGCGGAGAAGTGGCTGGAACTGGTGCGGAAACAGCGCACGCGTTAGTCCGTGCGAGGTATAATGACTTTATGGCAGTTACGAGTGCCCTTCTCACTGTGGCCGAGTTCAGCGGCCTGCCCCAGCCTTCGGGTGGAGTCCGTCAAGAATTGCACCATGGAGAGTTGGTTGAGTTGCCCCCGGTCAAGATGCTGCATACGAGGATTCAGAAGCGGTTGGTGGGTCTCGTGCAGGCCGCACTGGACCCAGCCGAATACGGCGTGGACAAGGAGTTCCCGTTTCGTCCCGAGCCTGAGCATGAGGTCTGGGTCGCCGACGTGGCGGTGTTCATTCTAGCGCTTTGTGAACAGACGGCGGACGATGACTACTTCCGAGGTGTTCCCGCCATTGTCATTGAGGTACTCTCACCGTCAAACAGCGCCTCTGAAATGCTGGATCGCGAGGAGATGTGCCTCCGTAACGGCGGCCAGGAATTCTGGCTGGTCAATCCCCAGCGTCAGAGCGTCAAGGTGATTCGCGCCGGCGGCTTCTCGAACGCTCACGATGTGGATGGCGTGCTTGAGTCTGGCGTGCTGCGCGGATCGATTGCCGTGCGCGACATTTTTGATCGTTAAGGCACTTTGGCCGGATCATACCGCGCGCCCGCCGAAACCTGGACCAGGGTTATGCGAACCTTCGTGGGGAAGAAGTTCTCATTGTCCGGGCGGCGATGGGCGTGGCCTCGTCCGCCGCTTGTGTCCTTGATCACCAAATCCATTCACTCGAAATCAATCGCTATTGGGTGAGATTAGTCTGACCGTTCTTCGCGCCCGAGAATTAGCCCCGGTATGTACGCCAAAAGTGACCCAGCCGCCCGCCGCAGGTGGGGATGATAACGCCATTCCCTGCCGCGCCTTGGCGGCTGCGGCACTGTGGCCGGGGTGGGTAAGTTTTGCCGCACGCCGAGGGTCTGACCCGGGTTTATAGACGAGCGTGAGGGATGTAGCTGGGAAGACGGACTGCGTGGCATTGCGTTCATCAAGCAAGTGTTGGATAGCCTTATCGTGAGCGGCCTGCTGCTTGAGATGGTGGAGCCGGACGGTGTAGGTACTGGCGTCCGTCTGGAAAATCTGTCGCGGCAGGGAGTGGGCATCGCCGGAACGGGCCAGATTCTTGCGCGGCACGGATGCCATGCTGGACTCGGTACGGAGAGGAGGGCGGCGGCGATCCGTGGGGTAATTTCATCGCGTCTTCTTGCGGTGGCTCTCGTGGCTAAATGAAGTACCGGTACTCATAAATCGTTTCATAACGGTTGCAATAAAAACTGATGAGCGCATACTAACAGCGGTCCAGGAGTTCATTAGCGAATTTCTGAATAGTGACTTGCGTCTTCGAAAGGGTTTTACTTATGACAACTCCCACTCGCCGCAGTTTGGCAAGCATCGGCCTGTTAATGGCCATCACCGGTGGCGCTGTAT
>JAYTKJ010000299.1:0-3622 GCA_043730365.1 Acidobacteriota bacterium | reverse complement strand
CTGGTCCGCGCCGCCGGCCGCTCGGCCGAACACATGATGCTGATCGGTCTCGGCGAGCCGCTTCTCGATCCCAAAATCTTCGAACGCATCGAGTTCTGCGACCGGCACAAAATCTTCACGCTGCTCTCCACCAACGGTACGCTGCTTGACGCCGCCGCCACCGAACGCCTGCTGGACACCAAACTCGAACACATCACGCTGAGCTTCGATGGCTCCACAAAGGAGAGCTTCGAGTTCTATCGCAAGGGCGCGAAGTTCGAAAAGGTGCGTGACAACTTCATCCATTTCGCCCGCCGCAAACAGGAGCGGAAATCAAAAATGCAGGTCGTCGTTCAAATGGTGCGCATGGAGCGCAACTGGGACGAAGTCGCCGATTTCACGCGCTTTTGGAGGGCCGTACCCGGCGTGGACGACGTGCGCGTCAAGGCCGACGAAACCGATCTGATGCGGCCCGATGCCGCGCACGACGCGCAGGACTGGAAACACCCCTGTCACTATCTGTGGCGCGGCGCGATGTACGTGAAGCATAACGGCGATATCTATCCTTGTTGCCAGAGCTACAATCTGGGCGGCGCGCCCGTTGGCAATATTGGTGAGACCGGTTTGCCGGAGATCTTCAACTCTCCTGAAATGGTCCGAATGCGTGAAGCGCACGTGCAGGGCCGCGCCGGGGAAATCGAAGTCTGCGCCAAATGCCGCACGGCGATCCCCCATCCGCTCCTGGTCGCCGGCAGCTTGTTGTTCCATGGCAGCACCGTGCGCAAGTTACTGCCATGGGTGGAACGGCTGGCCTACTTCGGCCGCTGGTCCGGATTATTAAGGCCCGTCGATGACCAACGCCAGCGGAAACCGGATCTCGTACAGATTGAGCCAAAGTGAAAACGGAAGGGTTGCGGCTTTAAACTCGGCAGCCGCGGCAGTTGCACAACCGGCCCCGCGACAACGGAACGGATAATCCGTGATAGCGGTGTCGAAACGCGCTTACTCGACCACGGGAGCCGGCATGGCCTTACGGACCGCGGCCCGAACCTTCGAAGCCAGCGCAATCGCCCGGTTGGCGTCGCTCAATTGCGGTTCGCGCCAATCCTCAGCGTAACGAACATCGACGGAATACGGATTCAGTTCGGCCAAGTCTTCGACCCGCACTGGAAAAGGCTGTTCCAAGGGAATGAGTGCGGCGAGCGCTTTCAGGTCGTGGGTTCGGGGCGCCTGTATGCTCAGGTACGTGAGCAGACATTTCAGATACTTTTCGGCCGCTTGCCGACAATGAAAACAGACGGTGTCGAACGGGCAACCTTCCTCGATTGCCATGATGCGGCGAGCCGCTTCGAGGTCGTGCTCCACTCTACGAACCCATTGCCGGAGTACTTCAACAACCTCAGGCGGCACGTTCATAAAGTACCTTGCCTTCACGCGAAGCCGGCCAGTACACGGTGTTCACCACGTTCCGGAAGCGTTCAAAACGGGAACTCGTAGAAACAACTATATCCATAGGACAGGGGAAATCCGCGAGCGACGCGTAGAGTTCCGCCGCTCGCTTGTGTGGATCGACGACCTCCGCAAACAACACCAACAGGTCGATGTCGCTATCTGGACCCATGTCGCCCCGGGCACAAGAGCCGAAAACGATTATCTTATCCGGGGAGAACCGTTCCGCGATTCGCCGAACAAGTCCGTCCGGAACCGCGGCGCTTTCGGCGACTTCACTCTTGGTACTCATGATAACGCGCACCGCACCGCAAATTCGCAATTTTGGCCGCGACTCCTCCCGCCTCCTTGCATACACGTTGCCGTCGATGCTCCCGGATGCCGCCCCGTTCTGGCGGTGCCGACTCGACGCGCTCGAATATCCTCGAATGGGGCGTGCAAGGGTCTGGCCGCCAAGTCGCGAATACTCTCGAGACTGTTTTCGGCCAAACCGCCTCGCCCGAAATTTTCAACCGCCCCGAACGCCCCTGTAAAGGGCCGGGGAAATCGCCGTCTGCTCCAAATGCCGCACGGCGATTACCCATCCGCTTCCGGTCGCAACCCAGGTAACCGCGGCGCGGAAAGCGATTCTTCCGCGCCGTTTGGCGCATCCGGCCAGGGCCGCCGCGCGCTCCCTCTTTAGTTGAACCCCACTGTTTTCGACGATCCGGTTGCGTACGAGAAGGATGCGAAATCGACATTGCCTCCCGCTGTCAGCGGGGCCGTAAAGACGCCTTGACCCTTGGCGGGGTCCGCCGTTGCCAGCACGGCAATAGCTCCGATCGCGCCGCTTGTGATGTCCCCGGAGACCACTGGCAGTTGCTGCAGCACCGAGGACGGAACCGTCAAGTTGCCGGCCGAGGCCTGAGCGATGCAAGTGAACCCGGCGACATCGAATATGGGATTGGTCTGGCTTCCGCCTACCTGGTTACCTGCGAAGCCGGTCACCGCCACGAGTCCATCCCCTCCGCCCGTCCATGTGATGGGCAGATTCTGGCTGCGCGGGACGACGGCCGGAACGGCGTCCTCGTTTGTCCACGTAAAGGTCCCAGGGAAGTTGATACTGGCCGAGAAAGCGCCGACATCCGCGCCTCCGGTACCGGCGATGGTGTACGCCCCCTGCGTCAGGGTTGGGCTGCCGGTGGCGCCGAACCCGGCAATGCCGCTCGAATAGAGCGTGGTCGCATAAGCCCCTCCAGCAAGGGGCATTTGCTTGTTCGATGCGCCGGGGCCGTTGAGGGTCAACGCATTCCCGGCATTCAACGGCTCGGGAGCCGTTCCTGTCAGGATCGATGTTTGGTCGCCGATCCGGCGAAAAACAATGCAGGCTCCCACTTGATTGAGCGAGAAGCTCGCATCCGCGATTTGCGAGATCCCATAACGGCTGAAGTCGCCGCTCGCCGACTCGGTCGTCGAATCGAACGCACCCAAACCTGGTACCGAGAGCTTGATCGTTATCTTCGAAATGCTCAAAGATGCGGCTGTGAATTTGCCGCCCTGATCCAGTCTCGTGAGTTGCGATTGAGACAACGTCGGATGGGTGCATTGAGACTGTCCGGAACTTGCAATCGCCAGCGAACCAAGATTGCTGAACCGTCCGCCGGCGCGCAATCGCAGACTCACTGTACAACCCAGGGTTACATTCGCGGGCAGCGTGAAGTTGATCTGATCGAGGCCTGGCGAACCGCTTGATCGGCCCGCGTAGGCTGGAGTGATTTCAGTGCTTCCCACAATCACACGGATATTTCCCGCCGCGGTTTGATCGCCGGAGGTTGCTCCCGTGACGTCGGACTGGGCGTCGGCGCCGATGCCCGTGCCCCATATGATCAGCGTCTCAGTAGGATAGGCTGGCCGGTGCTGCCAGTTGAGGCCGCTGAAACTGATGGTTCCCGCAGTGAAGCGGACGAGGCTCACGCCGCCGTTGAGACTGGCGTTGGTAGCCTGTGCCGGCCCCGCCCCGTCCTGAGTAATCGTGGCGAATCCAAAGCTCCGCTCAACCACGTTCACTCTCCGCGGCGCGCTGGTCTGACCGTTATATACGACTCGGACATCATAGGCTCCAACCGCGGCGCTGGACGGCAACAAGCCCGCCAACTGCCCCGCGAGCGTGTACCAGAGGCGCGCGTCGATCGCCGAGCCTCCGGCGGCGGGAGTA
>JAYTKJ010000298.1:0-16926 GCA_043730365.1 Acidobacteriota bacterium | reverse complement strand
ATTGGTCCGGCCGTCAGGTTGGCTGCCGCCGTCGCAGCGGCCATCCAGAGAATTCTCTCGGGCGCCTGAAACAGCATCAGATCCACCTGCGAAAAGCAGTAGAGAAAGTACAGCGAAGTGGAGGCTGCGAACAGAGCAATCAGGAGGGTGTCGTCTCCGTACCCCGGTCCCAGCAGCATTTCGATGATCGCCGATCCGTTGCCGGCCATCAGCGCCGCCCCAGTTGAGCCGGCAAACGAGGAGAGCCTCGACCACTTGGCCAGCCGTGCGCGGGCTGCAGCCGGATCGCTTCCGGCCTGTTGGGCCAGTTCGGGAACCAAGGCGTCAATCATGGAACCAACGAGGACGACCCCGAGTGAATAGAGCCGACGGAGCATAAAATAAACCGCCAACGTGGCGGGCGGGAACATAACGGCTACCAGTAGCTGGTCGATCTGAGTGGCCCCATACCTCAACAGGGAGGTAGCGAAGAAATGCCGAGAGTCCGGCCAGAACTGTTCCCACCGGAGCATGCCGAAGCCGCCGCTCGACAACGATGGCACTAAAGGAATGCAGGAGACCGCAAACCCAAGCGCCGCGGCGGCGGCCGACCAAGTCATGAAGCGTTCCAGATCCCACCCAAACCAAGCGGCGGCCAGACACGGCAGTAGCCGCTGTAACGCCGCGGTGAGCAGCGTCAGGATGGCCAAATTCCCGAATCGCTGCATGGCTTGTAAGGCCAATATGTTGGTGTTGGAAAGTACCGTAAAAAAGCTCATCGCCAGTCCCAGCCTGAAGATGTTGCTGTGGTGGAGATGGCTGAGCCCCAGCCAACCCGAAACAATTGGGTAAGCCAGGCCCGCCGTGACGAGGAGCAGCGGTGGCAGAAGCGAGTAGTAGAGGTAGGTCACGGTCATGACCCGCGCCTCCTCAGCTTCCGACTCACCCATCTGTGGCAACCGCTTCAAGAGGAGCGTTCCAAGCCCCATCCCTTTGCAGACATCCATCACGATTGTGACGATCCCAATAACGGCAATTACAGCTACCTCTTCCTTTGAGAAGAGTCGCGCCGTCAGCATCACGAAGGCAAGGTGGGCCCCCAGCGAAACGATCTTGCTGGTCAACGACAAACCGAAATTGCGCAGCGGAAGTCCGATACCGGGACTCTCGTTAGCGGCTGCGGAGACGTTCATACAGTGCGGCCACGCGAGCGGCCGATGTCCTCCAGGAGAAATTTTCTGAAAACCGCCGGGCCCCGGTCCCCAATGCCAATCGCAGGGCCGGAGCGCCGGCCAACTGGCGAACCCGCTCGACAAACTGCGTCTCTGAACCGGGTTCGATCAGGTAGCCGTTGTCACCGTCGCGCACCTGCAGCGGGAATCCGCCGACGCGGGTAGCTAACACCGGCAGGCCGGAAGCCATGGCCTCCAGCGCGGCGTTCGAGTAGTTCTCGTACTCGGAAAACAGGCAGAACAAGTCAGCGGCAGCGAGCCACTGCGCCACCTCCGGCGGCGATTGCTGGCCGGCGAAGGTGACCTTATGTTCCAGGCCAAGGTCTCGGCTCTGTCGCTCAAACCGGGACCGCAGGGGACCATCGCCCACCAAGACCAGATGAGCCTCTGGAACCTGATCTGCCAGTCGTTTCATGGCACTAAGGAGAAATGTGTGCCCTTTGCCCGGAACCATGCGGCCCACCGAAACCAATACCACGGAGGGGGCGGTGGCCCCGATCCGTTGTCGCAACTCGGTCCGGTTCCTCTCGCTGGGGCGGCCATACAGATCGAAATCGATGCCTGGCGGAATCTCCTCAGCCGAAACACCCCGCGTTCCCAGCAGGCCTACCGTGTCCCCGTGCGCAAATAGTCCCACGCCGGCGGCGGACAAACGGCGCAGCAGCCGAGTGTGAAACCAGGCTGGAGGGCCCGGGAAACGCATCGCGACCGGCAGCGTGCCCCCCTCGAGATGCGCGGCCAAACGGGGCAGGGCAAGAATCTGCACCAGGTCAATCGTGCGACGCTTGATGATCCCGGGCAAGGCGCGGATCGCCTCTCGCTCAAAGAGCTGGAGATCGAATTCGGCGATTAAGCCCGGCACCAAACGTACCTTACCCGCTAGTTCGTACATATAGCGGCGCAGGTAAGGTGTGCGGACTGTTTCGGTCTCCACGTCGACCCGTGCAGCCTCACCGGCGGCAGTGAGAAACGTAACTTGGTGCCCCTGCGAGACGAGGCCCTTGGCCAACTGAAAGTCGAAGTTTTCACCACCGCCCCACGCCACACCCATCATGCGATTGACAAAGAGAACGTTCATAGTTCGACATGACCTTTCCAGCCTTGATGTGGGCCAAATCTCAGAGAATCGCCCGGTGCGGAAGGATCAAGCCCATTCCAGCGCGGAGACGGTGAGGCGATTTCGAGCGAGGACTCTTCAAACTCGGCCAGTCGAAATCCGCTGGCGCCGTCCAAGGCTAGTCGAATCGTCGGCACGGACCGATACCGGAAGCCCATAATGCGCGCAGCGGCGATGTCAACCGCCACCGGGTCGTGACCGGCCATGAGTACTCCGGCCGCCCGCGGCGTGGGCGCCAGCGGGCCATCGTTTTCGCCCGCCACAATGCCGTCGACCACCGAAAACACTTTGCGCTGTGGCCGTTCGGCCAGCCGGCCATCGCGGCCGGCATACCGCACGATCCGATTTAGATCGATCGTCGTTCGTGCGATCGTCTCGTTTCCATACCAGCTTCCGGCCCAGTATCCTTCCTTCTGGTGCACGGACTCCAGCACCCGATGCAGGACGGCCGCCGCTTTGATAGCCGCGAACGACCCGGTCTGTTCCTTGGCATCGAGCAGCCAACTATCGGTGCGTTTTACCCAGGAATCGGTACGGTATTCGTCGCCACCGGATCGCTGGGCACCCTTGATATGGTGTGGCAGGCAATCCTTGTGGCCATTGATTCCCACAAAATTTTTGAGCGCGACCGTAATGCCCGCCTTTTGATGCGTCTTGAGTTTCGGAACATTAATGACCACGTCGGCATCCAGTAGCGTGTTGGCGACTATGTATTCGTGTTTACCGCCGCCGTGGTGGCGCTCCATGCGGGTCGGATCGTAGCAGGTGACTCGATACCGGCTGGCATCCGTTCCGGTCTCGGCGTGCGCGCTGGCCCGCCCCAGGTCCAGATTTGTGTAACCTAACGGGTCCCCCGGATTTTCAACCTGTACGAGCACCTTGCCATAGAGCGAAGACCGATCGATGACAGCACGCACCAAACGCAGGTCCGATAGTCTGATCTCCACGCTCCGATGGTTTCGGTAGTAGTCGATCAATTGGTCAATGCCGGACAACGTCACGGCCGCCGAAAAGTCACAAGATTGGAGCGGGGCGTCGGCAATGATCAACATGCCTTGGGTCCCGGCGGCGATCAATACGAAATCGCAAATGGCGCGCAAGATAGAGGCATGAGTGACGATCGACAAACGGTCAAGACCATAAGGGTGATAGTGGCGGACCAGGTTGGGCTTGATCAGCACGCGGTCGCCCGGGCAGATCATGTTGCCGAGTGGATTCCAGTGTTTGCTGCCCAGTCGAGCGCGGTCCAATCCCAACGAAATGAACAGGTCGCGGACGCCCTGATAGACCGGATTGGGAACTGGTGAAATATCGGTACCCCTGTATTCCGGATACCGGACCGCAGGCGAAAAAGGAGCCGCCGGATAGGTCGCACAACCGATGTCGACGACGGCCACAAGGTTGGCTGGCGACGTCATCGGAGACCTCCCACGAGTTCGTTGATGTCTACATGCGATACCGTAAACCGGTACTTGCCCGAGGGCGTTTTGGGGATGGCTTCCCGCAATTCCAGACGCAGGCGCGCCACCGGCCCGATCATTTCCCGAACTTCGCGCTCGATGGCGGCGGCCGTCTCCTGCCCATAGCGGGGCGTGGGGACGATCTGGAGGGAAAAATCCTCGCGCGTGTGCTGGACGAACTGAAACTGTTCGATCTCCTCGCGGCCATAGAAAATATGGGTGAAGTACTCGCCGTGAACGATCCGCCCGTCCGGCATCAGGAAATTGTCGGACGTTCTCCCAACAACTTCGCGCAGACGGTGGAAGGCAAGGCCGCAGGCGCAGGGGGACGTGTCTAGAATTCCCATGTCCCCGATTCGGTAGCGGAGAAATGGCATGGCGTAGTTATTGAGAACCGTCACTACAATTTCGCCCGGCTCGTTGGTCACCGGCACAAGAGTGATAGGATCGATCGTCTCGACAATGTAGCCCGGCATCTGGATATGCAGCCCCTGGTGACGGTCGCATTCGGCCGCCATCGCCGCCATTTCCCGGCTGCCGTAGCGGTCATACACCTTGACGCCGAACACTCCTTCGATCTCCGCGCGCATCCTCGGAAAAAGCTTTTCGGCCGAGCTGATGATGGACAGCCGCGGATAGCGGGGCCGGATGCCCCTGGACTTCAGGTAACGGGCAAATAGGTAGATGGAAGAAGCATAAGCCTGGATGAGGTCCGGCTGGAACTTCTCCAGATCGGCATGATAGCCGGCCATCCGGTCCGGACTCATGTCGAAGGTGTCGTAGTAGCGTTGATTGAGCAACCACAATCTGGCCCGTCCCTGCCAGCCTTCGATCTGGCGTTTGTCCTGGGGTGCACCCCAGAGTTTGGCGACTCGCGCACCAGGGAAGACTCCGGCCAGTTCGTTGGATCGCCGGGTGGCCGCGCTCATCGCTGCCACATAGTGGTCGTCTTGCCAAAAACGTGTTGGCACGCCGGTTGAACCGCCGCTGTAGTTCTCGCACACCCCGGTTGCTCCCGGAATCCGCAGCCGCTCCCCTTCCCGCTGGAGGATGCTTTTGGTTAGGAATGGGAGGTGAGGCAAGTCTTCTAGGGCGACTTCGGAGACCGGCTTGCCGAGGCGATCGGCTAAGTCCTGGTAGAGTGGAACTGCCGAAGCGCGCGACAATAGTGCGCGTAACGAGCGCTCCTGATGAGCGCGGATGGCTCCTATGCCCGAACGCTCCAGCGAGGAGGCCACTTGGCTGGCCCTGGTTATCGCCCGGCGTTGCGGTCCGAGTTTTCCAGCCAACCAGCACTTCAGCGCGTTTTGGGTGATGAAATCCTGCAGTCTTGGCATGCCTGTTCTCTTTTCGTTTCCTTAAGTGGTCTGCTGCCCGGCAGTCCGCAAGTCCAGCTGAGGCAGAACCGATCCGTCGAACATGTCCGGGCACGTCCGGAATTCGCAGTTCAACCGCTGTGCGAGATCAACCAGTCGCCAGAGGAGATCTTTGAGCCGATGGTCGACTTCCCAGTAGTGAACGGCCGCGATGAAATTCGCGTTCAGCCGGTGGCAGAGTAAGAACTTGTCGCGGATCTCGTCCCAACTTGCCCGTTCGGTCACACTCACCGACGGGATGAGCCGCAACCCGCGCAAGTCTTCGCCAAAGGGGTTGGCAATGCCGTGGCGGATCTGATAGTAGAGTCGGCGGGCATAAGCCGACAGGTGAGGCCAGTCAGCGCGCAAGTCCTGCGGTCGGCGGAGCGAGAGCGTGGTCAGGACGTTGGAAAAGCAAGGGCGAACCGCAGCCAAACCCGCGCCCGAGATACCGTTGCCCGGGGGAACGAAGGTTGTGATCGGACTGCCGATTGTAGACTCGAGGAGCCGCTTACCTTCCATGGTTTCGTGGCGCAAGCGGTCAAACGGTTTCCAAATGTACTCCTGTTCCAGATGGCAGGGGCCCGTGCGGCGGTATTCGTGAGAGTAGCCGTGGCACATGACGGCAACCGAGCCCTTGCCGACGTGGGTCCGGAGCCAAGCGACAAGGTCCCGATTCTCTCTCAAATCGTGTTGCTGCTGGCCCTGGTAGAAGAGCCTGGGGTCACCCAAATGGAAGGGCTGAAGAGAAACCGGCACCACCGCCAGCGAGATGGGAACGTGCGGCAGGAAAGGACCCCATAGGTTATCCAACTCTTCGGGCCTGGTAAAGAAGCTGGTGTCGTCGTCACGAATGGCAAAGAGCATATCTGTCTCTTGGATCCTGGTCAGCTGATGAATTTGAGCCGAGATGGAAAACACCTTCGCGAAGAGGCCCCGTCAGCCAAACGCACTTCGCGGGTGCGGCCCCGATGCTGGACCGGCGCTTCGATCGGCGGGCTCAGACCTGCCGTGCCACGAAGCGGAAACGAAGCCGCCAGCCGGAGGGCCGGAGACAGATATCGATCCGGCGCCAAGCCGGTGCCGTTAGCGTAGTCGAGGAAGAAGATTCGTACCGGTCGCATGGGCCAAGCTCCTGTACACACAAAGCGTTTGCTCGGCCATGGCAGGCAATGTAAAGCGCGCCGCGGACTTCCGCGCAGCTTCGCTGTAACTTTCCCAATTCGAGAGGCAATCGTTTACGGCCAATGGCAATTGCTCGATGTCCTTGACTACCCGTCCGGCCACGCCGTCCTCAATGATCCGGCCGTTGTCGCCCGCCGGGGTGACCACGGGAACGCAGCCGGCCTGCATGGCTTCCAGGAGAGCGTTGGACGTTCCTTCCCGGTCCGAGGTAAGCATAAAGAAACCGGCTGCATCGTATTCGCGGCTCACATCCGGGAGTTCGCCCAGGAACTCGACGTTGTCCGGGGCTGCGGCTTCAAGCGCCACGCGCTCCGGACCGCTCCCGGCGATGCGAAAGCGGAAGTCCGGTAGGAGACGGGCGGCAGACAAAACGCGATCCAGGCGTTTTTGTGGCACCAACCGGCAGGCTGTCAGAATCACCCGCCGTGCGCCGGGCGGTTTGGGCTGGAACTGACGGTGGGTAATGCCGTTCGGAATCACATTAATCCTGGCCGAGTCCAAACCCGTGGAGTGGGCAAGCTGAGCTGCCCCGGCGTGTGAGTTGGAAATGATAGCGCTCCAAAATGGAGCAAACATTCGATCAGCCAACCGGTAAAGCCAGGGCTTCCAGTCGTCTACATTTTGGATCATAGCGATCATCGGCGTAGAGCCGGCCACCAAGGCTCCTGTAAGGTTCGTGGGTGATAGCCAGCTGTGAATGAGGTCAGGCTCGGTCCGCACAATTTCGGCACGCATCCGTAAGACCGATCTCGGGTCTCGGAGCCCTGTATGCAGGCAATGGACCGCGATGTCGAGGTCACGTAGGGGCTGCGCCCACCTGCCTTCCTGCCAAGTTGCGGCGACGACGTGTTCCACGTTGGCTTGCGTTTGGCGGCAAAGGAGATAGAGTTGACGCTCGGCCCCTCCGGCGCCCAGCGTTGGGATGAAGTGAAGTACCCGCATCAAACCGTTACCTCCACGCTGCTTGGCTTTGAATTGGGGAACGGGATGGCATGGCCCGGCAATGGGCGCAGGAATCGTGATAGCGCGGGCAGCGGCAGAGGGAAGCTGGACACCTCAACGCCGCCTTGGGGAAAGGCCGTCAGTGGGAAACGGTCCAACCCGAAAACGCCGCGCAGGTGACGAAGCTGTTCCTCAGGCCATTCAGTCAGCCGGGTAACGGCAACCTCCACGGCGACCGGATTGAGGCCGCCCAGGAGGTAACCCACATGGGCCGGATTCGGCGCCATCGGACCCTCGCTCTCACTGTCGATCATCGCGTCAACGACGGTGAGGATTGACCGCTGCGGATCGCTTCGCATTGCACCATGCTTGTCTGCGTAGACCGCGATGCGGTTCAAGTCGACGACCGTCCGCCAAAAGGTGTCATTGTCCCGCCATGAACGCTCCCGGCACTGGCCCCCGGTAGTTTCTTCCTTGTTGCCGGTCGCGTGTCGTGGGAGCCAGCCATTGTTGCCACTAATGCCCAACAGGTTTTTCAGCGCGCAACCCAGGCCCGATTTACGAGGTGTCTTGAGCTTCGGCAGACTGACTAGAGCATCAGCCGAGAGTACCGATGCTGAGATCAGGTATTCGTAATTGCTGGCGGTGTGATCTGACAACGTTGCCTCTGGATCATCGCCGGTGACCTCATAGCCGCTGTGCTCGCGCCCGGCATGAAGACTGTCTGAACCCAGGTTGACGGCCCGATAGCCGTTTGGGTCTCCGCGCCTGGTGACGGGACTTTGTCTGAGGCGTTTAGGGTCCGTCGAGGAAAACTTGCGAAAATCAGCCAGCGTCAACCAATAGCCCCGACTGGCGTATTCGAGGGGCCACCGAACCAGACCGGTTTCGGTGACTAATCGGTCCCAATCGCACGTTTGAAGCGGAGCGTCGCCCAGAATTATCTCGCCCTCACGCCCCACTGCCTCAAAGACGCGATCACAAACCGCGCGAATCAGCAACGGAGAAGTGATGAGGGTGCCGACGTTTCTCCCTCGATAGTGGCGATCGAAAACCAGATTGGGCTTGACCACGACGCGCTGCCCGGGCCGAAGAATCGCGCCGAGCGGGTTTTCCCGCGGCAGTCCCATCCGCTCAAACAGCAGATCGAGAGACTGACTTCCGTTTCCGGGTTCGCCCGCCCGGACGGCAAATGACTGATTGGAGTGGAGGAGAGTCATGCGTTCGTCCTAGGCGCTATTGGGCGACTGGTAATACTTGTTGTAGTAGCCGTAGTAGTAGTAGCTGTCGCTGTACTCCTTGCGAACATCGTTCAGCACGATGCCAAGGATGTTTGCCCGCACCCGGCGCAATGTCGAAAGGACATTGCCGACGGCTTTGCGACTGGTTGCGCCCGCCCGGGTCACCACAATCACGCCGTCGACGATGGTTGCCATCTGCAGCGGTTCGGCAAACCCGAGGAGAGGGGGCCCATCGAGCACGACCAAATCGTAGTCCGCACATGCTTGCTCCAGCACCTCCTCCAGGCCCCTGGCGATCAGATCGGCGGCCCGGCGTGAAGGGGGCCCCGCCGGCAAAATGTGCAGATTCGGCAGATTGTCGGGGGAAACGAGGAGCGAGCGCCAATCGCACTCGGCGGTCAGGACATTGGATAGTCCTTTGGACGGCGACAGATTAAATCGCTTGTGCACCGTTGGTTTGCGGAGATCGCCATCGATCAGCAGAGTCCTGCGGCCCTGCTCTGCATGGGTGATGGCCAAGTGCACCCCGGTGGTGGACTTACCTTCGCTCGGCGATGCCGAAGTAACCAGGATCGAGCGCAGCCGCCGGTCCACGTCCGACAATAGAATCGAGTTGCGAAGTGTCCTGATCGCTTCTTCGAAGCTGGTCACCGCGCTCTCAGAACCAGCCATCGCCGGGACCAATACACCCGGGTTGGCCGAATCGGCGTCGCCGATCGATAGCGTGCCGACTCTTCCTCGCCAAGTCTTTACCGCAGGCAGTGTGCCGATTACCTCGGTATTAAGTGCCCGCGAAACCTGTTCGGGATCGCGCAACGTGTTATCGAGCATGTCGGTAAGAATCGAGGCAGCCAACGCAATGACGATCGATAGCAACAGGGCAATCAGAACGTTGAGTGTGATGTTGGGAAAGACCGGATCGACAGCCGGCCGCGCCGCATCAGCCAGCCGCACCCCGCTACTCTGGAAGCCTGCGTTAATGCCAGCCTCCTTGATCTTCCGCACCAGTTCCTCGTAGATTTTCTTGTCGGCCTCGGCCTCGCGCTTGAGCGCCTGATACTCAAACGAGCGGGAGTTGAGCCGGTCCGACTCGCCCTTCGTTTCGGCCACCGCGCTCTGGAGCATCTTTTCGCGAGAGTTGGATTGTTGGAACTCGATCTCGATCCTTCCTGCGATGCTTTGACGCATCTGGTCACCGGCCGACTGGAGTTCGGCGACCTGGGCCGCGGCCCTGCGAAACTCAGGATGGTTGGCGCCGAAGTGGGCTCGTACCTGAGCGAACTTCTCCTGCGCCTCGCTCAGGCGCTGATTCAGACGCCGGAGGTCTTCGCCCTGCAGCGAAGTCTCCAGAGCCTCGGGGGAACCCTGCCGGACCGAATCCCGGACGGCTTGGCGCCTGACACGATCGGACTGAGCATTGGTGTACTCGGTGTTGAGTTGCAGGAGACGAGACGAAAGAATGCTGGTCTTCTCCTCCGGGTTAATGACGTTGAGCTCACGTTCGAATTGATTGAGAGCCATTGATGAACGTTCCATCTTCGCGCGCAAGTCGTCAAGTTGCTTTTCCATAAACGAACTTAGGCTGACACTGGCGCGAATCCGGATGTTGTAGGTATGCTCCAGGAAAGATTGGGCGATGCCATTGGCTACCTGCGCGGCCAAATGCGGATCGGGCGAACGGTAGTTAATCAACAGTAGATATGTGTTGGGCGGTCGCGCAATTCGCAGGTTCTTCAGCAGGACCGGAGCTTCGCCTCGGCTCACCGCCGCGCCGGTGCCGCGTGCGCCCATCGTTTGCCCCTCATGTTCGAGGAGTTTGAAACGTTCGGCCACCGGGCGCAGCACCGAATCGGACTGGATCAGGCGGATTTGGGTGGCCAGGAACTGATCGGAATCGTTGACGGCGGTTCGTACCGAATCCTGTCCGATAACACCCTGGGGAGTTTGTCTGTCTATGTCCACCGTGGCCGTTGATTCAAAGATCGGTTGAAGACGCGAAGAGACCATCCAGGTGGCCAGTGTGCAGGCAAGCACCCAGCCAAGCATCTTCCAGCGGTGGCGCCGGAACAGATAAAGGTAGTGAGAAAGCGGAACGCTGTTCTGCTCCTGATCTTGCTCGGGGGCGAAGCCACCCGACATCCAGCCGGGCGGCGCCGACAGCGCCAGAGGCCCGGCGGGGATCTCGGGAACCAGACTCTTGTTGGAGGGCTCGTTTTTCATCGGTTGGTGGATTCCTTTTCCTGACTCCCGCTTTATTTAGCGGCCGACCGCTCCATAAATCAATGCCCCCGAGGCGGTCGCCGATCCGAAGGACAGAATTCGCTCGATGGCGCTCAGCGTAACCCTTCTGCCGCGGTTGTCGGGGATGTATAGTACGTCGTTGGGCTGCAAGGGGACGTCCGGCGACTTGCGATCCATGATCGCTCGCAGCTCGATGGGTATTTCATTCTTGGAGCCTCCGGCGCCAGCTTCGCGGCGGAAGATATAAGCTAGTTTGCCGGCGAAGGGTGTCAAGCCCTCCGACAATGCCAGCATCTTGAGAACGGTGGTGTCGGAGGCGTCATCAACCGGGTAGGCTCCGGGCTTGCGAATATTGCCAACCACAAAGACCTTTCCCGCCTCGGGCACACGAACTTCCTCGCCGCCCACGAGCCGTAAGTTCAATTCCGGGTCTGCGGCGTCGATCAGGCCTTTCACCGGTATGCGCTGAACCAGCGAAATAGGAGTTCCGTCAGGCCCAGGTTGCTTCCGGCTGACAAGAATCTCCGGACCCGCACCGATCGCCAGACCTTCGGCACGCGTAATGGCATCCAGGAGAGTCGTAGCTCCGACGGCTTGGAAAGTGAGCGGCTTGCGTACCGCTCCGGCCACGCTGATTGGGCGGCTCGCATACTCCATGATGTTAACCGTGACGATCGGGTCGATCAGGATCTGTTCTTCCACTAAGGCGGCGCAAATGGCGAGCTCGAGTTGTTCGGGCAACAAACCCTCCGAGCGAATGCCTTGCTTGACCATCGGCAGACGCAGGAAGCCCTCGCTCGAGACTCGAATCGAGCGGCTCAACTCAGGGGCGCCATAAACGGTCAGAGACAAAAGATCATGGGCTCCGATCTTCTGTACCGGAAGGTTGCTGCCGCCAGCAGTTGACCCTAGCCCGGTTCGATCGTCAGCTCCAAAAGCCAGGGTGGCCAACCCGAGATACACGACGGCCTTCGTCATACGAAGCATTTCTTTCCTCCGACCTTGTCCGTAACTTTTGTCTTAGTTAATACCCGGTGTGAACGCCCACAGCCAATTCCGAACCGACCGGCTCCGGCACCATTGACGTGCCCGTGGCAGATAACAAACTGAGCAGTTGTCCAACCTTGGTCTCCAACTCGGCCACCTTGTGGTCCAGTTGAAACACCCGAACACGCCCCGCATCCGGGCCATTGCTCTGACTCATCTTCTCAAGTACCGCCGAGCGGGCGAACTCCGAGATACTTCTTGCTCCCATTACCTGGCAGGCGATGCGGAGAGCATCAAATTCCGCTTCACTCAGGCGGAAGTTGACCAGCCTGTTCCGTGGATTCACTACACTCATTTGTTCTATTTCCTTCCCTCACGCGGTTGCAGCAGCAGCCAGCGGCGCCAGATCACTTCGGTCCACGGTCACTGCCACGCCACGCTGCAGCAGTTGAACATTGACAACGACGTGCCAGGATTTGGTCGAGCTTGCTAACAAACCGATTACTCCCGTCAAAGGTCCGCGGGAGATCCGTACTTGCTGTCCCTCTTTCAGATAGGGCCAGGGTCCGACTGGTAATCCAGCCGACTCGATCCGCTGAATCACATGCAATTCATGTTCCTCAATTGGTGCGGGAACGGCGCCGCGTGCAACAAATTGATAGACTGCTGGCGTCGCCAGAATCTCCGGCGCCTCGTTCGGGGCTATCCGGCAAAATATGTAGCCCGGAAAGATTGGGAGGTCGAGTTCCTTCAGGCTGTCCGCCCATCGCCGAAGCGCTTTGTAAAGCGGTACATAGCGTTCGAAGCCCTTTTTTTGTAGCGCGTACGACACGGTTCGCTCGTGCTGAGGTTTGACACGTAAAGCGTACCAATGACGCTGGGCTGCTGAATCAGCCCCGGCTTCTTCCGGCTCCACGTGAACCGTGATTGAGTTCATGATTGCCCCTGATTAATCTAAAGCTCTGACAATTGTTGTTGTCGGTCGGCCCCGACACGCTCGGTTCTGAGGTGGCAAACCGTCACTAGTTCCATTTCGGGACCCGAACTGGGACCGGTCTCCGGCAGAATCTCGCCAGCGCGTTAAACATTCCTCTGCTCACGCGCAATTCCTCTATTGATGTAGTGCGCTGGTGGGCGAATTGTTCTCAGGTTAATACCCGAAAAATTGCTATCCTAGCTTCCGTGGCCAAGAAGAAGCTCGTGAACGACCCGTTGGTGTTTCATCACGCCGAATTTCAGCGCGCCTTACACACGACGCATGAGTTTATAGTGCAGTTGGTGCAGGCGGCGGCCGACCGCATCAGCCCCGAGTTTGAAGAGGCCGTGTGGGAGGCCGAAGAGCACTTGGTGGACAGCTTCGAGGGGTTTGTGCGGCTGTATGGGGATCGGGTTGAGCAACTCGAATTGAGCGACCGGAAGCTGCAAGAGCGCGTGCGGCACTTCGAAGACCGGATGAAGGAACTGGACCGGGTGGTTCGTGCGCTCGGTCCGTTAATACTGGATCCTGGTTCGGACAGGATTCAGTAGCTAGGTACCCAAGGCCTTCCAGCCGGCCTCGTCAAGTTTTAGCCGCCAAATGCCCCTCCCGTAGGTGGCCGCCGTCAGGATACGGTCTTGGTGGTGGTAAACCAAGTCTGAGACGATCACGTGCGGCAGATTCCCGGAGATCGTAACCCACTCGTAGTTGTCATCTTTCCCTTGTGGGCTTCGTTGGAGCATGAACACTCCATAGTCGCCCCCCACAAAGGCCCGGTAGGGTGGGTGCGTTTCGAATACCGCGGCATGATAGGCGAGGTCGGGAAGGCTGCCGCGGTCCAGGTCGATCCACGTGATGCCGTCATCCTCAGACATGAAGATGTGCGAGTAACCGCGGTCCAGAAATGCTCCGTGGGAGTTGCGCTCAACCAGAAACTTCCCTACGCCGGACCCGGCTAGCGTTATCAGTACACGCGACACGCCAGTTTCCGGATGGACGTGTGTATCGATGCGGGAAATCAGACGCGGCGGCACTTCGGGCCCGGCCAGATTCTCCGACCACGTTTTGCCTCCATCCTGGCTGCGGTAAAGCCCGCCGTTGGTGGTGCCGACGAAGATAAGCTTTGAATTGGCATCGGCCACTTCGATCGCCGAGATCGCCGAGTCGTCAAACACCGGACTGGTTGGCTTCCAGGTGCGCCCGGCGTCGAGCGTCCGCCACAAGCGTTTGGTGCCCACCCAGACCGTCTTCTTGCCCCGCCTGCAAACAGGGTCAATCACCATGACGGCAATGGCTCGTGACTTTCGTTCTTCCCGGGTCATGTTTGGCGACACATCCTGCCACGTGTCGCCGCCCCCGCTCTTCAGCCAGCCGCCGCCACCTTTGCGTAGATGCCGGAACAGGTGAACCTCGTGATAGGAGCCGAAGATGTTCTCCTCATCCATGTGGTCATACACCATCCACGCGCCGTCGCCGTGAATCACCTTGCGGAATTGACCGGGGCCGTCGGTGGTGTCGCGCAGCAGCGTGCCGTTGTCCTGGGTGCCGCCGCCCATGCAGTCGCTGTTGGTGGGCGCCACGTCGATGTCGTAGAACATCGTCGTATTCATACCGCGGTTGCGCATTTCCCAGGATTTGCCGGCATCCTGGCTGACCGCGATGCCGCCATCATTACCATCGATGATCCAGCCGTTGGGCAGAATCGTCAAGGCATGGTGATCGCCATGCGCGTAGCGCGGGGGAATGGCAGGATCCTCGTCCCAGCGGGTGGCGCGCCGCCATTTTTTTCCGCCGTCTTCGGTGATGAGCAGATCCAAGCCCCCGCAAACCACAAAATCGCGATTGCGTGGATGCACCGCGATCGTGTTGGTGTAGCTCATCTGCGACTCTTCGCCGAAAAGCCGTCCGTGGTCGATCCGCCGCCAAGTGTCGCCCATATCGTTGCTACGGAAGACGCCGAGCACTCGGCTCTTCCGGTCTCCCGCATAGGCGTAGATCGTGTCTGGCGCCGAAGGCGCAATCGCGATACTGGTCCGCCCGAACATGTATCCCGGCGGGAGACCGCGCTCCGTTTGCGTGTTGCCGCCGAGTTGCTTCCAAGTCTGCCCCCCGTCTCCTGATCTCCAGAGGGGGCTCGCCGCACCACGAACATCGGCCACGGCAAAGATCACACCCTTGCGTTTGGGGTGGAACAGCACAGCGTGGCAAAGGTAATTCCGGTTGGCCAGATGCACCACGTCCCAGGTCTTGCCCCCGTCCCTGGAGAAGAACATGCCGGCCGGATCAATTTCGCTGTGCGTGACGCCGCCGATGCGGATGTGCTGGGGGTCGAATGGATCTACGGCAATCGCGCCGACGCGCCGCGGCAGATTCTCATTCGAGAGGACGTCCGGGAATCCGGCAGGCAGGCTTAATGGGTACCAATGGTCTCCGTTGTCGGGAGAGTGAAAAAGGCCACAGCCCGGATAGCTATCGGCGGATAGGTTGGCTTCGCCGGTGGCGCAGTAGATATGGTTGGGGTTCGAAGGATCGATCGCCAGCGCGCCGACGTTACTGCTGGGCCAGGAGACGTAACCTCCAAAACCCTGCTGCGGCTGATCCCCGGGTAGATACAGGAAGTTGGAAGGTTCTTGCCAGGTCTTTCCGAAGTCCTTGCTTCTCCAGACTCCGCCTGCGGCGGCCCCGGCAAAGAGGGTGCGGTTCTTGGGGTGGATGGCCACTGCGGTGACTCGGCCGGCGATGTTCATCGGCCCAACCGCTTCCCAGGTAGGCGGGAGCCCAGGGTGCTCCAACATGCGCCGTTCCATGGCCGAAGGATTGGCGTCCCGGCGTGGATAACAGGAGCGCTGCGCAAACCAGACCGACCGCGGCTTGTGGGTGGTGTAACGCTCGGTCGGTTTTGCCATCGGGCTTAAACTTGGGGGCTTTAGAGTAACCAGCAGGAGGGGGCAGGCGAGACCCTTGTGAGTCTCGCCCTCGACGCAGTCGTCTAGCCCTTTCCTTCTTGCGTGCCGCGAGGCATTGCCGAACGTTTCGCCGCCTTCTTTGCCGGAGCCTTCTTAGCTACGGCTTTCTTTGCCGGAGCCGTTGGGGCTACGACTTTCTTCGCCGGAGCCTTCTTGGCGGCTACCTTTTTGGCGGCCACTTTCTTGGCCGGAGCCTTTTTCTTAGTTGCCATAATTCGAACTACTCTTTCTTGGGGTTTGCGTTTACCCCCAAAGGGGTATCACCATCTTAATCCGAAACGCTCGAAATACCAATCATCATCTCGAATTCGTCGCGCCAGCATTTCGCGGCGGCGCACGGCGACGTCGCGTTCCACCACCAACGCGAGCGCGGCTCCGAACTCAGGATGCTTCCTCATGGCGAGTACCACGGCCGCGAGGCGTTCCGGCTTGAGATGAGCAAAAGCATAGCGCAGGCAATTGTGAATGTGCTCGAGCCACTTTACCGGGTAGGGTGACTTGGTGCGAAACTTATGGCGGATCTCTACGCTGGGAACGATCAGCATGTCCCAACCCAGGAGCCACAACCGCAAGCCGAACTCGTTGTCCACCCCTCCGCGGACGAGCAGTCCCTCATCCCAGCGGCCCGCCGCCACGAATCGGTCGCGCCGCACCGCCACGCAGGCGCCCGGTAGAATGGGCGCGGCAAATGGTTCGGAACTTTTCTTGGGCAGCCACTTGATCTCAAAGTCCGGCCCGGTGAGCGTCCATCCGTAGCCCATCTTCATGGTGCTGTTGAGATTGGTCACCGCCGGAGCTACCGCGCCCACGGAAGGATTTTCCAGCGCTTCCGCCAGGGGCTGCCACCACAATCG
Organism: Acidobacteriota bacterium; assembly: GCA_043730365.1. Taxonomy (GTDB): domain Bacteria; phylum Acidobacteriota; class Terriglobia; order Bryobacterales; family Bryobacteraceae; genus VFZP01. The sequence goes on along the minus strand of JAYTKJ010000298.1, from coordinate 391 downwards.
TTCCAGGCGGATGTGCGCATCGGCGAACACCATCACCTCGCCGGTGGTGTGCTGGGCCCCGAAGTTTCTAGTCCGCGCGACCCCCAGTTGATGAGTCCGCTTCAACCTGACTTTTCGGTCCCGCCTTCTGCTCAGAAAATCGGCTGATCCATCGCGCGACCCGTCGTCGACCACCAGTATCTCGCCCTGGCTGGGCAGCGTGTCTTCCAGATTCTCCACCGTGAGGCGAAGTTCCTTCCCCTCGTCACGTGCAACTACGACGACGCTGATGTTTGGCTTTGCCAACTAACGAGCGGCCTCCCGCAACCACAGATTGCCTTTGAGTTCGGTCAGCGCAAACACCATCCGGTCTGCCGCAACCGATAACCCGATGTGGTAGCCCCGCGTTCCA
>JAYTKJ010000297.1:0-13212 GCA_043730365.1 Acidobacteriota bacterium | reverse complement strand
GGTCGCCGCGTCGGCGGCTGGGCCGCTCCCGCCAATGGGGAAATGGGCGGCTTCGAGCGCACGCACCTGCAGCGCCATCGCCCGGCCCCACGAGGAGGTGTCGCGCGGGTCGATCCCAGCCGCTTGAGAATAAAGGAGATAGGCGCGGAGAGAATCGCCGGACTTGTCCGCTTTTTGAGCCTGGGATCGAAGCTGCGCGGCCGTTTGTGAATTGGCGTACATTGCGAAAGCAAGCAAGCCTACACACAGTCGCCCCACGGATAGTCTGACGCCCAGATTTGGCATTGTGTGTAGAGCAGAGTCGGGTAAACTCCCGGTTTGAAGCAGCCGATAAGAAGAAAAGAGAGGGCCGCTCATCTAATGTCTACGATCGCCGGCATCAAAACCAGTTTCCGCCCACCGGTCCCGCAGACCTATGAACAGCTTGGCATTTCCGAGTCCCTGATCCTGGACTTGGTGCTGCGACGCCTGCTGATGGAGGGCTTCTCGACGCTGCGCTCGCTCAGCGCCGCGTTGCGCGTATCGATCCCGATCATTGACACCGCTTTTCGTCAATTGCGTAGCCAGCAACTGGTGGAAGTCAAAGGCATGGTGGCCAACGACTATCAGTTTGTTCTCTCTCAGGCCGGCAAGCAACTGGCGTCAGACCGGTTTCAGATCTCCCAGTATGCCGGCGCGGCGCCGGTTTCACTTCCGGATTATAGCGAAGCCACGCGCCAACAGGCGGCCAAGGTGAGCGTGGACCGGAAAGCCTTGCGCGCGGCGTTCTCAGATCTGGTGGTGACTGATCGTATGCTGGACCAGATCGGTCCGGCCATCATTTCGCAAACGTCGATCTTCCTTTACGGCCCTTCCGGCAACGGCAAGACGAGCGTGGCCGAGCGGATGTTGCGTGTCTACCAGGACGCGATTCTGATTCCGTATTCGGTAGAGGTGGACGGCCAGATTATCGCGGTGTTTGACCCCGTGGTGCACCAGAAGCTTGAACTGAACGATCCGGAAGTGGACCCGCGCTGGATCCTGTGCCGCCGCCCTTGCATCGTGGTGGGTGGTGAGTTGATTCCCAGCATGCTGGAACTCCGCATTGACGATAGCTCCGGCATCTACGCCGCGCCTTTGCAAATGAAGGCCAACAACGGCATCTTCATCATTGATGACTTTGGCCGCCAGTTGATGTCCCCGCGCGATCTGCTCAATCGCTGGATCGTGCCGCTGGACCGGCGCGTCGACTATCTTTCGCTCCGTTATGGCGTGAAATTCCAGATTCCGTTTGAAGTGATGGTGGTGTTCTCCACCAACCTGGATCCGCAGGATCTGGCCGACGAAGCCTTCCTGCGCCGCATCCACAACAAGATCCTGATTGAGAGCATCGACGCCAGCACGTTTGACCAGATCTTCGCGCGCGTAGTCTCCAGCAAGCGCGTGCCCCATGAGCCAGACAGCGCCGAGTACCTGCGCCGCCTTTGTCTCTCCGACGGGCGCTCGGAACTCCGCGCCTGTTATCCACTCGATATCTGCAACATCCTGGTCTCGATTTCAGACTATGAGCGGCGCCCAATCAACATGGGCAGGGACAACCTGGAGCGAGCCGTGAATCTCTACTTTGCACGCAGCCAGGAATTCGCCGTCGGGACGTAGCTAGCGCTGTACCCGGCGAAACCACAGCAGCCGGTCCGGCCTCGTGCCGGTAAGTAGTTCGCCTTCTGGCGTCACAGTCACCGAGTGATGGCCGGGCGAGTCCACTTTCCCCAGCACTTTGCCGGTCTTGGGATCGAGCTTCATGATCCAACCTGGAGAGCCGTTAGGCAGATGCCGCGGTTGCGTGCCGATCCATAGCGCGCCATTCACGAACGAGAGTGAAAATGTTTTGCCCAGCCCGTTGATCTCGCTCAGGTACCGCCCTTCGAGATTGAAACGCTGGAGGCGGCCGTTCTCGCGGTCAGCCACAAAGATCGTGCCTGCGGCGTTGTCGATCGCGATGCCGTGCGGCAGCTCAAACTCGCCGGGCCCTTTGCCGGGAGTGCCCCAGGCGCGGATCGGCTTGCCGTCGCGCGAATACTCAAGGATGCGGGCGTTGGCATAGCCGTCGCTGATGTAGAGTTGGCCGGCGGCCCCGAAGGCGATGTCGGTGGTTCCTTTGAATGCGCTCTTGGCGTTGGCCGGCTGCCCGCCCACGGCAATCTCCATGAGCTTCCTGCCTTCGCGCGTGAACTTGTAGACCATCGAGTTGGCCGCGTCCACGGTCCAAACATTGCCCTGCGGGTCGACGCGAATCGAGTGCGGCATCTCGTACATGCCCTTGCCCCAACTCCGCAGCACCTTACCTTGCTTATCGACCGCGATGACCGGATCGGCTTCCTTGCCGCGCTGCAGCAGGTAGATCACGCCGTCCGGCGCCACGGCCACCGAAGAGATCATCTCCACCTTGACGTTCTGGAGTTTGATGTCGGTCAGCTTGAGCGGTAACGCCGGCGCACCGGGCGCGAGCATGGTTTCCTGCGAGAAGCCGGCAACCGCCAGGAGGGCCAGCGAAAGGCGCATGGACTACCAGTCCTCGCCTTCGGCAAACAACCGCTTGTACTCAGCCCGAGCGTGATCATAGGCGCGCTTCATCGCGCCCTGCTCTTCCAGGCGCACGCGATTCACCTTCTGGTTCCAGCACACCTCAACCGACTTCATGGCCCACTCGGCGCTCTTGCGCGAACGGATCGGCTTGCCCGCCACTTCCACCCAAACCGGGTTGGTGTGCGACGAAGGCAGTATGCGCAGCGCCACCCACGCCGAGCGCTCAATCGGCACGTCGAAGGCTTCGTCCCGAAGCTGTCCATCGGCGTCGATCTCGCGGCGCGCCACCGCCTGGCCGTTCACAATCACCTCCACCGGCACCTTCTGCGAATTGCCCACCCGCGCGCGTTCCACGTCCCAGTACGGCTTCTGATCGACGCGCAGCTTGCGCATCGCTTCATTCGGCTTCTCCGGTAGCAGCGCGGCGATCTTGGCGGTGAGCCGCACGTTGCTTGGCGTGGCCAGCTTGACGTCGGCGCCCGAGCCCATCTCGACGTTGTTCACGCGAAAATCAATCAGATGGCTCTTGCCGTCCGAGGCGTAGTTGCGCCCGTCGCGCAACCCGCGCACCCAATCTTCGTAGTCCAGCGCCTTCTGCCGCACGTAACTGCGCCCGAGCCCTACCTTCTCGCCATAGATGCACGGGAAATCGGTCTCGCCGCTGATGCGCGTGCGATAACCCATGTTGAGCGCGTGATACCAGATGTTCAGCTCCCAGGGGTACGGCGTGTCGACCGCGGAAATCACGTCTGTAAGTCCGTGCGTAACTGTGACAATGTACTCATTGGCGCCGATGCCGTCAAACGGCGGCACCTCGTAACTCAGCAGCTTCGGCTCTTTCAACTGTAAGCCCCAACCCGAGTGCGTGTAGCCGATGATCGCGCCTTGCTTGCGCCCCCACGCCAGAATCGGCATGCCCCAACTGGGCCAGTCTTCCAGGCGCTGCGTGCCCGGATACTCCTGCTCCTTCAAGCCGAGTAGCAGCAGGTGTCCGGTATGGCTCGATGGGTGCCCGGAGATCTCTACGTCATAGCGAATGCGATTCTCTTGCGTCGAAAGCGCGTTCTCCTTGCCTTCGAAAAACGTCTTCTGGAAATACCAGCCCGGGCCCCACGTCAGCACCGAGCCAATCTTCAAGTCCTCACCCAGGACATGCTTCATCATGTCCTTGGGATAAACGCCTTCGGTAGGCCGCTCGTAGTGTGCGCAGCCGGCGGCGTGAATGTGATGGTCGCCGGAATACCAGCCCAGCTTGGCCGGGTCAATCCAGCGCTCCAGACGAAACGTAAGCGTAACCGGATCCGTGTTCTCCACCTTGAGCTTCTGCTGGCGGGTGCGATACTCCGGGCCGCGCCCGTACTCGATGGCGTACTCGCCCGGCGGCAACGCGAGCGATTCGCCATCGGCGCGATAGACCTGCGGGTGAAAGAAGAAGTCCGGCGCCAGGCGCTTGGTTTGCGATGGGTAGACTCGGCCGCGGGTGTCGCGCACCAGGAATGAGGCCGTCGTCGGGCGGTCATCGGAATCCAGCACCCGCAGCGTCACCTTGGCGGCGGATACCGCCGTGAACAGGATATCGATTTCGTTGCGGAAGCCCAGGTCCTGCGAGCCTTGACCCACGTCGAACATCAGCTTGCCTTCGCGCTTGCCCGCGTCTTTGGAATAGATCTGCAGGACGCGGTACTCGAGGTCAAGCCCGGACAGATGGATGCGCATCGGCTGCTTGTTGAACATCGCCAAATCCATCCACTTCCGCCCCACCATGTTGGCGGACGAATTGGCGAGCTGGCCCATGTTGGGACTGTCGACCGCCAGCACCGCCGTCACACCGGCTTCGTTGTGAACCTTGACGAGAAACGCCCGCCAGCCTTGCTCCATCAGCTCGGCCTTGGCTTGGCCCTGCTGCACCTTGACCCGCGATTCGGGATTGATCTCGACCCCAGCGAGGCAATGCTTATCGAGCAGCCGCTGCAGCGCCTCGATCTGGGCCGCACCCCCTGACCCCGCGTCGATGATGCGCCTGATCTCGGCGGCCTCGGCGGCGGGTAGAGGTTCGCCCACCAGATCGAGCGCCTGCATCACGCGCGTCACCTGCGCGGCGAAGGGCTGAAATTCCACCTTGGTTACGAGCGGCAACTCTTCGGCGAAAAGGCCGAAGGCGAGAGAGGACGTGAGCGCGAACAACAACCGTTGCATGGGTAGAGTTCTACCACAACCGGGCCCGCCGCGCCAGGATGAGAGGTTCGCTAGGGCTGGCTAGCGTAGAGGATCCCAGGCTGATTCGTGTCGTCAACTCCCAGCCTTATCTTGTTCAGCCAACCATTTCTACCGAGCACGTTTTTGTTTATCGCCACAGATTCGAAGAAGTAGCACATTCCGGTTAGCTCGAACCCCATAGCGACAAGGGTGACTTCGTGCCCGTAAGCGACGAAGTTTCCCGCGGCGGTTGAAAAATCTACTCGGTGTCCGCGCTCGACTTCTAATCCCAAGGTCTCCGCGTACTGACGAGAAAACAGGCAGAAGGCGGCACCGGTATCGAGTTTGGCCTCCAGCCGCACTTCTCGCTCCAGAGACAGACGCAGGATTACAGGGATTACAATCCCTTGATTCGTCTGACTGTACCGCTCAACCACATCGTAAAAGACGGTGTGCGCCATCACCAACCACCAGAGGGTAGCGGGTCCTTTTCGATGAACACCAGGAACGGACTCCGAACCCCGGCCGCTTTGGCCTCAAGGAACACTTGCTTGCCACTTTGACCGTGAGCAAATAGACGCGAGCCATCCAGGGCCACCCATTGTCCGCGATACTCGCCCTCATGCTCACGGAGCCATTCTTGCTCCGAGGAAGGTCCAACGATAAGGGGAAGCTGAAGGCTGGCTTGGGGTCTGGCTCGCGGAATAAATGGTTCGGTCGACTCGGGGTCAAAGCGCGACTCCGCCGGCTCGTTCAAGCTCAGGGTTGCATGCGGCGAGGTGGCACGTTCATTGCTGAATGAACTCACGGACCACAGTGCGGGCATGAGTCCGCTCCCTAACATCCAAGGCATGTGATGGGACGGGCCGGAGACCGAGCCGCCGCGCGCCCGAAGAAGCTCGACATTGAGTTGACTACTGAAGTTGGATTCCGATTGAATTGATTGCATAGCCAATGATCTCCGTGGACCGTCCTGTCAAGACGTCAAGGTGTTGAAGGACATCAAACTCCAGTTTACAATCGATGAAGAGCCCTTCGTTGATCCGACGAGAACGCTCCACTAAGAGTTTGGTGAGTTTCAATCCCTCTCGGTCCGGCGGCGTAAAGACGTAAGAACAGCCGTCCGGCTCGAAGCCGGGTACCCTACTGCTCATCAGTCCATCGAGCAATCGAGACGAAGTTCCGTGCTCCAACTCGAGGTGGCACTGGTAGTCCAGTTTAAACCTGCCGCCGGGCGCCAAGATCTCGCGGCATCCCAAATTATTGACGGCACACATCGCCAATGGCCCCAGGTCCGCCTCATGGTGTTTTTCGAACGGAGCGACTATGATCTTGAACCCCGTATAGAACAAGGACAACTCGACACTGTTATTTCGAAGCCCAAAACGGACTGCGACGTCCGAAACCTTTTTCGATGGAGTTTCGACGGTCATTCTGTTGGCTTCCGGGCCATACGGTTCAAGATCTTTGACAAGAGCGGCGAATGCCCGTGTTCCAGGGAATGGAAGCCCAGAGACCAGCGTTGGCGAGAACCAATTGAGCTCCAGCGTTGAATCAACAACTTTCGCTTTGAATTGGAGCGCCATGCCTGCTGATAGTGTAGACCATTGGCACGGTACCGCTCTGGCTTCCGATTCAAGGCGCGCTGCCCTCCCGCCGCGCCAGAATAGAGAGAATGCCCGGCACTCTGTACGTGGTCGCGACGCCGATCGGAAACCTCGAGGACATGACCTTCCGCGCAGTGCGAACGCTGAAGGAAGTGGCGCTGATCGCTTGCGAAGACACCCGCCAAACCCGCAAACTGCTGGAGCACTACAGCATTCCCACGCGCTTGATCAGCTATCACGAACACAACGAGCGCGATCGTGGCGTCGAACTGATGAGCATGCTTGAAGCGGGAGACTCGGTAGCCCTGGTTTCAGACGCGGGCACACCGCTCATCTCCGACCCCGGCTTTCGATTGGTGGAAACCGCCGTGGCACGCGGCGTGAAAGTGACGCCGATTCCGGGGGCTTCGGCGGCCATCACGGCGCTGAGCGCGGCGGGTCTCGACACGGATTCGTTCCGCTTCGTGGGGTTTCTCCCAGCCAAGCCTTCACAGCGCCGAAGGGAAATAGGAGGGTGGAAGACCGCGCGCGAGACCACCATCCTCTATGAAGCGCCGCATCGCATCCTGGCCACGCTGGCCGACATTGGCGAAGTTCTCGGCCCGGAGCGGCGTCTGGTGTTGGGGCGTGAACTCACCAAGATGCACGAGGAGTTTCTACGCGGCACTGCGGCGGAGATCGGCGCAGACTTGGCGCAGCGCCCGGCGATCAAGGGCGAGATTACCTTGCTCATCGCACCGGCGCCGGAGATGCCGCCTGAGCCCACTACCGACGAAGATCTGCGGGCTGAAGTCGAGGCGCTAGTTGACACAGGCGCTGCAAGGATGGATGCCATCAAACAGGTGGCGGCGCGGCACGGACTGGGCAAACGTGCCGTGTACCGGGTGATGGAATCGGCAGGCTGACTGGCTATTTGCTGGTTGAAGAAACCACCCGTGCGAGCACATTCATCAGGCCTGAGATCGCTGTCGCCAGGCGCTCCTGCGTCAAAGACGCGGGAAGCGGTATGGACAGCGCGGGCCGGTTCGTCTGCGCGTCGTGTCTGAACAGGCCAGACAAGGCGGAACTACCGGCGGCGCCCTGAGAAGCGATCAACTCGATGAATTTGAGACCGGCTTCGAGCAATCCAGCCGCAGCCGTCCCGACGCCGTCCGCACCTGTCTTCCCGTCGGCCGCCGGCTTCGGCGCCACGGGCTCGACTGGAGCATCGTCGATCACCGGTTTCGGCCGACCTGGCTGATCGGCAAAGATCTCCTTCACCGCCTGCATGACCGTCTTCCGGCCCAACTTGGCAAAGCTGACCTCGCCCGTAGGCGAATCGAACACTCCCGCAAACAGCGACTTCTTCAGCTGTAGGGTTTCCCACACACGCTCCTCGATGCTGCCTGACGTGAGCATGTGGATCACGTGAACCGGACGCGACTGGCCCAAACGGTGCACGCGCCCAATCCGCTGTTCGAGCCGCGCCGGGTTCCATGGTGGTTCGAAGTTCACGACCGCCGAAGCGGCTTGCAGGTTCAGCCCGACACCGCCGGCATCCGTGGACAGGAACACCTGGCAGGCCGGATCATTGCGGAACTTCTCGATCAGCGCTCCGCGTTGGCGGGAAGGTACACCGCCGTGGAGCGAGACGAAACCGATTCCCATCTTGCCAAGCTCCTCACCGGCAAGATACGTCATCCGCTCGTACTCGCTGAACACTACTACCTTGCGTTTTTCCTCGATCGTGAGCTCCGTGATGATCTCGCGAAATTCCTGCAGCTTGGGCGAATGGTGGGTTTGCTTATCGAACAGAAAGGTCGAGTTGCACAGCATGCGCATGTTTTGAATGCAGCAGAGGACGCGCTTCTGATCGATCTCCGACAGCCAGCCCTGCCTTTCCCATTTCCGCATGAGCTGACCCAGGATTTCGCTCTGCTCGAAATACGGCTCGGCCTGCTCATTGGTCAACGGTACACGGAAGATCTGATCCGTCCGTTCGGGCAGTTCCTTCAACACCTCCTGACGCGTGCGCCGAAGCAGCACGGGCGCCAGTTGGCCGCGGATCCGGTCCAGACCGCGGTAGCCCAATAGGTGTCCTTTCTCGTCCTCCATCCGGTGTTCGTGCAGGAAGCGGAAGGCGGGACCCAATCTTCGTCCGTCGACGAACTCGACGACGGAAAAGAGCTCCTCCAATTTGTTTTCGAGGGGCGTGCCGGTGAGGACGAAGGCGTAACGGCTCTTGAGCTGTTTGATTGTGCGCGCTGTGGCCGTCGCCCAGTTGCGGATGCGCTGAGCCTCGTCGAGGATGATGAGGTCCGGTTTCAATTCATGCATGTAACGAACATCTTTGAGGACCAGCTCATAGCTGGAGAGCGTGAAGAAGGCGGGAGCGGCGTATAAGGCCCGCCGCCTCGGTAACAGCCCATCGACAATCTGCGCCGACAGGCCGGTGAACTTTTCAATTTCCGTCTTCCATTGATACTTGACGGAGGCGGGCGCAATCACCAGCACTCGCTCGATACCCTTGCGGCGGCGCAGTAGTTCAGCAGCGGCCAACGCCTGCACGGTCTTTCCCAGACCCATATCGTCGGCGAGAACCACCCGGCCGCGACAAGCGGCGAACAGGGCCCCTTCGGTCTGATAGGGCAGAAGTTTAGTTTTCAGCACGTCGGCCAGCGGATCCTGGCCTCGCTTGAGCTTTGCTAGCAGCTTACGTTCCAACTCCAGGCCTTCGGCCAACTCGTTTTCCCGATCGATGTATTCCAGAACGTCGCTATAGATGATGGCTTGGCCATCGGCGTTCCGGAACAGCTCCAGCACCTCGGCAAATTGCCGGTAACACTCGCGCCGCAGCGACCCCGCCGGATCGAAGTATTCCGCCGCGAGCGATCGCAAGGCGGGCCCAGGTGAAGCCGGCAGATGCAGCCGCACGTCGATCGTGTCGCCATAGTGGAGCGCAATGGAGGCGCGCGTCCGTTTGAATTCCGCCGTCTCAAACGCCTTGCCCTTGCGCCGCCGCAACTGCAGCAGCAGAGCCTCGATGTGCTTGCACGTGCCCAGCGTATTGACCGCGAAGTCCGGGCAGGAACAGTAATTCTCAAACAGGGCCGGCCCCCGAAGCGCGACGCGATAGGTTCGTCCACTACCAGACTTGACGGTGTAGTCGCCGTACGGCCCACCCGTAGGCTTTTTCAGTACACGTAGCGAAGTTCCACTAGCAGCCCTGTCCCGCCGCTCGGCGATCTGTCGTTCGATTAACATGGGTATTATTTTCCTCTACCGGAGCATAACAACGTGGCCAAGCGTCAAACACAACGCCGAGACCCGATGGACAGGATCATTGAATCCGCCCTTCAGCCGGACAGCTTCATGGACTGGAACGAAACATTTTCCTTCGTCTCTGAACTCCGCGATGTAGAGAACCAGATTGCGAAGGTGGTCGCAGCTGATCCCGCGCGCGGCGTCGCGCTGTATGAAACCTTTATCGCCGGCTGCACACTGAGGGCGGAGGAGCTTGACGATTCAGATGGGGAGTTCGGCACGTTTGCCGGCGATCTGTACTGCGGCTGGATCAAGGCGAGGCAAGCGGCTGGCGCCGATCGGGGACAAACGGCCAAGCTCCTCCTCGCATGGATGGATGACGACGACTACGGCCTCTGCAATGACTTGGAGCATTCGGCGGCGACAGTTCTGGACCGGGCAGGACTCGAAGCCTTCGAGAGGGAGGTTCGGGCCCGCTTTGACAAGGCATGCACCGCTCTCAGCAAAGAGAAGGGTTCGGCGGCGGCCAATCCCAACTATGCTCGCGACCACTGGGGCGGCATTCTGAAGTCCATCTATTTGAAGGGGCGTAACGTCGCGAAGTATCTCGATCTGACTGCCCGGACCGGGCTCACGCAGGCCGATTGCGAAGCCATCGCCACGATGTTCCAGGCCAGGCGCAAACTGAAGGACGCCCTAACGTGGCTTGAAAAAGGCATCCAGTTGGACAAGCCTCAAGGTGGATTCCAACGTGGGGCGAGCTACAAGCTCCCTGAAATGCGGAGGGCTCTGCTGGTGAAGCTTGGCCGGGGCGAAGAGGCTCTGCACTCGGCCTGGACTGAGTTCCAGGCAGATCCGAACACGTTCACGTACGACGAGCTCATTCGTTACGTTCCGAAAACGGAACGCGGGGCCTGGCATGAAAAGGCTATGGCAGCGTCGGAGCAAGGCGAACTCGACTCGCTCATAGAATTGTGGCTTGGCGCCAAGGAGATCGGTCGGCTGGCCGCGCGGTTGAGCGGCACCAGTGACACGCAGTTGGAAAGGTTGAGCCATTACGTGACCGAGCCCGCGGCGCAGCGGCTTGCAAAGACGCATCCCGGCGTGGCGGCGAGAATCTTCCGCGCATTGTGCGTGCGCATCATCGACGCCGGCAAGAGCAAATACTACGCTCCGGCTCTATCGAACCTGGAAGAGGCCAGGAAGTGCTATCAACAGGCTGGGCTCGACGGCCAGTGGAAGGCGCTGGTAGCCGAAATTCGCCGGGATCATCACCGCAAGTCTGGTTTCATGCCGGGCTTTGAGGCGATCGTTACGGGCAAGGGATCGCGGGCTGAGCCGTCCTTTCTCGATCGAGCCCGCAGCCGCTGGGCGCGGAAAGCGGAGGCGTGACGCGCTTACTTGCTTGCCGCTGATTGCCTCAAGGCCGAAGTGGAGACCCTGGTTGCCGGAGGCTGTTAATTTCAAGGATGGGCGCGCCTTCAATTCAGGTGACGGCCGGCATGGATTGGCAGTGCGACGAGTAACCCGTGATGGAGTCGGACGGCGTTTGCTATTCGAGGTTCACCCTCAGCGTACCCGGCCAGGATTGGGTCACACAATTCCAGGCCTGCACTTTATACGGTACATCGAGGCTGTGGGCATGTGATGTTGGAGAACGCGACGGCTGAGAGCGATGAATGAGGGAGACCGGCGTGCAATCGGGAAAGATCTTCTGCGTGCCCGATGGCGCTGGCCCGTGGGGATGCCGCTGTGCAGGCCCATGGGGCTGGGGTTGTGGGAGATCAGAACGGACCTGCCGTCGAAACGCACGGCGCGCGTGCTTATCTGCTATCGCGCGGGGCACTTGGTGGCATTGCACGGGTCCATCAAGAAATCGCGCGGACGCGTAAGAAGGAGCTCGAGCAATGAAGAAGAAACACATGGGTTCAAGTATCGATGACTTCGTCAGGGAGGAAGGCATTTTCGAAGAGGCCCAGGCTGAGGCCACTAAGGAAGTGGTTGCCTGGCAGCTCGCCGAGGCGATGAAGAAGAGGAAAATTTCGAAGAGTAAGATGGCTATTTTACTGAAGACGAGCCGGACGCAGGTGGACCGGCTGCTGGACCCAACGAACGATGTTACGCTTTCGAGTTTGCAGCGGGCGGCGGCGATGGTCGGCCGGCGCGTGCATATCGAGTTAGTCTAGGTACTGTGGCAAGCACCTTTCCGTGTCTAGCTGTTGATGCCTCTGAATCCCAATGAAGAAGCACGGCCGCATTCACGAAACCCTCAGCGGTATTCCCGTTGAGCCTTCCTACGCTGGACCCACGCCTCCGGTCGAAGCCCCCGGCCAGTTCCCCTACACCCGCGGCATTCACGAAAGCATGTACCGCGGCCGCCTCTGGACCATGCGCCAGTTCTCCGGCTTCGGCACGCCCGCGCAGACCAACGAGCGCTATCGCTATCTGCTCGAGCGCGGCCAGACTGGGTTGTCCGTCGCCTTCGATCTCCCCACGCTGATGGGCCTCGACGCCGATCACCCCAGCTCGCTCGGTGAGGTGGGCAAGTGCGGCGTCGCTATCTCCTCGCTCGAAGACGTGGAGACGCTGTTCGCCGGCATTCCTTTGGGCGAGGTCAGCGTGTCGATGACCATCAACTCGCCGGCCAGCATCATCTGGGCGATGTATCTGGTGGTGGCCGAAAAGCAGGGCGTGGCCTGGGACCGCCTGAATGGCACGCTCCAGAACGACGCTCTGAAAGAGTACATCGCCCAGAAGGAGTTCATCTACCCGCCGCGCCCGTCGATGCGGCTAGTGACGGACACCATCGAGTTCGCCACCCGCCACGTGCCGCGCTACAACCCCGTCTCGATCTCCGGATATCACATTCGCGAAGCCGGCTCCACCGCCGCCCAGGAACTGGCATTCACGCTCCGCGACGGCGTGGAGTATGTGGAGTGGGCGCTCGAGCGCGGCCTCGCGATTGACGAATTCGCGCCGCGCCTCAGCTTCTTCTTCAACGCGCATAGCGACTTCTTCGAGGAGATCGCCAAGTACCGCGCCGCCCGCCGTCTCTGGGCGCGTCTGATGCGAGACCGGTTCGGCGCGCGCGACGAGCGGAGCTCAAAGCTGCGATTCCACGCGCAGACCGCCGGCTGTTCGCTGACCTGGCAGCAGCCTTACAACAACGTGGCCCGCACCGCCGTGCAAGGGCTCGCCGCTGTATTGGGCGGTTGCCAGTCCTTGCACACCAATTCGCTCGACGAAGCCTACGCCCTGCCGTCCGAGCACGCGGTCACGTTGGCGCTGCGCACGCAGCAGATCCTGGCGCATGAAACCGGGATCTCCGAAACTCCGGATCCGTTTGGCGGAAGTCACTACGTCGAGCAGCTCACCAATCAAATGGAAGAGGCCGCGCTTGACTACTTCCGCCGCATCGACGAAATGGGCGGCATGATCCCGGCCATCGAACAAGGCTTCCCCCAACAGGAGATCGCCAACGCCAGCTACCGGTTCCAGCGCCAGGTTGAGTCAGGCGAGCGCACCATAGTGGGCGTCAACGCCTTTAAGGCCGAACGCGATGAAGCCATCGAACTGCTCCGTATCGACGATTCCGCCGCCG
>JAYTKJ010000296.1:0-3655 GCA_043730365.1 Acidobacteriota bacterium | reverse complement strand
CCGGGCTGGGCGGATGGACCGTGTGAAGGTAATAACTGGCGCGACCGTGTTCGGATTCCCATGCCTCCATGGACCGCACCACCGCCAGCCGCCTGAAGTCTTTGCTGAGCTTCGGGAACAGCGCCACCGGCATTTTCAGCCCTGGCGCCACCTCACGGATATCGAAATCCTGCGGCGTCCATGGACCTTCCTTGAGATCGAAGGAATCCACTTGGCTAATGCCGCCGCCCAGAAAGATGAAGACGCAGGCATCGGCTGAGCCTCGCGGCTTCACGGCGCCGCTGGCGGCCGCGCGCAGGGGACTCACGAGCGGTGCGAGGTCGAAGCCGGCCAGCACCGCCGATCCGGCCTTCAGCAGAGTGCGGCGAGTGAGCGTCGGGATGGAGAATGCTGTTGACATGTGGTTCAGTAGCTCAACTGGAACTCGCCCTTATTGAGCAGGGCCCAGAGGATGTCCTCGGCGCCGCGTTCGTGATGTTCGGCCAGTATCGCGGTACCCCATTCGGTCTCTTCCTTGGTGGGAAAGCGCGCCAGCGCGGACAGAAAGAGTTCTTCCACGAGTTCCGCATTCTTCTTGGGCGGCTCGGATTTCCAGAGCAACGCCAACCGGCTCTTGCCTTCCGGCTTCAGCTTCGCCTTCACCAGTTCACTGTTCATCAGAATGGAACTTTGCACGGGCGTGAAGCCTAGGTTACGCGCGGAGAAAGTCCGGTCATCCAAACCGAAGCTGCTCAGGGCAGCGAAAAGCTTTTCCGGCAGATCGACCGCCGAGACGGTCTGTTGAACATACTGCGCCTTTTCGCCAGTGGCGCCGATCGGCAGGCTTTCATAGGCGCCGGTGGAATCGGAGATCGCGTCCCAGATCTGCTCGGCGGGCAGGCGGCGAATCAAATGGCGCACGAAGTAACCGGCGTAAGTAGGCTTCCATTCGCCCGGGTAGCGATGCGAAAGCTGATAAGTGGCCGAATTGGCGAGGAGCCGGATCACGTGGCGGAGACTGTAACGATGCGCGGCGAAATCGCGGGCCAACGCGTCCAGGAGTTCGGCGTGCAACGGAATCCGGTTGAGATCCCAATCGAGAGCTGGCTCCACCAACCCCGCGCCGAACAGTTCCGCCCAGATCAAGTTTACCGCGGCGCGCGCGAATTGTGGATGGGCCGCGATCATGCGGGCGAGCGCTGCGCGCGGCTCTTCGCCGGGCTTCGGCTTCTCACCGGTAAGTACGAAGGTGGGCGTGACGTCGGCGGGGCGGCGCGGCGGGCGAACCACGCTCTTGCTGGCGACATCGTATCCTTTGCCGTCATCGCTGACGATGAATTCGTCCACCATGTCGCCATACGGGCGATAGATCCGCATGTTGCCGAAGAACGCCGCCTGACGCCATAGTTCGGCGCGCTTGCGCTCGGTCAGCCATGAGTTCACCTGCTCCAGATGACCCTTGCCGTCATGACAGGAGACGCATTCCAGATTGATTCCGAGAAACACGCGCGACGTGCGAATCGCGAATTCATCGAAGCTGTCTTCGTGGTTGACGCTGCTTTGATTCGGCTGATCGATGTAATAGCGGATCAAGAAGTTAACCGGTGCGTTGTAATGATTGGAGCGGGCCGAAGCTGTCAGAAGCTCGCGCACGAATTCGTCGTACGGCTGATCGAGCAGCAGCGCGTTACGAAGGTGCTGGTAGAAAAGCGTCTGCCCCTTCAACTGGAGATTGTTAATGCGGAACAGATCGGCCAGGAAGTAAGTCCAGCGATCGAGGAAGGGCGTGGAGGGCTTCTTAGTCACGCCTTTCGTGCTGGTGTCCAGCAGTTCGTCGGTGTACCGGGCACGCTTGTCGGCCGCAGCGTCGGCCACAAACTGCCGGATGCGCTCAGGCGTTGGCAGATGGCCGGTCAGATCGAGTGAGACACGCCGGAGAAACTCGATGTCCGTGGCCGGTGGCGCCAAGACGATACCCGCTTTATGCGCCGCGCCGAAGATGTATTCGTCGACCAGGTTAACCGGCTGCGCCACCGCGCCGGAAGCGCCGGGGAGCCGCGGCGATTGCTCCCGCGTGAGCCGCTCGGCTTCTTCCAGCCGGTTGGGTGGCGGCTTGGGATGATCCTTCTTGTCCTGTTTAGCTTGAAACGCAGAAACAGCGCAGGCCAGCGACAACAGGACCGCGATTCGCACGATTCCAATCCTATCAGAGCCGGGCGCGTTTAGACCGCGCCGATGCCGAGTCCGGTGAGCGCAGCAGTGTGGAGCCGCCCGTCGCCAACCACAAACACGCCCGGAAACTTCTTCTGCCACGGCGCATTGGCCGACGGCAGATACTGGCGCGAGTTCGCCTCGATGCCAGAAACCCCAGGGACGCGCGCGGCAATCGTGGCCGAGTGAATCAGCGACGCGCCAGGACAACTGAGGTCCTGCACGCAGAGGAACATCTTGTACTTCTGCCCCGCCGCCGCCATGAGCATGGCCTGACTCTGACCCTTGCAAGCCTTGAGTGCGACGCCGGTGTATCCCAACTCGCGCGCGTCGAGCAGCGCCTCCAGGTCCGTCAGTGACTCATCAATTACCACCGGACGCAGCTTGGCCGCCTGATGCATGACGTTGGCACGGTCTGCCTTGAGGTCTCGCGCGGTGGGTTGCTCGATGTACTCGATACGCTCAAAGCCGCGCGGGGTCTTCTCCTTTACCTGACGCAAGAATGCCAGCAAGTAGTCGACGTTCGGGCAGCGCTCGTTGAAGTCGACGCAATAGCGCCACTGCACTTCGGGCCGGGCCTCTTGCGCGATGCGGTCAATCGCCACCACTCGTTCAACATCCCAGCCCAATTCGTCGCCTTGCAGCTTAATCTTGATGTGGTGCAACCCATTGAACTTGATCCAAGCCGGCAGCGTCTCGGGAAGCCCGTCGTTGACGCGCGCCTTGAGGTCGGCGGCTGTTAGCGAGTCGGCGCCTCCCACCGAGTGATATAGGTTCACCGCGGGGCGGGGCTTGGCGAGTAAGTAACGATCCAGATACTCGCCGCGAAACGGGTCGCCAAGATAAGCTGACAAATCCCGCTCCATGAGATCGAAACCATACGTGGCATAACAGTTCCGGCCGTGGGCCTTGCCGAAGGCATCGTGAATCGCGGCGTCGAAAGCGCTGGCTGTCACGAGCGTACAGAGTTTGGGAATCGGCGCCGTCAACCCAAGCTCGCGGCTCACGGCTGCTGCCGCCTTGAGATACTCCGGCTCGAGAGCGGTATTGATATCGATTGGATGCCCGTACTCTTTGTAGCTCGCCGTGAGCGGCCCCAGCCGCTTGGCCAATTCCTTCATGGCGTCGAGCGTCTTGTCGTAGGGCAGGGTGCGCGAAGGGAATGCCCATACGTTGCCGAGCGGCATCGAGCCGAAGCCCTTGGCCACTTTCCCTGACCTTGTTTGCACCTGGCAGTTCACGTTGATCAGCGTGGCGCGGTCCACCGCCACGCCGCCGAATTTGTACGGCGCGCGGTACTTGATGTCCTCGAACGAGAATGAAACTTCGTCTACGCGGATCGCCGTTTGTTTTGGCGCCGCGATGGCCGCTGCCACCCCCGCCATCGCGCCGATGCATGCTCGTCTGGTTTGCCGTGTGATCATCCGACCTCGATCATAACTCTTTCACTCTACCGAGGATTGAC
>JAYTKJ010000295.1:0-3171 GCA_043730365.1 Acidobacteriota bacterium | reverse complement strand
CGATCCGCGGTGAGCGGACGCTGAGCCAGCTGGCTTCGCAGTTCCGGGTGCACCCGGTGCAGATCGGCCAGTGGCGCAAGACCGCGCTGGCACAGTTGGCGGATGTTTTCATGGATGGCCGGAAAGGCAAGGCGTCGGGCTCGGAGGTGGAGAAGGACGGGTTGTATGAGGAGATCGGTAGGCTGAAGGTGGAGTTGGACTGGCTTAAAAAAAAAGTTGGTCTGCTCGACTGAGCAGGGGCGCCTGTTGGTGGAACCGGGGCATCCGGAGATCAGTGTACGGCGGCAGTGTGAGCTGTTGGGTGTCAACCGGTCGGGCCTGTACTAGCCGGAGCCGAAAATACTTACGAGCGTGCCCGGTGCAAGACCACCTACTTTGAAGGTGGCAGCGTTGACGACGCCACCTATCGAAGGCGCAGCATCCGCTTCGAAGGCACTGAGAAACAGAAAAATCAGGGACTTACTAGCTAGCGCAATACGTGTCGCGGGCGGGGTGTTCGCAACTAGCATCGCATAAGCGTAACAGAGTCGCCCGAAAGAGCAGCAATAGGTGGCTCGAAGTTGCCGGAACTACGCGGGATCATGGTGTCTCGTCGGGCAACTATTGCCGACTTGGTCTCCCCCACACAGTTCACGCCCGCGGGCTCCTCACTGCTAGGAATTGGGGGCGTTGCCCTGCGGACGACCCCGACCGGGGGATGTTCCTTCCCAAGTTGGGGACCAAGTTGTTTCCGTCTCCGCTGATCAAGTGCTGAAAGACGTTGTAGGGGCAACGCGATTGCCGCGCGCGCTGAGGTGAGTTAGGTCATCAAAGACGGCTGTAAGACGCATTCACGCTGCGTTTACGATGGTTGGCGCTATACTACAACGAAATGCCCGTTGCCTTTATAGAGATCGGCGCCCTCATCGCACGTGATCCCGCCCTGCGCGGCGGTCGCCCGATCATCGCTGGCACGGGCATTTGCGTACGAACCATCGCGATCGAGAGCAACCAGGGACTTTCCCCAGAGGAGATCGCCGCCGATCACCCACTATCCCTTGCGCAAGTCTATGCTGGACTGGCGTTTTACCACGCGAACAAGCAACAGATCGACGCTGACATCGCGGTCGAAGAACAGACCTACGAAGAGGGTGTTCGTTCTTCGGGATTGCCACTGCGCCCCTAATTCGTGAAGTTCTACGTCGACGAAGACTCGGCACAGCACCGCCTGATCGCTGCATTGCGAAGCCACGCCGTTGACGTACTCACGTCCCTCGATGCCGGAATGAATGCCCGCGACGACGAGTCTCAGCTCGCCATGGCAGTCGCGCTGGGCCGGGTTATGGTCAGCGCCAATGCCAGCGATTTCGCCTCGCTCCACCAATCGTGGGCTGATCAAGGTCGGGCTCACTACGGTGTTCTTATCATCCCGCAGCAGCGATACTCCACTGGCGAGATTGTCCGCCGGGTGTTGCGCTTGGCCTCGTCAAAGTTCGAATTGACGAACGGTCTCTTTTAATCTTTTACTTATCGAATTTCTGAGGCGTTTTTCGCCGAGGAGACCCACTCACTGGCGTACAAGCACCTGGTAGTAAAAAGCCAAGTTCTCTTCGTCTCCCTTGAGCAAGCGCTGATAGACCTTTGATGGCGGTGAGGTCGCCCCGGTCTTTCTACGCAGCACCAGCGCACCGGCCAAAGGGCCTTCTTTCGGAATCAGCCATTCACCGCCATGATTGCGGCGCGCCACCTCACCCAGGTACACGCCAAGCAGCTTAGACAGTTCGGCGCGGCGCTCCTCGGCCAGCGGTTGCTGCGCGAAAACTCTGGCGGCGATCTCTTCCACCTTGGCGATGCTGCCTTCGGAATAGTCGAGTTCCACGCCAAACTCAGCTTGAGCTCGCTGCACCGCTTCGGCGCAGCCTGCTTCCACCATTCGTCTGAGCCGATAGGGACCGAAGCGCAGATTCCACGCGATCAGGGCGAAGACAACGAGCAGCAGGAGGCCAATTCGAACACGCACGCGCCCGATGATAGCATGGGTTTTCCGATGCGACGCCGTGATTTTCTTCTCTCCCTCGCCGCTCCCGCGCGCCGCCGCCCGAACATCCTATTCCTGTTCACCGACGATCAGCGGGCGGACTCGATCGGTGCGCTGGGGAACCCGCACGCGATCACGCCAAACCTCGATAAGCTCGTGCGCTCCGGCTTTGTCTTTCGCAATGCCTATTGTCTGGGCGCGAACATGGGCGCGGTCTGCACGCCCAGCCGCAACATGCTGCTCTCCGGGCGCGCGTACTTTCGGTGGCAGGGGCCGCTGGCGCCGGCCGACGCGCCGAACTTTCCGGTATTGATGAAGGAACTGGGCTACCAAACCTATCATCACGGCAAGCGCGGCAACACGGCCGTGGCGATTCAGGCGAAGTTCGACACGAGCAAGTATCTGCAAGACGAGCCGTCCCGCACGTCGGGCGAGCCGGGCAAGGAAATCGCCGACGAGGCCATTCAATTTCTTTCCTCGCGTGATCAGACCAAGCCATTCTTCCTCTACCTGGCTTTTTCCGGGCCGCACGATCCGCGCGTGGCGGCCAAGCCGTACATGGACAAGTTCGACCGGGCGCGCATTCCGCTGCCGAAGAACTTTCTGCCCCTGCATCCTTTCGACAACGGCGAGCAAACCGTAAGGGATGAATTGTTGGCGGGCTTCCCACGTACCGAGGACGAACTGCGCGGCCACTTGCACGACTACTACGCCGTGATGAACGCGCTCGACGGACATATCGGGCGGCTGCTGGATCATTTGAAGACGACGGGCCAGTACGAGAATACGATCATCGTTTTCTCCTCCGATCATGGACTGGCGATGGGCAGCCACGGATTGATGGGAAAGCAGAGCTTGTACGAGGACGCGATGAAGCCTCCGCTCATTTTCTCTGGCCCCGGCATCAAGCCCGGGGAGTCGGAAGCGCTGGTCTACCTGCTGGATATCTTTCCCACGGTGGTCCAGTTGGCCGATGGCGCGCCACCGCCGGGGCTGGATGGCAAGAGCCTGAAGCCTATCATTGAACGGCGCTCAGCCAAAGTCCGCGATACTCTCTTTTGCTCTTATCGCGACGTGCAGCGGATGGTGCGGGACCAGCGGTGGAAGCTGATCCGGTATCCGAAAATCAATCGGACGCAGCTGTTCGATCTGCG
>JAYTKJ010000294.1:0-7456 GCA_043730365.1 Acidobacteriota bacterium | reverse complement strand
CGGAATCAGCGCCCTTCTGCCGCTGGATCTACGCCTCTCCAAGCGCATTAAGTTTGGTTACAACGAGCGGCGGAGCGTGGAGTTGCTTGCCGAGGGTTTCAATCCGGCGAACCGCCTCAACGGTTGGGCGTGCGGCTGGTTTTTGAACAGCCCGTTGAAAGCGGGCTTGGAGGCTGATAGTCTGGACACGGCGTTTGTTTCGGTCAAGTAGCATCCATGCTCGCCTCCGAGTCCGAAAATATCGGCGCCCCTCAGGTGCGCGCCCAGCTCGAGCGGATCTTGCGGAGCGAACCGTTCCACAAGAAGGAGAAGCTTGTTTCATTCCTGACGTACGTGGTTGAATCGACCCTGACCGGCAAATCGGACCGGATCAAGGGGTACTCGATCGGCGTTGACGCACTAGGCTACAAGCCGGAAGACTCTTCAGATGCGACCGTTAGGGCGCACGCACTAAGGCTGCGCCAGGCACTGGACGCTTACTATTCCGGAGAAGGCAAGGCGGACCCGATTCGGATCGACCTCCCGAAAGGGCAGTATGTGCCTGTTTTTTCGAGCGGCCAGACGATGCGGACGCGCGCCTCCGTGCTGGCGCCGACGAACTACCCATGGCGTATCGCCATGCCTGTGCTGTTCGGCTTGCTTTTGTTGTTTGGCGTCGCTCTCGCGCCCCGGGCCGGGCGTGAGCCGTCTCCGGTCTTGACCCAACTCACGTTTTTCTCCGGCGCAACGGAGGCGCCGGCGCCCTCCTGGGACGGTCGGACGATCGCTTATTCTTCCGACCGGATGGGGGACGGGGGGAAAGAGATTTGGCTGAGACGGATAGGCCAGCCGGTTGACGATGTCAGGCTGACGAATCACCCCGCCGACGATTACGACCCAGACCTTTCGCCGGACGGCAAATGGGTCGTCTTCCGCTCGATGCGGGATGGCGGCGGAGTCTACCTCGTTTCCGCATCGGGCGGCCAGGCGCGGAGGTTGAACTCAGGATTCAATCCTCGTTTTTCGCCTGATGGCAGGCGGATAGCGTACAGCCAGATTGAGCATTCGGGAAATGCCGGGGTATACGTGGCTCCTTTCGAAGGAGGCGAACCGGCCAAAGTAAGCGGGCCGCTTTTGGACGCGAGCGGCCCCGTGTGGAGCCCGGATGGCCGGCGTCTTCTCGTACGCGGTCTCGCCAATTCGAACGGCGGAAGGCCAGCCTACGATGGGTGGCTCCTGTCGACGAGTCCCAAAGTGGCGCCTGTACTGGCGGGCGTGGCGAAAGCTCTGCTGCACTTCGGAGTGGGAGTGGATGCCGGAACGGCCGTGGGAGACTGGGCCGGAAATCGCTTGCTGGTCGCTACTGTCGGGAGGCTCTTCGAATTGACACTCGACCAGTCGGGCCAGTGCGTCGATCCAGTCCGCGCCCTAAATCCGGGGCCCGGCGTGTTCCGGCCGCGTTATTCCGCTAATGGCCCTTCCATCGTCTTTGAACTCCGGAATGACTTCACCGATATTTGGGGCCTCCAGGGCGACTTCAACCAGAGGAAGCTAACGGGGCAGCGGCGGCAATGGACCAACGATCAAACGTTGGGCTGGGCGGGGGTCGCCACCAGTCTCTCGGCGGACGGCTCGAAACTCGCCTACCAATCGGGTTCCTTGCTACCTGACTCCGGCGCCATTCGGATCGCTCTGTACGACTTGAAGAGTGGTCGACGCTGGCCGGTGAGCGGCCGGAGCCGCTCGAATCAGTTCAGGCCAGTCTTGAATCCGGCGGGCAGTCATGTCGCCTTTGGCGATCGCGAAGCGTCATCCACATCGGTTCAAATCGCCGAGCTCTCGTCGGGGGTGACTCGGATCGTCTGTAGTAATTGCGGTGAATTCCGCGATTGGTCTGCCGACGGAACCCGGATGCTTGTCTTGCGGGAGCACGCGTTGGTGGAGATCTCCGCCGCTGGCGCCGCCGCCGAGCGCATGGTAGTTGAAGGCGCGGAATACGACCCTCTAGAAGCCGTCTATTCTCCCGACGGAAAATGGATCGCCATGGTGGCTGGCGTAAGAGGTAAGACCAAGCTGCAAGGCGTGATCCTACCCTCTCGCGGCGCGCCGCCCGCCGAATGGATTCCGGTGGCGGAGGAGTTGTACAATCTGGCGCTCCATTGGGCTCCGGACGGCAACCTGCTTTATTACTTCTCCCGGAAGGACGACTACCGCTGCCTTTGGGCGCAACGCCTGGATCCGGTGACCAAGCGGCCCGTGGGCGCGGCCATCGCGGTGGAGCACTTCCACTCGCCCGGGCTCCGCGTAAACGGCTCGGGCTGGGCATCGGTTTCCCAGAATTGGATTGGCGTCAACCTGTCGCGCTCCAGCAGCAATCTCTTTCAGCGTCCCGCGGGCGGAGTGAACCCGCCATTTCACCGGTGAAACGCGCGAATTGCACCGTTTAGCGTCTCGAACCGGGTATCGCTCCGGGTATCCTCAAGCATGCGATTTTTCCTGGCGGCTCCGATTTCCGCGAACTTACTATTGGGGCAAGCGAAGCCCTTTGCGATAGTCCGGCTCGATGGCGAGTTACGGGCGATCCGGTCTGACGATCCGGCCCAGCAGCAGCCCGTGGCCGCTGAAAAGTCCGCGCCGGGTTCGAGCGCACCAGCGAAGCCGGGCACAGCCTCGAAGCCGCCTCAGGGGCAGCGGAGTAAAGCTATGATCGGAGCGGGGCTGGCCGCCCCCGCAGGCGGCGTAGCCCTGATGATCGCCAACCCCGATCTGACCGAACAATACCTGCTCGATTCGCGCGGCAAATCCACTCGTCAATATCGTAGCGCCCGTCTGATCGGAGGCGGTTTCGCGGGGATGGGCGGACTGTTAGTGGCAATGGGAATGCGCCGCCGTTAGAGATGGAGTCCACACCAATATGAAACGCGCCTCGATCCGGTTCTTGCCCGTGTTGGTCTTGCTCGGGAATGCTTCCATTGTGTGGGGAGCCGCCGAAACCGCAGTGCCTTGCCTGCCTGAACCGCAGGAGACGCCTCTCAGCTACGGTCAGATCGCCGAGTGCCAGATCAACCCGGTTGGCGACGTGGATTTGTTCACCTTTCAGGGGACGGCTGGCGAGATCGTTTCCATCTTGCCGATTACTGTCGTGGGCGTTAACAACGTAGCAGTGGGGATCGAACTGCGAAGCCCGAGCGGCGGACTTTTGGCCTCGGGGGGCAGGATTGAATTCACTCTGACCGTATCTGGAACCCACCGCATTCGTGCGAGTGAGTACTACGGCGTCGCAGCTACGTATCGATTGTCGTTAGAAAGACGAAGGCCCGCGTCGCCGTCCGCGCGGGTGTTGAGTTATGGAGCCTTAGTGACGGACGATATAGCCCCCGTCGGAGATGTGGACTTTTTCACCTTCAACGGAACTGCCGGCACCACGATCAGTTTAGTTCCTCTTACTCTCGCTGGGGTAAACAATGTGGCAGTGGGGATCGAACTTTATGATCCCGACGGACTCTTGCTGCGTTCTGGCGGCAGAATCGACATCGCTTTGACTAAGGCTGGGACTTTCTTCGTAAGGGCGAGCGAGTACTACGGCGTCGTTGCAACTTACAGCCTCGATTTACAATGTCTATCTGGAGGATGCACGGACCAAGCCCAGCCGCCCGCGACGGGACTCCGCTTTGTCCCCGCCGCCCCGTGCCGCCTCGTCGACACGCGCGAGGCGAGCCTGGGCGCCTTCGGCAAACCCGCCCTGGTGGCCAACGCGGCCCGGAGCTTCGCGATCCCACAGCGATGCGGCTTGCCCTCCAACGCCGCGGCCTATTCACTCAACGTCACGGTCGTGCCGCAAGGTCCGCTCGGCTACCTGACGATCTGGCCCACCGGCACCGCGCAGCCGTTTGTCTCCACGCTCAACTCGATTGATGGGCGAGTCAAAGCCAACGCGGCGCTGGTGCCGGCGGGCGCCGTGGGCGCTATCAGCGTGTTTGCCACCAACCCCACCGAACTCGTGCTCGACATCAACGGCTACTTCATCGACCCGGCGGTGAACGCGCAGGCCCTCGCCTTCTACCCGCTTACGCCCTGTCGCATCGCCGACACCCGGAACGCCAACGGAGCGCTGGGCGGTCCGGTAATAGCCGCCGGCGCCGGCCGCGACTTTCCAGTGCTGGCGTCCAACTGCGGTGTGCCCGCCAACGCGCAGGCATACTCGCTGAATGCGACGGTGGTGCCATCCGGGCCGCTCGGCTATCTCACGCTCTGGCCCACTGGGCAGGCTCGGCCGCTTGTTTCGACGCTCAACGCGCCCACGGGCGCGGTCGTGGCCAATGCCGCCATCGTCCCGGCGGGCGCCAACGGAGCTGTCAGTGCTTTCGTGTTGAATGCCAGCCATTTGGTGCTGGACATCAACGGCTACTTCGGGCCGGTGGGCGCCGCAAACGGGCAGCGGTTCTTTACGGTCACGCCGTGCCGCCTTCTGGACACGCGCGAGGCCAACGGAGAATTCGGCGGGACGGTGTTGGCAGCGAGCGAGTCTCGCAGTTACCGGTTGCCGCTCGCCAGTTGCGCCCTGCCCGGCACGGCTGCGGCGTTCTCGCTGAATGCCACCGTGGTCCCGGCGACCATACTGGGGTACCTGACCTTGTGGCCCACGGGATCGGCGCAGCCTCTCGTTTCCACGCTCAACGCCACTGACGATTCGGTCGTGGCCAACGCGGCGATCGTACCGGCGGGAACAGCCGGTGCCGTCTCGAGCTTCGTCACCAACCAGACGCACCTGATTCTCGATACCAACGGCTACTTCGCGCCGTAGTTGACCGCGGCATCCGGATGCAAATCCCTGTTTCGTCTCGATGCCGATCGTGCGGTCGAATTCGGTGAAGGCCTGCGCCGCCGTGATTTTCTCCATGCCGGGTCGCTTCCGATGCTCGGGCTTAGGCTCCAGTAAATGTTTGCGCTGAAGGCCAGGAGACGGCCGGCTTTCCCGCCCGCTTGCAGGGCGAAATCGCCCAAGCCGCCGCCCGGGCCGCCAAGGAATCCCAGCGGCAATCCGACCAACAGGCACAACTTTCTGGTTGCCCGTTGCGAGCCATTGAAGGGGCTTCGGAAGCCAAGACGTTGACGCACGTCAACGATATCGTGATGGAACAAGCCAAACATCGCGACACCCAATCGTAGCCAATCGGTGTCCTTGGCGTATTGCGCGGCAGAACGAAGCGTATCACCATTTTAGTTATGCGAACGATCTCCCTGAAGTTGCCTGATGAGCTCCTTGCCCAACTCGCTGGCCAAGCCAAGGCCAGACGGGTGTCCAAATCGTGGCTTGTTCGGGAGAGCCTGGCAAAGGCTCTGCAAGAACAACCGTCAGCCGGAAAATTGTCTTGTTAGGATGTCGCCCGTGATCTTGCCGGTACGGTCAAGGGGCTGCCCAAGGATCTAGCGGAAGATCTCAAGTATATGGAGGGTTTTGGCCCGTGAAAAAAGGCCAGGCCTTGATCGACACCGGTCCCCTGGTGAGCTTCCTCGCCGCTGAACTGACGCATCATTCGTGGACCTGCGATCAATGGAGGTTACTCCAGCCGCCCGCGTTGACGTGTGAGCCGGTTCTGACGGAAGCGGCATTTCTCCTGAAACGGGAAGGTCGCCCGGCCGACCCTCTCTTCGCTTTGCTGGAGCGGGGCGTACTCCGCATTGCGCTCGACATACAGGGGAGCAGTCGGATTTGCGGGCTCTCATGCGTCGTTACCGCAATCGGCCTAGGTCACTGGCCGATGCTTGTTTGGTCCGGCTCTCCGAACTGCAACCGGACGCGGAAGTCTTCACGCTGGACTCCGACTTTCGCATCTACCGCCGCCACGGCAACAAAGTAAGCCCGCTGTTGATGCCCGATTGAACGGCGCCCGCCTACAGCCTCGGCGCGATCGGCTTGACAGGCTTCCACGGGAAAACGCCCTGCCGCTTCATGCGGCGCCGAAACACCTCGTCTCTCGCGGTGACGTAAAGCGTGTCCAGCATCGGCCCGGCGAAGACGGCGTTGCTCAGCCCCTTCTCAAACGGTTTCAACAAGACGGCCGAAGTTCTCCCGGCTGGATCCGACACCTGCAGACCCAGCCGCGTGCAGACATATAAAAAGCCCTCGGTGTCCACCGTGAAGCCGGTTGCGCCTGACCGCGTTTGACCAGCGCCCACCTCATCCTCCATCTCCAGCCGGTGGAAGGCGAGGCCATACGCCAGCGATCCGTCGGGCTGCGTTTGGAAAGACCAGATCCAGCGCGTCGACGAATCGGTGACCATCAACAAAGAATGATCGGGCGACAGCCTCACGCCGTACGGGAAGGCAATCCCTTCATGAACCACTCGCTTCTCGCCCTTGTTGTTGACAAACCATACGCGGTGCCCCTGCGGCTCGGTGAAGTAGACCTCTCCCTTCGCGTTGACGGCCAAGTCATTGCAACCGGCGCCTTCGGCGATAACGGTCTCTTTGCCCGCCATGTCATAGGCTGCGATCCGCCGCCGTCCGTCCTGGCAAGCATACAGACGGCCATCGGGCCCGAACATCAGTCCGTTGGCGCCGCCCGTGTCCTCTTTGAACAGACTGACCTTGCCTGACGCGTGATCGATCCTGTGAATGCGGCTGCTCGGGAAATCGGAAAAGTAAACGTTGCCATTCGGGTCCACGGCAGGCCCCTCCGTGTACTTGTGCCCGCGGCTCACCGATTCCCACTCCAGCGAGGGATCGACGAATCGCGCCGCGAAAGACTTGAGCGGCTTGGCGATCGGCTTGGTCCAATCGCGCCACACCCAACGCAACGCCTCCGGCAGCAGCGGACCGCCGTGCTTCATGTTGTGGCCTTCGCTCCCCACCACGAGCTTGGCGTCGTAACCTGCCTGGTCCAGCGCGGCGATCATATCCTGGTTGCTTTGAATGTTGACGTCGCCCGTCCCGTCTTGCAGGAAGATCCGCAGTGGCTTGCCCTCAAATTTGCGGACCTGCGACGGCAGAATCAGCGCACCGCGTTGATGCGTGAACCCTGCAATGAAACTCACGACGCGGCGAAAATAGTCGGGCCGCTCCCAGGCCGTATTGACCGAGCAATTCCCGCCCGACGATGAACCCGAGATCGCGCGCAGATTCGGATCCGTTGTGAGGTTGTAGGTCTTGCCCACTTCCGGCAGGATCTCCTCGATCAGGAAACGCGCATAGCGCCCCGTCACCGCATCGTATTCGTAGCTGCGATAGAATCGCGCCTGCTCAGCCTCGTTTCTTGCGGGCAGGATGCCGGGGCTGATGAGGATCGCAATCGTGACCGGCATCTCTCCTTTGTGAATGAGATTGTCGAACACGACCGGAACACGCGAATGGCCCGTCTCGTTGACAAAGCCCGCCCCGTCTTGAAAAATCATCACCGCCGCCGGTTTCGCCGCGTCATACTGAGCGGGCACGTATACCCAATAATCATGCGTCGTCCCCGGATAGACGCTGCTT
>JAYTKJ010000293.1:0-16545 GCA_043730365.1 Acidobacteriota bacterium | reverse complement strand
GGTTGGGCAAATGGTTCGTCACCATCATCGCCACTGCACCTCTCAGCTCTTTTTCGGCATCGTCATGATTGGAGATTTATTATTGTCCGACTCCCTTAGCCGAAAGGTCCCCCCAGAGCAGAATATTCTCCGGCTTGATGTCCACATGAGCCACTCCTGCTTCGTGCAGGGCCTCAACACCCTTAGCCACCTGACTAATCACTTCGACAACGTCGGAAGGTTGCAGCTTGCGGGCGTTAAATTCAGTCCAGGTGCGCCCAGCCGTCAGCGGCAATGACAAGAACGGCGTGGCGCGGCCATCGACCGAAATTCTTCCGGTGTCCAACACGCCGGCAACGTGGGGATGATGGGGGAGCAGAACCATGCGGCGCCAAGCCCGCTCAATAGCGGCGAACGCCGCCTCGCTCAGATCGGGCGCCAGGGTCTTAATTGCAACCCAACCGCCAGTTTGACGATCAAGCGCTTTCCAATCGGCGGCCTGGCGGTCAGCCCGAATCAACTCAATCAACTCGTAGCGGTTGTCGGAGTTGCCTGTTTCAGGTGAAGTCATAGTCCGGCGCCAAGCGTCGACCTCATTCTACTACCGGGCGCGCCTAAACGCCCCAGCCATAGGATTCCAGGGCTCGCTCGAGCACGGGGTCCTGCTCGGTGAGTCTCATGATCTCGAGGCGAATGGCATCAAGCAGGGCGAGCCACGATGCCTCGATCACATTGTCCGACACACCCACAGTGGTCCACGAGCGCTGATGATCGGACCATTCGACGAGCACGCGCACTTTGGCGGCGGTACCCTTCTTGGGCTCCAGCACACGCACCTTGTAGTCTGTCAGCCGCACGTTGGCGATGGCCGGATAGAGCGCCGACAGACACTGGCGCAGACAAAGATCCAACGCATGAACCGGGCCGTGGCCCGAGGCCGTCGCCGAATGAACGCCGTCCTGTGCCTTGATGTTGACAGTCCCCGTGGAGGTGGAGGGACGCGAGCCCGCCATTTTCGTGATGACTTCGAAGTTGATCACTTCAAAGAAATGCTGCCCGGGGCGCAACGCCTCGCGCACCAGAAGTTCAAACGTTCCTTCGGCCGCTTCCAGTTCGTAACCGAGATACTCCAGATGCTTGATGCGCTCCAGTAACTCGCGCCGCGCCTCCTCGGTGATGCGTTCCTCGAGGCCCTGCTCTTTCAATTTGTAGAGAACGTTGCCGCGGCCGGAGAGGTCTGAAATGAGCACGCGCTGATGGTTCCCTACTCGCGCGGGTTGGATGTGCTCATAGGTGGCCGAATCCTTGAGGACCGCCGCCACATGCACGCCGCCCTTGTGAGCGAACGCGCTCTGCCCGACATAGGGTTGGTCATTGCGCAAGGGAAGATTGGCGAGTTCGGCGATGAAGCGCGAGACCTGCGTCAAGCGCGTGAGACTCTCCGGGCCGATGGTCGTGTGACCGAGTTTGACTTCCAGATTGGCGATGATGGAGGCCAGATTGGCATTGCCACAGCGCTCGCCATAGCCGTTCATACAACCTTGCACGTGAGTGGCGCCAGCTTCCACCGCCGCCAGGGCGTTGGCCACCGCGACGTCGGAATCATTGTGAGGATGGATGCCGATCACGCCATCAAAGCGCTTGCGAACCTCGGCGACGATCTCGGCCAGGCGCGAGGTGATGGTGCCGCCGTTGGTGTCGCAAAGGCACAAGACGTCGGCGCCGGCGCGGCTGGCTTGCTCCAGCGTGCGCAGGGCGAAATCGGGATTGTGAAGATAGCCGTCAAAAAAATGTTCCGCGTCGTAGATCACTTCGCGGCCGTGATCCTTCAGAAACTTGACTGTCTCCCAGATCAGCTTGTGATTTTCTTCTTCGGTAATGTTGAGGGCCCGATGCACATGCAGATCCCAACTCTTGCCGAAAATGGCCACGGACGGCGTGGCCGCCTCCACCAGCGCGAGTACCGAAGGATCTTTGTCCACCGGGTTCTTGGCAAAGCGCGTGGCCCCAAAGGCCGTGAGCCGCGCATGTCGCAACTTCAGGCTCCGGGCCCGCGCGAAGAACTCCTTGTCCTTCGGGTTGGACCCGGGCCAGCCACCTTCGATATAGTCGATCCCCAACTCATCCAGCTTGTGCATGATGGCGATTTTGTCGTCCACCGAAAAGGAGACAGCTTCGCCCTGCGTGCCATCCCGGAGAGTGGTATCGAAGGTGAAAATGCGCATGGGTTGCGATTAGGCCGTCGGGATGCCGGCTTCCTTCTTTTTCTTGAGGAACGTCATCATAGAGCGCAGTTCGCGGCCCACCACTTCGATCTGGTGAACGTTGTTGGTCTGGCGCATGGCCAGGAAGTTGCCGCGGCCCGTGCGATTCTCTTCCATCCACTTGCGGGCGAATTCGCCGGATTGAATCTCGGAAAGAATCTTCTTCATCTCGACGCGGGTCTGATTGTTGATGATCCGCGGACCGCGGGTGTAGTCGCCATACTCGGCCGTGTCTGAGACCGAGTAGCGCATGTACTCGAGACCGCCTTCGTAGATGAGGTCGACGATGAGCTTGAGCTCATGGAGGCATTCAAAGTAGGCAATCTCGGGGGCGTAGCCGGCTTCCACCAGCGTGTCAAAGCCGGCCTTGATCAGCTCCGATGTGCCACCGCAAAGCACGGCCTGTTCGCCGAACAGATCGCTTTCGGTCTCCTCGCGGAAAGTGGTCTCGATCACACCAGCTTTTAGCGTGCCGAGCGCCTTGGCATAGGCGAGTGAGTTCTGGAGAGCCTGGCCGGACGCGTTCTGGTGGATGGCCACCAGCGCCGGCACGCCGACGCCCTCGGTAAACAACTCACGCACGCGATGGCCGGGCGCTTTGGGCGCTACCATCGTCACATCGATCTCGGCGGGAGCCTTGATGAAACCGAAATGAATATTGAAGCCGTGCGCGAACATGATTGTCTTACCGGCCTTCATGGAAGGCGCGATTTCCTTGTGGTAGACGTCGGCCTGAATATGGTCTGAGACCAGAATCATGGTCATGTCGGCGGCGGCAGCCGCGGCGGCCACGCTCATCACCTTGAGGCCGGCGTCCTTGGCCTTCTGCGTACTTTTGCTGCCTTCATAGAGGCCCACCACCACATTGACGCCCGAGTCCCGGAGGTTGAGAGCGTGCGCATGGCCCTGGCTGCCGTAGCCGACGATGGCTACAGTCTTTCCGTTCAAGAGGTCCAGGTTGCCGTCTTTTTCGTAATAGCGATTCAGCATGGAATTATTGAGAGCTCCAAATCAGTTTGTTAGTCAGTTACTTACTTCGGCAGGTGCGGCGGGTGCGCCGGCCGGCGCGGGCTTGGTGGGCACAGGCGACGACAAGCGCAGCTTACGAGGCTCAAGCGACACGCCGACCGTGCCGGACCGCGTCACATCAATCTCGCCGTAGCTGCGCATGACGTCAATGAATTCGTCGAGCTTTTCGGAGTCGCCGGTGGCTTCGAGGGCAAAGCCCTCGACCGACGAGTCAATCACACGGGCGCCGAATATCTCGGCTTCCTTGAGAAGCGCCGCGCGGGCCTCCATAGGCGCACGCACGCGCATCAACACCAGTTCGCGCGTCACCGAAGGCCCTTCGGTGAGGTCATTGGCCTGCAGCACGTTGATCAGCTTGTTCATTTGCTTGATCACCTGTTTGCGCAGGTTCGGCTCCACGTCAACCACGATGGTCATACGCGACAGTTCAGGGTCGGTGGTGCGCGCCACCGTCAGGCTCTCGATGTTATAGCCGCGGGCGCTGAGCAGTCCGGTGACGCGCATCATGGCGCCGGGTTTATTTTCGAGCAATACGGATATGATTTGCAGCATCTCGAGCTTCTCCCTAGTCCCCGGCCACTGGCACTGGTTTGGGTTGGCCCAACACCATTTCGTTGATGGCGCCGCCGGCGGGAACCATCGGATAGACGTTCTCGTACGGCGACACTTTCACGTTGAGCAGGTACGGACCGGGCTCTCGTACAGCTTCTTCAAGCGCCGCCGCCAGATCGCTGGGCTTCTCAATGGTCTTGCCCTTGATGCGATAGGCCCCGGCCAGCATCTCGGCTTCGGGGAAACAATCGAGAGTCACCGAGCTGAGGCGATTGTTGTAGAACAGCTCCTGCCACTGCCGCACCATGCCGAGATAGCCGTTGTTCATGACGATCATCTTGATGGGCAGGCCGTAGCTGGCGATGGTGGCCAGTTCAGGAATCGACATCTGGAAGCCGCCGTCGCCCATGATGGCAAACACCAGCTTGTCGGGACGGGCAAACTGCGCGCCAATCGCCGAGGGCAAGCCGAAGCCCATTGACCCAAGACCGCCGGAGTTCAACCAAAGGCGCGGCTCGTTGAACCGGATCAATTGCGCCGACCACATCTGATGCTGGCCCACGTCCGAGGTGACGATGGCCTGCCCGCCGGACAGCCGGTCAATCTCAGACATCAAGTGCTGGGGCCGGATCACTTCGGTGGAAGTAGCACGATCATACGGATTCTCCGCCATCCAGCCGCTGATGCGCTCACGCCACGCGCGCCGCGAATCCTCGTTGAGCGCGGACTCCACCGGCTTCAGTTCGGCCAGAATCTTGTTCATCTTGGGCAGCACGCGCTTCAGATCGCCCACCACCGGCAAGTCAGCGGCCCGGTTCTTGCTGATCTCGGCCGGATCGATATCGACGTGAACCACCTTGGCATGCGGAGCAAATGCGGCCAACCGGCCGGTGACGCGGTCGTCAAATCTCACGCCCAAGGCAATCAGTAAATCAGATTCGGTGAGAGCCATGTTAGCCGCATACGAACCGTGCATTCCCGGCATGCTGATGAAGTTCGGATGGTTGGCCGGTATGGTGCCGAGCCCCATTAGCGTGGTGACGGCCGGAGCGTTAAGAATGTCGATCAGCTCCACCAGCTCCTGATGCGCGTTGGCGTGAATCACGCCGCCGCCGGCATAGACCAGCGGACGTTTGGCTTCCCACATCATGTGCGCGGCGCGCCGGATCTGGCCGGCGTGGCCATCGGTATGAACCTTGTAGCCGGGCAAGTGAATGCTGGTGACCGGCGAGTAGTGCGCCATAGCCTGGAAGACATCCTTCGGAATATCCACCACCACCGGACCGGGACGGCCCGAACCGGCGATGTAGAAGGCCTCATGCACGATCTGCGGCAGGTCAGCCAGATTCCGGACCATGAAGTTGTGCTTGGTGCAGGGGCGCGTGATTCCGAAGGTGTCGGCTTCCTGGAACGCATCGCTGCCAATCAGCTTGGAGGTAACCTGTCCGGTGATGGCGACAATCGGAATCGAGTCCATCATGGCGTCCACCAGGCCGGTGGTGAGGTTGGTGGCACCCGGTCCGGAGGTGGCGCAGCAGACGCCGATGCGGCCGGTGGCTCGCGAGTACCCTTGCGCGGCAAATGCGGCATTCTCTTCGTGCCGCACCAGGACGTGGCGGATCGGGTGATCGTAGATGGCGTCATAAAGAGGAAGGGTTACGCCGCCGGGATATCCAAAGATGCAATCGACATCCTCTCGCAGCAGACACTCGAGCAGGATCTTGGCGCCACTCATCAGGTTCGACATAAAATTGGTTCGTTTGTCCTTTTACTCGTTGCACAAAAACAAAAGCCGCTGGCCGAGGTGCATTTCCCCGCCAGCGGCTCGTTGGTTCGTTCAGAACCAGCTCCCTAGGCGGGGCCGGGTACGATTACCGATACTTGAATGATTACGTTGAGCACGGAATAAGCTCCTCTTAGAGAGTAGCCCACAAGCAAACCAAATGCAAGGGCGATTGTACATTAATTATCCTAATGCGCTTATTTGCTTTTAATCGAGGAGCGGCGGGGGAGCTCAGTTTGGGCACACTATCGAGGTCGGGGTGTGCAAGTTTAGGGCGCGATGCCGGACTTGGGTATTATTGCGATGCCGTCTGGCGGTACAGGATACAACGCAAGGGAGGTTCGGTTCCCAAGCCGCGCAGTCCGAGGCGCCGGATTCCGGATCTGTTGGGACGGGCCGAACAGCCGTGCGACGTTCTGCCTGCCCTCCGCTGGTCGTGATCGACCGCGAAATGGACATTCAAATAGTCGGGCGTCAGCGGTCAGAGTCTTGCAGCGCGGTGCCAACTCTCGGCCAAGTGTTTGACCTCGAACGCCATAAAACCATTGACGCGACACATCAACTCGTGAGATCCTTGAAGTGAACTGGCTATAGTGCTTTAGTGGCATCCGCGCGGACCGACCCGAAGGAGGGCGGAAAAGCGTCAGAGCTTCGGCTTTGAGATCCGATGACCTTATCTGGGTCCGGCGGTTCCGGCGAAAGCTGGAATCGTTGTGGTTGATTAGCTTTGGCTTTTCAGACCGACCGGCTGGGACGTAAGTTAACGCATCTAAAGTTGTTCCAGAGTTATCTACCGCAGCCGCTACACTGTAGCGCTGCGGTATTTTAGTTTTGCGGCTACGGTGCCGGCCTCACAAAATCGTTGGGATAGATGTTAGCGTGACTCGCTGTCACCAGCAGTTCTCCGTGTCGTGAACAATCGAACCTCGTTTGGTTGAACTGCCGACCATCCTCGAATTGGGCGTCGTGATGAAACCCCTGCGGGAGAGAAGTCCCGAAGCGGTATGTACTCCGAAGCATTTCACGAAGAATTGAAACTTTAGCGGTAGGGTCGATCTCTTGCGCACCATGCAATTCCGTAGGCCGTGCGCACGGGAAAACCACGCCGCGGGCATCGCGATAGATCATCTGTCGCTCCTGATGGTCCAGGAATTCGGGAAGCCTGTCACGGTTATACATCCTTGCCTCAATAGCTGCGGGCATCGCGTTTCGCCACGTTCTTGTGCCGCGGGTCAATTCGCGAAACACTTGCTTGAGGCGTTCGCCAGGCAAATGGAAATTAGAGGGCGGCAGCAAAAGAGGCTCGCTCGATTTCCTGCTCTCAATCGTCCGCTGGAGAAACCCAACAAGCTCCTGCTCGTAGACCACCATGCCCTTTGCAATTGCTTGTTCGCATGCTGCGGGCATATGTCGTCTTTGGCGGCCGCTATCATCAAAGATCGCTAGGTCGCGCAGCGGCACTGGGAAGACGAAGAAGTCGAACTCATCCAGCAACCTCGGGGAATCGCCAGATGGGACGTAAAGGAGCACGATTCTTCTTGGCCGGACTGCTTGGTCGTCGCTTCGATTCTTTAGCCGTCGCGCAGCGAATTGCGCGGCACCGGACAGAAGGGTCTGGACCGTACTCTGTCGATAGAGCAAACCATCAAGGCCTGGGGATGGTACCGCAATGACTTTGGCATGCCGCCCTGCCACGCACCGTAAGAAGTCGATGGCTCGCGTATGGAGAGGGTTCGGAAGGCCAGCGAGCAAGAAGAGATCCACTGGGGTGGTGGAGGGTAACGAGACCGGCAGAAATCGGTTTTTTTTCTTGGGCTTTTCCATCGCCGGTCAATGAATCCTGGAGAGAATTTGGGCGATGTCAGCGGGAATCATGATGCGTTGCGCCAGGTCGAGAGGCTGCGCAGCCAACAAACGATCAAGAGCGGTCTTCCCGCTCTCCGATTCTTCCTTCTCTTCTTGACGGAGTTTCGAGAATTGATCGATCTCTACGCCGTGAACCGCCGCCCATCTTTGGATGAGGCCTTCAAGATTTCGTCGCTCACTAAGCGGGAGTTGATGTGGATGGTCAATCCTCAGTCCCGGACGTCGAAATTCCGGTTCGACAAGAATGTAGTCGGCCGCCCGATCTGCCGCAACCGTGCCGACTTCGTAGCGGAACGGGTGAGTCCTACGAATGTACACTGCCTCATTCTGGACGTTGATACAGAACGCCAACAAGACTGGCCATGCGATATCCTCCAACCGGACTTGTACGGAGCCCTTGTCGCCAAACCGTTTGGCAATCTGTGCTTCGACGTCCGCACGAACGTCAGGCGTCACAACCGCGATATAAGCCGGTGACTTTCTATCCCAAACAATTTGGAGATCTGGCCCGCAAGTCTCCGTGATGAGCTGTTTGAGATTGCGCTGGCCTCGGTCTGAAGGCCAGACTTGGAGTGCTTCAATCTCCAATCCCAAGTGAGCGAGCAGAAGCGGCGTGCGTTTGCCGGCGTAGTGTTCACGCACGATCTCTTTGACCTTGCGTTGGAACTCCTCGGGCTCGACTGGCATATTGGCATTGTATTCCATTGAAACTGCTACCGGCTCAAGTCGGTAGAGTCCGATTGCGGCTGAAGCCGCCGGAAAGTGTCGCTTCGTCTGCCACGACTCCTGTTCTGCCGGCAATGGCGGCCTTGAGCGGTGCCAGACAAACCCGCCAAAAGGATCTAAAACCGCGCCAGACCCGATTGAAGTACCCCACGCGACAGTAAGGGCGGAAAGACGTCTGGTGAGACGCATCCCGCCCTTTATGTTTGGACTCTATTCGTCGCCAGTTACCGGAAGTTGGCGGTCACCGTGGTGTTGGCATTCAGCGTGACCGTGCAGGTGCGAGAGATGCCGGTACACCCACCGGTCCATCCGGTCCAGGGTTGGCCGGCGTCGGGAGTAGCCGTCAGTGTCACGACCGTACCTGCGTTGAAGTCACGGCCGGCGGGGTTCGAGGCCACTGAGCCGTTGCCGTTGGTCTTGACATCCAACCGGAAAACGGCTCCGGCCGGCGGCGGCGGCGGGGGAGGCGCGACGGCGCCGCTGAAGTTAGCTGTGACCGAGGTATCCGCAGTGATGGTAACAGTGCAGTTGAGAGCAGTGCCAGAGCAGGCGCCGGCCCAACCGGAGAACACGTTGCCCGCTGTCGGTGCGGCGGTCAAAGTGACGACGGTACCCCCGGCAAACCGGCTGCCGGCCGGGCTGCCGCCGACCGTACCAAGCCCGTTGATTCGTACATTCAAGCGGAAGGGGGTATTGAAAGTGGCGGTGGTGGTCGCGATCGAATCCACCGTGATCACGCAGGTAAGGCTAAGCCCGGTGCAAGCTCCGGTCCAGCCCGCAAAGGTTCCCTTATCTTCTTTCGCGGTCAAAGTAACAACCGCGTGAGGGGACACCGATTGCGTGCACGCGCCCGGACATCGGATTACACGGTCCGATGAATCCACGGAGCCGGATCCGACGACCACAGCGGTCACGGGATACTGTAGCGGCACATTGAGGTTTGCCGCAGCGTTCTGCGCGCCGATGAAGTCGCCCACTTCGCCGGGCCCAGGAGCTTTGCACAGCAGGTCGGCGCACTTGGCTTCGCCAGTGATGGCGTCGACGGCGCCTGCGTACTTGTAGAACTCGAAGCGCCGGACGACGGCTTTGCCACCATTGCCGAGCCCGCCGCGCTTCTGCCGTTGCCTGCCGCCTCCGCCGAGTTCGGTCTGCATCAGATCCCAATCGGTCTCGACCTGAGCCGGGTCTTGCGGTACGGCCGGATTGTCCGCCACCAGTTCGTCAAGGTTGGCCAGACGATTGAGCTCAGTCTTGTACGTCTTCATCCATTGCGCTTCGCCAAAGGTTTTGGCTGGCGGAGGGGGAATCGGCGGATCGACAACAGCCACAATCACTGCGGGAGCCCCAGGGACAGCAGGAGGCTGCACGACCCAGACCGGGGCCGGAATGCCGACCTGTGAACCGTAGGTTTTCAATTGGCCAGGGTTGGCGGGATCGGCAACCATCCAATGATAGATCACCTTGGTTGGATTGCCGATAGTAGAAATGCCGAAGTGCTCACAGCCGCTGGTGGTATAACCAGCCGTACCGATGATGCATTGGTGGCCGGTCAACACCGTTGGCTTGATTGCCTGAGGCGTGCTGTTGATGCATTTTTGCGAGGCCGGATCCCATGCTGACATCCAACGCGCGTAGACTCCCCCGCCTCCCGGAAACGGCACCACGCTCGGAGCGCCATATCGATTCCAGTTGTAGTAGCTGTTGATGCCGGTAGAGCCATGAAACTCGATCTCAAACCCGCAAACTTCTCCTCCCGTGTCATTCACGACGTCAAAATTCGAAAGGCTACCGTAAAGCGTCACCGATTGCGCTTGCATCGCAAGGGGCGCCGCCATGAGGGCCAGTAGACCGGCGGCACCCGTAGCCGTCGTCCTCGCTGCGGCAAACAAGCCGCTTATCTGTCGTTTTCTCATATCTTCTCTTTATCCTTCCTGCTGACATCCTCGCTCCTCCCAGAGCCGCACACCGTGCGCGGGAAGAGGGAACGTGGCTGGTTAGACAAGGCTGGGGGAGCCGCGGAACAGAACAACTTGTTAACACTTTTGGCGCCCGGCGGCCAGCGCCGTTCCTTCGCGGCTCGAACGTCCCTCTCGCCACCAGCAGGGTTCGACGTCGGCTCGCCCCATCGTGCGCCCCGCTGCTGTCGCCGCGTTAGCAAGCGGTCCTCTACGTTGAACCGGAAACGCCCTAGGACGCGGCAAATCGCCGATAGAATGAATAAGCCGCCACCGCAAAGCCGATGACGATCACAATGGACCGCACCGTGGAGGCTTGCAACTTCCGCGCCAGTCTGGCGCCGACGTAGCCGCCAATGACCGAGGCCACAGCCATAGGCAACGCGTAACGCCACACGACCTTGCCCTCGAACACAAAGATGGCTGCTCCGACTCCGTTCATCACCGAAGCCAGGATCGACTTCACTCCGTTCATCTGGTGAATATCGGCAATGCCCATGAAGGCGAGCGAGCTCAGCATAAGGATGCCGATGCCCGCGCCGAAGTATCCGCCGTAGACGCCCACCAGAAATTGAAACAGCACGACCGCGGTCACCGTGCCGCTGGAAGGCGCTTCATGCGGATGCGCGCCGATCCACTTGGCCAGCGGCCGTTGCACCAGCATGAGAGTAGTGGCCGTCAAGAGCAGCCATGGGACGAGGTTCTCAAAGATCCGCTCCGGAAACCGGGTCAGCGCGAACGCGCCAGCGATACCACCGAACAAGCTCGGGAAAAACAGCCGTGTCAGCATGGCTCTCGATGAGGCTAGCTCCTTGCGATACCCCCAGGCCGACGCGAACGAGCCAGGCAGCAGCGCGACGGTGCTAGTGGCATTGGCCGGCACGGCGGAAAGCACCGTGAGCAGCGTGGGAAACGTCGCCAGCGTCCCGCCTCCAGCAATCGAATTGATCGCGCCGGCGGCGAGCGCCGCCAGGCAGAGGAGCAGGTAGGTGAGCAGTGAGTCAGACGTGGCCATGTAAACCTGACAAGCGTACCAGACGAATGGACGCCGCATGACGGGGCGAATTCCGATATACTCACTGGCGCATGAAACACGTGTGCCTTCTCACTCTGTTGGTCTGGCCGGCCGTCGCCCGCGAACCGCTGGATAAGCGCATTGCCCACACCGACCCCTCGACCTACCGCCTCATCAAGTCCGTCCACGGAGGCGCGCCGGAGGGCTTGAACTATCAAGGGCTTTTCGACGCGTTTGTTCTGAATACCAACCTCACCTTCTTGCATCGCGGCGTCATCCCGCCCGGCGGCGGCATCGGCCATCACTATCACAACCAGATGGAGGAGATGTTTGTCATTCTGGACAACGAAGCGCAGTTCACTATCGACGGCCGCACGTCGCGGCTGGTTGGTCCGGCGGGTGCGCCATGCCGCATGGGGCGCTCGCACGGCATCTACAATTCGTCCGGCAAACCCACCGAGTGGATGAACATCGCCGTGGGTAGCGTGAAGGGCAAGTACGATGCCACAGACCTTGGCGACGATCGCGTGGGCGTACCCGTGGACGCCAAGCCGGTCTTCATCACCATGCGCTTGGATCGCCAACTCCTGCGCCCGGCACCGGCGCTGCACGGCGGTAAAGGCACGGCGCAGTATCGGCGTGCTCTGCAACCCGAGGTGTTCTTTACAAATTGGGCCTACGTGGATCATCTGCTGCTGCCTGCCGGCGCTTCGGTGGGACGCCATATGCATGCGGGCGTCGAAGAGTTCTACTACGTGATGAACGGTCAGGGCACGGTGCGGATTGGCGATGAAACGGTTTCGATTCGCAAGGGCGACGCGATTCCCGTCCTGATGAACGATGTCCACAGTTTCGAGAACACCGACCCGGCCGGCGAACTCGAGTTCATGATCGTCGGAGTGGCGCGCGA
Source organism: Acidobacteriota bacterium (assembly GCA_043730365.1). Lineage (GTDB taxonomy): Bacteria > Acidobacteriota > Terriglobia > Bryobacterales > Bryobacteraceae > VFZP01. The sequence continues at coordinate 4,466 of JAYTKJ010000293.1, read as the reverse complement.
AAAGGGCCGGCTCGATACCGTCGACCTGAAGTAGCCGATCGAGGCATGGGAAGATATGGGCAGCACGACATGGCAGGACCCGAACTCGCCACGCCCATTTTGACCGCGGTGACGGCCCCGCTTTCGCCCGAGCAGTTGATCGAAGCCTTCCGGCTGATGTATCTCTCGCGCCGGCTCGATGACCGCGAGATCCTACTCAAGCGCCAGAACCGAATCTTCTTCCAGGTGAGTGGCGCGGGGCATGAGGCAATTCAAGTGGCGGCGGGGCTGGCCCTCGACGCCGGGCGCGACTGGATTTATCCCTACTATCGCGACCGCGCGCTCTGCCTCACGCTCGGTATGACCGCCGAGGCCATGCTACTGCAGGCCGTTGGCGCGGGCTCCGATCCCAGTTCTGGCGGACGTCAAATGCCCTCGCATTGGAGTTCGCCCGCGCTGCATATCGTGTCCGCCTCGTCGCCCACGGGCACGCAGTATCTGCAAGCGGCCGGCTGCGCGCAGGCCTGCCGTACACTCGATCCGGCGGCGCGCGAAGTTGTGCTCGTTACCTCCGGCGACGGCGCCACCAGCGAAGGCGAATTCTGGGAGGCGCTCAACATTGCCTGTCTTGAAAAGCTGCCGCTGGTGTTTCTCGTTCAGGACAACGGCTACGCGATCTCGGTGCCGATTGAAGAGCAAACAGCGGGGGGCAGCATCACCAGATTGGCGGCGGGCTTCCCGGATCTTTTGACACTCGACGTGGACGGTACAGACCTGGTGGCATCGTTCAACGCCATGCAGCGCGCGATTGAATATGCCCGAGCGGGGGAAGGACCAGCGCTGGTGCGGGCCACTTGTATCAGACCCTATTCGCATTCCCTCTCCGACGACGAAAAGCTCTACAAGACGGAGGCCGAGCGTCAGGCCGAAGCCGAGCGCGATCCGGTGACCCGCTTCCCGGAATGGTTGGTCGAGGAAGGCCTGCTTGATCGTCACCGGCTTCAACTAGTGACCCACGAAGCGGACGACATACTGCAGGCGGCAACTGATGCGGCCTTGCGCGCCGCTCCGCCCGAGGCCGGATCGGCGTTGCGGTTTTTGTATTCCGAGCGCGTGGACGCGGCCGGCGCGGCCTTCGACACCGAACCTCACTTCGAAGGCGAGCCTCGCACGATGGTTGACGAGATCAACCTCACGCTCCACGAGGAATTGGCCCGCAATCCGCGCATGGTGGTTTTCGGCGAGGATGTCGCCGATTGCGGCCGGCCCGAAAATCTCTCCGTGGTGAAGGGCAAAGGCGGCGTCTTCAAAGCCACCCAGGGCCTGCAGCGGCGCTTCGGTCCTGACCGCTGTTTCAATACGCCCATCGCCGAAGCCGCCATCGCGGGACGCGCCATCGGCATGGCGACGCGCGGCTTGAAGCCCGTGGCTGAGATCCAGTTCTTTGACTACATCTGGCCGGCGATGATGCAGATCCGCGACGAGATGGCCACCTTGCGCTGGCGGAGCAACAACGGCTTTGCGTGTCCACTGGTGCTGCGCGTGGCGATTGGCGGCTATCTCACCGGCGGTGCGGTGTATCACAGCCAATGCGGTGAGTCCATCTTTACACATATCCCCGGCTTGCGGGTAGTTATGCCGTCGAATGCGCTCGACGCGTGCGGGTTGCTGCGCACGGCCATCCGCTGCGAAGATCCGGTGTTGTTTCTGGAGCACAAGAAGCTGTATCGCGAGACGTATAACCGCTCACCGCATCCCGGGCCGGACTACACGATCCCTTTCGGCCAGGCGCGCGTCGCGAAACCCGGTGAGAGCCTGACGATCGTTACTTATGGAGCGACCGTTCAGAAGTCGCTACAAGCCTCACTCGAGCTCGAACGCCGCCTGCCGCATGTGACCATCGAGATTATCGACTTGCGATCCCTGGCCCCTTACGACTGGACAGCCATTGCCGCATCCGTTGCCAAGACCAGCCGGGCGCTGGTGGTTCACGAAGACACGCGTTCTTTTGGGTACGGTGCCGAGATCGCCGCCCGGATTTCCTCTGAATTGTTTGACCGGCTCGACGCCCCAGTGGGCCGCATCGGTGCCCTCGATACTTGGGTGGGCTATGCTCCGGATCTGGAGGATGAGATTCTGCCACAAGTGGCCACCATTGTGACCGAAGCCGAGCGGCTATTGAGATACTGAATTCGCTCAGCCCGCCACGCTGCTGCTGGCCATTGACCGCTCACCCACCGAGTTGGCAAAATGTGCGACCACGTCCGACATTTCCGCTAGCGCCCGCCGAGCGATATTCTCGGAAAACGGCAAGGAAAGGCGATAGGCAACCTTCAGTCCGATGAAGTCGATCCGCAGAATGGCATCTTCCAAGGTGGCCCGGCTCTCGGCCGCCTCCACGTTCCGCAGCAGCGCCGAAACCAGCCGATAGTCATGATCGATCGCGCTCAGCAAAGACTCGAATCGCCCCGATGAAATCGTCGCCAAAGATGCGCGGGCTTCATGGAACTGCAACTCATGGGCATGCGCAATGTCGTATGAGAAATCCTGGCTCGTCTTCGTGCTCAAGATCAGCATCGAGGTGTAACGAAACCAGTATCCCAGTAGGACCATGGATGCCGCCGCAACAAAGATTGCTGAAATCATAACCTTGCTATCACCATCATAGGCGCGGATTTGTGTGGGAGAAAGAGCATTTTTCGTACTAAGTAACTTTCCCCTAAGGGACTGTTCCATTCACAGTGCTCATCGGCTAGGGTGTTCACCATAGATCATGCCCGCGCCGATTTCAAGACTATTATCCATACAGTATCGGCGAAAAAGCGTTGCGTATGAATCAACAATGTAGTCCGTCTCGGAATATCCTAACTGTTTGGCCGTGCGGTCAATCCACTCGCTTTCCCCTTCCACCTCGATAAAGGTGCCGATCGGGGTCTCGTCCACCTGGGCAACACCGTGCTCGCCAGGTCGAGCGAACTCGGTCCGGAATTTTTCATACCGGTAGGACGGTTCGTATCCCAGCCTGGCCAGGATCGTCAGCAGAGCCTCTGCATCGGCAACTGGCGTCTCGATCTCTTCGCGTGACTTGTGCCGGTCCCGTGTGGCCGAACCCTTGTAGGTTAGGATCGTCTGGCCTCCGCATTGGCGTAGGCGAAGCACCTCGCCTTGGCTTCTGAGCAACCCCGCCGGGGTGTCCAGCAGTTGATTGGTTTCGAAGACACGCGCCCGCGCCTCCACAAAACCAGCCGCTTCGATCCCCGCCCGCGCCTCGGCGGCCGACGCCGCTCGCAGCTTTATTTCAGTTTCCCTTCCAGATGCAGCCACGTCTCATCTTATAATCGATGAAGCACTGTCGGGCGCGTAGCTCAACTGGATAGAGCATCAGCCTTCGAAGCTGAGGGTTACAGGTTCGAGCCCTGTCGCGCCCACCATGATTCTAAAAGAGAAAAGGCCCTGGAGCGATCCAGGGCCTTTCCCTTTTGTAGCAACCCGTGTAGCAACCGGGCTTATTTCAGTCGTCCATCGAATCGCTCAGGGTCCAGCCTAAAGGCCCACCAGATCAACCAATCGGCCAGCAACCTACACAATTCTTGCTTGAGTCCCTTCATGGTTCCAGCTCCATTCTGGCCACAAGATCCAACACCGGGCTTGTATACTTATCGCCAGCCATCAGCGAATCGTTGACCGCCGCGCGCGCAAGCCCGATGGCCGCATTCCTCCACAAGACGAACTTTGACAACGCCAATTCGGCAACAGCCCGGCTACCGAAGACTTCAGAGAACCCTTCGGCGTGGCCACGATGCGCGATCACGAAGCCGCCGCCCTCTTCAATTACCTGATAGCGGCTCATGAGGTTCCCTTTCCGCGTCTTCCATAGCGCTTCTCAACCAAGCGTTCACGAAGATCCATTACCGCCAAGCGATCCCCGAAGATTCGACCGTCTAACGCCTCCAGCAAAATGTGAAGCTCCAGATCGCTCACACTCAACCGCTTGTTCCTGGCCCTCCACCTTTCATACAGCGAGCCGAATACCCGGGCTTCTCGTTTGGTCATGCTCATGCTGTTTTCCTCGTTTGCGGGCCTAGTCGCCGCTGGATCATATCGGCAGCCGCGCGTTCGGCCGCCGGAGCCACGTGCAAGTACACATCTCGCGTAGTCCGGTCCGATCCGTGCCCCAGCAGGTTCTGAATCGCAGTGACTGGAACGCCCTCGATATGCAACACCGTCGCGACCGAGTGCCGCAGGTCATGCAAGCGCAGATCCTGACGGCCCAGCCGGTTTCTCACTTTGTCAAAATCTCGCGAGAGGTTTCGGGCGTCCAGCGGAGCGCCCGTCAGGGAAGTGAACACCCGGCCAGACTCAATCCATTCCGAGCCGGCCGCCGCCGCCTGGATTTTCCGCCGCTCCAAATGCGCAGACAATGAATCGAGCACAAACGGAGCCAGTTGAAAGGAACGCTTTGAAGAACACTTCGGCTCCATCTCGAT
>JAYTKJ010000292.1:0-4421 GCA_043730365.1 Acidobacteriota bacterium | reverse complement strand
GAGCAGCGTGCCGCGCTCTTCATCGGCACCCCATCGTTTTGCGAACCACTGCATTAAGCCACCCAGCAGAATCGCCGATGTCGTATCGAAGGGCAAGTACATTCCCACGGCAATCAGCATCGGCGCCCGCGCGCCGCACATGATCATACCGGCTCCAAAGGCTGCTCCAATCCCTAGCAATCCCCATGCCATCTGGCCACTCATGATGCCGTTGGCGAGTTGCGCCATCAAACCCGCTTGCGGAGCGGGCAACGCGCGCCCACCGATACCACCCGTATCGAGATTGGCCTCGTGCAGCGCCAGCATCGGCGCCACCAGGAAAAACGATAGCAATACCACGGCCAGGATCTCCACCAGCTCCATCTTCCACGGAGTGCCGCCCAGCAGGTGTCCCGCCTTCAAGTCCTGGATCAATGACCCGGAAACCGAGCAAGCGCAACACACTACGGCTGCGACGCCCAGCACAGCGGCCACACCCGCTTTGCCGGAAACACCAAGCGTCAACAACAGCAGCGCGGATAGAATCAAGGCCGACAGCGTCAAACCTGACAGCGGTTGATTGGAACTCCCCACGAGGCCTACCAAATAGCCGCCCACGGCCGACAACAGAAAACCGATCACCGTCATGACCAATGCCGCCGCAATCGCCGTCAACCAACCACCAGTGAAGTAGTAGTAAATCGCAGTCACCGGCGCCAGCAGCAGGCTCAGGGAGATGGCCACCCAGCGTGTCGGAATGTCACGCTCGGTGCGTTCAACCGCCTCGCTGCCGCGGGCCGCTCGGGAGGCGTCCCAGGCGCCGCGGATGGAACGCGTGATCGAATCGCGCATTTCGAACAGCGTGTTGCAAGCCGCCACCAGCATCGCGCCCACCGCAATGGGCCGCACGATGTTGTACCAGATCGTGTAGGCCGCCACATCCGGCGTGCCATTGGCTCCGCCGCCCAGTCTACGCGTCAGATCGGGGTCAAAGAACAGCAGCAGCGGAATGAATACCCACCAGGCGAAGAATCCGCCGGCGGCGCTGATGGCCGAGTACCGCGGCCCAATAATATAACCAATGCCGATTAGCGCCGGAGACAGCGCGGGCGTGGACCAGGGAATGCCTCCCCCGTGCGTGACCTGCGCAATCGGCTGCCGTTCAAAGTTGAAATGGCGCACCACGGAGTTAGGAAAGGCCAGGAACCCCTCCAGGTATTCGCGAAAGATCCGCAGACCTTTGTCACTCTTGAGTACCTGGACCAGCCCGCCAAAAGCCATCGCCCCAAACACCAGGCGCGGCGCATCGCTATTGTCGGCGCCTGCCTTCACAATCTCGGCGCTGGCCACGCTCTCCGGCCACGGAAGCCCGGCGTCCACGCAAAGCGGACGGCGGAGCAAAATGATGAAGAACACGCCAATCAAGCCGCCCACCAGTAGAATCACCACCGCTTCCCAGTAGTGGTCCCGCAAATTCGGCCATAGCCGGGCGCCATCGACCTCGGCCAGCATGAACGCCGGAATCGTGAAGATCGCACCGGCCACGAGCGCTTCACCAACACTCGCCGCTGTGCGCACAATATTCTGCTCTTGAATGGTGCCGCGCATCCAGGGCACCCGGAAGATCGCCATCGCGATCACGGCGGCTGGAATGGTGGCCGCCACGGTTTGCCCCGCCTTCATTCCGAGATAAGCGTTGGCCGAACCAAACACGAAGGCCAGGATCATACCCAATACGACGGCCTTGACGGTTAGCTCCGCCGGTTGTCTCTGTTGTGACATTACGGCGATGGTACGATATCGGCGTGCCCAAGCGTTTTCTAAACCCCGGCCCCAAGCCGCCCGGCTACACCCACGTGGTCTCGGCCACGCCCGGAACGATGGTCTTCATTTCTGGACAAGGCGGAACCGATGCCGCCGGCGTCTTGCCCAAGGATTTCGCTACTCAATGCGAAAATACCTTCGCGCATTTGACGCGCTGCCTGGCCCTCGGCGGGGCCACCTGGAAGGACGTGGTGAAGATCAACTACTTCCTGGCGGACATTGCCAACATCCAGGAACTGCGGGCCATTCGTGCCAAGTATCTGAACATGGATCAACCTCCGGCCGCCACAGCCGTGCAAGCGGTCTTGAGCGGTGGCATGCTCATCGAAATTGAATGTACGGCGATCGTGAGCTAAACCAAACATGATTCAACTATCCCGTCGTAACTTCGTCTTCATCACCGGCGCTTCGGCTCTAGCGGCCGCACCAAACCGTAAGCCCTTGCGCGGAATCTTCCCCATCATGCAGACACCGTTCACCGCGGCGGGGCAATTGGATTTGCCAGTGCTCGCCAAACAGGTACGATTTCTGGAGGGCTGCGGCGTCCACGGCATGGTCTGGCCGCAACTGGCCAGTGAGTACGCGACGCTGACGCAGGAAGAACGGCTCGCCGGGGCCGAGGCTCTCGCCGCGGCCTCGCGTGGGTTGCGGCCCGCCGTCGTGATCGGCGTGCAATCGGATACAACCTCGCAGGCGATCGAATACACGCGCCATGCCTCACGGCTGGGGGTGGATGCGATTATCGCCCTGCCGCCACAGAAGGAAGAAGACGAGGCGCGGCTACTCGCTTACTACAAGTCGATCGGCGAGGCTTCCCCGCTCCCGCTGTTCATCCAGGCTGTCGGCAAAATGAGCGTAGAGTTCATCATCCGCATGGCCAAGGAAATTCCCACGCTGCGCTACATCAAGGATGAATCCGGGCCGGTCCACTTACGCATCACGCAGTTTCGCCGTCAGGCGCCGGAGTTGAACTCGTTCAGCGGCTTCCACGGCAAGACGCTCTATGAGGAGATGGTGCGCGGCTCGGCCGGAACGATGCCAGCCGCGGGCTTCGGCGATCTCTACGCTTCGGCCTGGGATCTCTTTGAGGACGGCAAACACCGCGAAGCCGCCGAATTTTGCGCCCGCGCTTCGTTGCTGATCGCCCCGATGGAGACCTGGGGACTTGAGGCCGCCAAGTATGTCCTGCATCTCCGTGGGGTCTTCCCCAATTGGAACGTGCGCCGTACCGGGCCAAGCCGCAGCGGAGAGTTTGACGACCTGGCCCGTCAGGCTATCGCCGAGATGCTGGACAGCATGAAGCCCTATCTGCGAAGCTGAGGACGCCAGTTTCTATGGACGTCCGCCCTTACGTACCAACCGACCGTGAGGCCTGCCTCGCTGTCTTCGACTCAAACGCTCCTGAATTTTTCCTGGCCCACGAACGTGCGGAATTTGAGAGTTTTCTGGACACGCCAAACTGCCCCTATTTCGTGCTCGATCACGATGGTCTCATCACCGGCTGCGGCGGCTATGTCATCGACGACGAACCGGCACTGGCACGCATGGCCTGGGGCATGATCCTGCGCGATTGGCAGCGCAAGGGACTGGGCCGGCTCCTGCTGATGTATCGGCTACGGCAGATTACCAGGGCAGGTGGGGTCCAGTTTGTCGGCCTCGATACCACCCAGCGTTCGGCTCCGTTCTTCTTGAGCCAAGGATTCAAGGTCGCCAGCGTGGCGGCTGACGGGTACGGCCCCGGGCTGGACCGGGTCGAGATGACCATGAAGCTCAAAGTCTGCCCGTAGCCGGACTTTCCCGGCCGAACAGCTGTTGAGGCGCCGTGCAACAGAATAGAATAGACGCATGACATCGGCAGGCCTGAAGACGGAGAGCTACTTTCGGGAACTGCGGCTTTTCCTCGAAGAGATCTGCTGCAACCTCTGCCGCTTTCGACACGTGGAAGAGGATGGCGTGGCGCCTGAAGACGTCCGGATTACTCAGGAGAGTTATCTCGGAGGCGACGAATTCGCCGACATCCGCGTTCAGGTCAAACAACTGGCCCCCTATTTTCTGGAGGTCAGATATGGTTACTCGGCAAGCCAAATCCAGACATCTCTGAGCCGCAAGTACGGCCCAGGCCGGCGGCTCGGGGGAGCGTCGAAGGTCGTGGTGCTGATGGACCCCCATGCATCCGCATCGTGGGCCGAACTGGAGTCAAAGTGCCGGCTGCAGGACGGACTGCAACTGGAAGTCTGGGAGGAACGCTCCCTTTTCCTCAAGCTGCGAAGATATTTTGGTATTGAGGTCGATTCTATTTCTGAGGAAAATATCTTAAAGATCCGCACTGCCGTGGATCAAGCCAGCGGTAAGTATGCCTTTGAAGAAACCTGGACCGGCGATTCTTTGCAGGAAGCACTGATTTGGCACCAGGGATTTTGGCGTTTAAAGCAGCTGAGAGAGGGCGGCCACTTGGCCGGCCGCAACATCATGCCGCCCGGAATGTACAAAGATGTGGCGGTCGTGATGGCGGATTTATGTGCCTTCTCCAGTTACGTGAGAGACACGCGCCGCGACGAGGTGATCCGCGACTGTCTCACCACTTTCTATGCCAAAGCCCGGTATGAAATTCTGAACAC
>JAYTKJ010000291.1:0-14321 GCA_043730365.1 Acidobacteriota bacterium | reverse complement strand
CGCCACCCATGCCGCCGTAGCCACCACCCATGCCGCCGTAGCCGCCGCCCATGCCGCCACCGTAGCCACCCATGCCGCCACCCATCATGCCCCCGCCACCCATGCTATTGGCGAGCATCATCATGCCCATGGTGTTGCCCATATAGAGGCTCATGATGGCCATGCCGAGGATTTCAGCGCGGCCGTATTTGACGCGGTACACAAAGTTATCGACGGCCCCGGCCGTTACCTTAGTCTCCACATCCAGCTTGGCGATCCACTTGTCCACCTCTTCGAAGGCTCCTGGATTCGGCGCCACGGCAATGATCGTGTTAATGCGGTCCACCGGGAGAAAACGCACAGAATTGTTATTAGTCAGCGAGATGCCTTTGAGTATCTCCTCGAGTTCCTTGACAATGGCCGCCGGACTGCCGAACTTGACTTCGAACAGCCGCACGCGTTGATTCGCCAGCGCGTCGGAATCGAACATACCGATCACATCCATGGTGCGGCGGATATTGCGGCGCGAATCCAGGATGAACAGTAAGTTGGCTGGCGCATAGCTAAACACTTTCGCGCCTTCACCGATAAAGGGTTCCACCAGCTTCTGCACCTCGGCCACGCCGGCGTACTTCAGAAATACCAGGTTGAGCATGGTCTGCTCATCATCGGGAATCGCGCTGCTGGCCGCAGAAACGGGAGGATACGGCATTCGGTTGGCTTCCGTCACCGGCACAATGCGATAGACCTCGCCTACCTGAACCATGGTGGCGCCGTTGATGCGCAGCAGCAGGTCCAGCAAAGTGCGCGCGTCCAGCGATTTGGTATCGCCGTAGGTGTTCAAAGTGACGCTGCCCTTGACGCGCGGGTCCAGAATATAGTTGAACTTCAGCGTCCGGCACAGTGCCTCCACCACGTCCACCAGCGAGGCGTTATTCAAATTGAGATTGCCGGTAGAAGCGGCCACGGTAGGAGGCGGCGTAGCGGTTTGCGTGGGCGCGGGCGGCGGCGCGGCGGCCTGACCGGCGGCGGGCTTGGCGGCATCCGGCTTCGGCGCGGCGGGAGCGGCCGGCGGTTGCACTTGCTGTGGCGTCGCGGGGGCGGCGGCCGGCTTGGCCGGTTGAGCGGCTGGCGGACGAGGCCCGAATAACTTATCCTCCTGATCACGCCCTTGCGGCTGGCCGAATTGATAGCCTCCCTGCTGCGGGGCGGCCGGCTGGGCCGGCTGCTGCTGCGCCCACAACATCGTGAAGCCGAGGAAACACGCGAGGATCGATCTCATGTGTAAGGGGGCTCCGCGCTATTTCTTGGCCGGTTTGGCGGTAGCGGTCGCACTGGCGCCGCCGGATTCTTTCCGGGTGGCCGCACGTTCCACGGCCATTTTTTCGGCAGCGTTCAACTGATCCTTTTTCCGGGACCAACTGGTCAAGCCAAACGGCGTCTTGCGTTGAAAACGGACCACGCCGTTCTCTTCCCCTACCACGATCATGCGCGCGGCATCCATCGCGGTCGTATCAACCTGTTCCAGCGGCTCGAAGCGCCGGACCCCGAACGGAGTGCGGGTATAGTGCCACACTTTGCCTTTGTCGTCTTTGGCCTGGAACAGGCCGGGCTCGATTTCAACGGCATCCTTGGGAATCGTCACCGGGCCCGAGGCAGGCTTGGACGGTTCCGCTTTGGCAGCGGCTGCCGGCTTGGTGGCGGTGTTCTTGTTCTGAGCCAGCGCCAGACCGGCGAAACAGATCGTAAGCAAAATGTTCTTGGCGGATTTCATAATTTCTTCTCTCTTATCTCGATGTGTGTTGGGGTCAACTAGCGGGCCGGTTCCCAGTAGCAGGCCTGGCCGAACATGGAGGGGCGCACGACTTTGCGGTAGCCGGCTTGGACCGTGCCGGCTGGAGTGGGGTCGCCCACCACGCAAGCCCGGTTGACGGCGCCGGTGTCGATCATGCCGTCTTTGATCATGTCCTTCTGCGCATTCTTAATCTTCTCGTCGGCGGCTGTTCCGCCAACGGTCGGCTTCGCCAAGGCAACCACTGTGGGGGACTGCGGCACGGCGGCGGCGGACGGCGCCGAAGCCTCCTGACCCGGCTTCGGCTTCAGATCCGCCAACGTCTTATTAAAGGTCTTGTCTTTCCAGCCCAACACGAACTCCGTCCGGGTAGCCGACACCAGCTTAAACGGGCCCACCTGGTCACCGGACCGGTAGCCTTTCTGCATACTCGACGTGCCGTCGGACATGAACACCGTAATCGGGCCTCCTATATCCATGACGCCGTATACCGTCGGAAAAGTCGGAATCGGAATTTCCGGAGGGGGTGGCACGGCCTCGATGACCACATTAGGATTCCGATCCTTGGAGAACATCATCTTGGTGGCGACGTCGGCGTAGTTGGCCGCCTCCACCGGTTTGACGCTTTCCACCACGGGCACCGCGGGCGGAGCAGGCACCGGCGCCGTGCGCTTCAACTGGGCTTCTTCCTTGATCTGCGCTTCCACCCAGCGTTCGCGCAGTTGCCAGCCGGCCGCGCCCAGCAGAGCCACGAGCAGCAAATTGAGTAGGGTCAGCTTACGAGTCAAAACAAACCTCCCGCTGGCCGGCGTTGTTCGGCCACCAGACGCTTGGGCATCACGCCCGCCACCGAGAGGCGGACGCTGATCACTTTCTGGCGAGGGTCACCAGCATTCACCCGGAGTTCCCGGGTGCTGATTGCCTCGGGCTGCTTGCTCAGGTCCGCCAGCAGGTTCACCAGTTGCTCGATTCGGCAGTTGGTGCCGATGGTCACGATGGCCTCGCCATAATCTTTGCCAAGAGGCTGTATGGTGGTGAGTTCCACCTGCCCCATCTCCATAGGCGGCGATTGGGCGCGCATCACTTTGCGCAGAGTCTGGGTCAGTTGCGCTTGCGCCTGAGAGGCGGTGTCGGCTTCAATAATCCCCTTTTCGCGCTCTTTCAACTGAGCCACCACGCCATCCACCAGCTTCTGCTTGCCGGGCACGCTGGCCGCCAGCTCTCGCAGTTTTTCAAGACGCCGCTCAGCCATGGGCGCCGAGCTTTGGGTGGGCCGCACCACGTCACCTGTACCAACCGGCCAGAAGGAGAAGATCGCCATAACGATGACCGATCCGCCCAGCAGCGCCAGCGCGCGCCGGTCTCGAGCTTCCATCTTCATCGCGGACCTCCTTCGCCGGTGCCAGGCCCTTCCCGCTGCGTGCGAATCACAAAGCCTTCGGCCGATCCGCTGCGGGTCATCGAATTGGAGAACGCGGAATCCTTGAACAGCGGCGAGGTATCCAGCACCTTGATCAACGCCGCGGCCTGCTCGGTTTCGCCGGAAATCTGCAGTTCGGTGCGGGTCAGGCTGAGCGACTGCACCCACCCAGACGCCGGCAGCAGGTTGGTCAACTCGCGCAGCGCGTCGGCGTCGGCCATGGAACGGCGCCGGAAGTCATCCAGCAGTTCGATGCGCTGGCGCGCGCTTTCAGCCGTGGCGTCCAGCTTGACCGCCTGTTGCGCGCGCGGCTCCACCTGGCGGATCTGGGCTTCGAGGCGCTTTAGATATTCGCGCTCCTGATAGCCGGGTTGCCAGATCAGCAGGATCGCGGCGATGGCCAGGAGCCCGGCCAGAATCGCGGTGGGAATGTAGACCCAGCGCGCACTCTGCGACCGCCGGTCTACGGGAAGCAAGTTGGCGTCTACGGCCAGACGCGGGCATGCGTTGCCGATCGCGGCGGCCAGCGCCAGTGACATCGTCTCTTCAGCAAAGCCTTCGTCCGGGGTGCGACGCAGCGGCGGCAGTAAGTCCGCGAAGTGGACGGTGACCAGCTCTTCGCCGGCCCGCATTTCGGCCAACGCGCGCGGCTCAACGCCCGCCGGCACGTCGTCAAACCAGGTGGAGAAGACCGGCCGCGCCGCGCTTTCGCCGTAGGCCTCCATCAATGCCCCGTCCATGTGAACCGCCAGAAACGCCGCGGGCGGCTTCACCAGAATGCGGCTCGCCGAGTACAAGGCGGCGGCTGAAAAGGTAATGCTGGCCAGCTTCAGGCCGGCCTCGGCAAACAGGTTCGTGTAGCGGTCCAGCAGATCCTGACGCACCAGGCCCACCATCACCTGAGCAGCGGAGTCGCCGAGCCGCGCCCATGCATGCGCCACAGGCTCGTCGGCGTAAGGATGCAGCGAATCAACCTGCCAACTCACGGCTGAGCCAAGCTCTTTGGCGTCGACTCCCGGCAGATTCAAGTGACGCACCACCACATCGCGCCGCGGCAGCACCACCGTGACCGGCAAAGACGTGGCTTGCGCGCGCTTGGCAAATGCCGCATACTCGGCGCCCCACTCGGTGGCCGGGCGCTCGGCGAAGCGAGCGATGACGCAGTGCGCCAGTACTTCCACTCCACCGGGACGCACCTGCGCCACGACGATACGCAGATCGTCTCCAGCGATTTCGATCCCAACGCCGGTGCCGATCGCCAGCCACTTGCGCGCTCCTTCGGCCGGAATCGCCGTGGCCCGCGGCGCCAGCTCGGCAAGGGGCGAGGCCAGTGGAGATTCTTCTACCGCCACGCGCGCGCCTCCGAATAGGCAGGCGAAAAAGCCTGATCGTCCCAACGCATCACGTGATAGGCCGGCGGGGTCTCCGGCTGGCGGAACTTGACTTGCGCCGAAACAGTGCGCGAGACATCGGAAAGCCGTCCGTCCGGAAGCCGCAGGCGCGCCGTGGCACGGAGCGTGTAGATGGTGTTGGCCCCAACGGCCAGCCTGGCGATCGCCGGCCCGGCTAGCGGCGCCAGGCGGCCGAGGTCGCCCGCATTAACCAGCGGTGCGCGTTCGCGCTCAGTAACAAAGGCAGCGGCCTGCTCCCACGGCGTGCCCAGCGCGCGGAGCAACGCGGGCTCAATGCCGTTAGCGTCAAACTTGGTGGCTGAACCGTAAATCGACACGCAATCCTTGAACGCACCGAGGCGCACCAGGCGACCCGTGCGCGGCTCGCGCGTGTAGTTGCCGTGGAACAGGTCCGGCGTCATGCCTTGCACCCAGATGGCTTCGTCAATCTCTTGAAAAGACGCGTGGCGCGGGCGAAAAGACGGAGTCAGGCGGAGGTAATAATCCTCGAACCGGCCGCCGCGCTCGCGCCAGTCGACGATAGCCGCCGCAACCGCTTGAGCCCGTTCAGGTTCGGCCCCTAGCGCCAGCATCAGACTCAACAGGTCATTCGGCTTGGCGGTGTTGATATCCAGCTTGGCAGTCTCCGGAATCACCTCGACGATGGCCTCGCCAGTGGCGAATGAATAGCGAATGCGCGGCACAGCGGGCCGGCCCCGGCCATGGGTGGATTGGACCCGCAGGATCGCGCCTTCCACCGCCCCGCTGGCCAAGTACCCGGCGCGGATGCTTTCGGTCAACGTCGAGGCCCGCTCGGTTTCGGCCCGCACCGTCGACGCCACCGAAAAGGCGATCGCCGACAAAGCGGCAGACAACCAGAGCACGGCCAGGAGTGCCCCGCCCCGGCGGCGATCGCGATTCCTATTGCGGCGGAGGGTCGATATCGGCATACAGCTCATAGGTGTTGCGTGACACGTGCAGAGAAATTGTAGTTGTGCCCAGTTGGACGCGCGTCGGATCCGGGCGTAGCGGAGCCATCTCCACTTTCACGGCGCCGGGCAGCACCGCCCCTGAGTAGCCGGCTTCCCACTTGGTCTGGAACGTCGCCGGGTGGACGCGCAAATAGGAGATTCGGCAGTATGCCAGTTGGTCGGCAATGACGAAGGGACGCGGGCCCACTTGCACCGGCTGAAGCAAGGCCACCGGAGCGCGATGCAACGGGTCCATCGACTGTCCGGCGCAATATGGCTTCAGCGAATACGGCCCGGTATAGGGCGTCTCCTGCATCAGCAGCCGCACGCCGCCGCCCCGCGCCGCTTCGCCCGGCGTGACAAAGTATTCGACGATGCGCGGGTAGCCGCGCGCCGCTTCCTCCAGTGTGTAGTTAGTCACGAACTGCAAAGACGCCTGGGTGCCTTGAAAGAAAAGCGGCGCCGGGTCAGCCAGATTCCGCCCGGTGCACTGCACCTGGGCCGGCACAACCCCGGCCAACTGTTCACTCAACACGCGCAGCGAACCCAGCACGCGGCGGTTGTCGGTAAACTTGCGGTTGGTCTGCGCCAGCGCGCCCAGGCCCAGGCGCATGGCGTAGAGAATACCGGTTGAGAGCAGACTCACCAGCGTGATGGCGATCAGCATCTCGATGAGCGTGACGCCGCGCCGCCGGTTCCGTCGCAGCCCGTTCATTGGAGCCCCGGGGTGGGCGCGCGGCGAAAGCCCTCCAGTTGCATGGTGCGGCGGCCCAGGCCACGCTGCCACCAGATTTCGACCATGACGCGGTCCAGCCGCCCCTTCACGCCCGGCTGGCTTTCAAAGGGCTCCACGCGGGCGCGCCAGCCGCCGTTGAGTCCGGTTTCGTTGGGAGGAAATTGTCCCTGCAGATCTTGTCCCGGCGCCAACCCGGGCTCCACCAGCAACGCATCGAGAGTCTGTTTGCCGAGCATGGCGGCTTTATCCGACGCAGTGAGGCTGGAGGCATTGCTGAGCGAGGTGGTGAGCGCCGATAGCAGCGTGACGACGGCGATCGCCATGATCGTGGTGGCCACCATCACTTCCAGCAGCGTGAAACCTCTGCGGCGGCCTTGGCGTTTTCTCACGGCAACACCTCGGCCGGCTCGAGCAGCCGCGATTCGGCCACGCCGGTGATCGGATCCAGCCGCACCAGCCTCCGCGCGCCGCGCGTATTGGAAAGCACCACTCCAACGCGCGGCACCGCTCCGCCGGGGTAAACAAGAAATCGCCGGGGCAAGCGCGGATCCGCTGATGACATACGAGGTAACACAGCGGCGATGGTGACGCCGCCCTCCGGCTGATACCGCTTGCTGAAGCCGGGCTCAACGGAGGTGAGCAGGATGAGGTTCTCCGCGGGCAGAATCGCGACCTCCACCGCCACGCGCCGCCGTTCGGCCCGATTCATCGCGCCCGTAAACATGGTGGCCGCCTCTTCGCCGGCGCTGCGCAGACGCAGCGAATCCACTCCGGAACTGATCGCCGGGAAAGAGATGCCCGCCATCAGGCTGATGATGAACACCACCATCAACATCTCGATGAGCGTGACCCCGCGACGCCGGTCCCGGCGGCAGAGCCGGCTAGTTCTTCCAGCTGAGGATGTCGGCATTGATGCCTTCGCCGCCCGGCTGCCCATCGGCGCCTTGGGAGATGAGGTCAGGTTCGTCGCCATGGTCGCCGGGATATTTGTAGAGGAAGGGGTGACCCCAGGCATCGAGCGGGACGTCCTTGGGCAGGTACGGGCCGTTCCATTGATTCACGTTGGGAGGCTTCACGCGCAACGCCGCCAAGCCAATTTCGGTGGGAGGAAACAGCCCGGTGTCGAGCTTGTAGGCGCCCAGCGCAGTCATGAACGCCTCGATCTGCGTACGCGTAGCCACGACGCGAGCCTGGTCTCCGCGGTTCAGCAGGCGCGGGCCTACCACGGCGGCAAAGAGCGCGATGATTGTCACCACCACCAGCATTTCAATGAGCGTGACGCCGGATTGGGCGAGTCTTCTGGTTCTGCGTTGGATTCTCATATATTGTTCGATCCTAAGTACACACATTTCTCGTTTTGCGTTCTTTGCGCCTTGGCGTCTTGGCGAGCCATTATATAGTGGCTGTGATGACGGAGAACGCAGTAGCGAGGGAAATTGTTGACGTGGCTTTTCGCGTGCATAGTGCTCGGCCCCGGTCTGTTCGAAATCGTCTACGAGGCGATCCTGGCGAGCGAGTTGGAAAAGAGAAACCTGCCGGTGTCGAGGCAACAAAGCGTCCCTGTTGTCTACGAAGGCACACGTTTTGAAATGGGATTTCGGGCGGACTTGGTTGTCGACGAGAAAGTGATTGTTGAAATCAAGTCTGTCTCGGCCATCACGACCGTCCACAAGAAGCAACTCCTCACCTATCTGCGGCTCTCCGATATGCGATTGGGCTTGTTGATCAACTTCAATGTTGCGGTGATCAAGGATGGCATCACCAGAATTGTCAATGGCTTGGAAGAATGAATTCTCGCCAAGACACGAAGACCGCCCCGATCTCATCCCGCCACCTCATTCATCGCTGTCAGCATGCGCTCTTTGCGCCTTGGCGTCTTGGCGAGCCATAACGTTCTTCGAAAGCGACGAGACCTGGCAAGATTAAAATCTCGCCAAGACGCCAAGACCGCCAAGAACGCCGGAGTCTCATCTGGCCACCTCATTCATCGCTATCAGCATGCGCTCTTTGCGTCTTGGCGTCTTGGCGAGCCATAAGCATTTTTCGAAAACAACCGGGCTTGGGAAAGACCGCGAAGAACGCGCCGATCTCATCCCGCCACCTCATTGATACTCGTGATAGCAATCAGCATGCTCAGGATCAGTCCGCCCATCAGCACGCCCATAATCAAAATGATCGCGGGTTCAAATAACGCTGTGAAGCGCTTGATGGCGTCGCGCGTTTCGGTCTCGTAGATATCCGCCATACGCGTGAACATCACGTCCAGCTTGCCCGTCTCCTCGCCGACGTTGAGCAGGTGTGCGGCCAGCGGCGGGAACTGCCCGGTGCGGCGGAGCGGTTCGGCGATGCCTTCGCCGCGCTTGATGCCCTGCGCCACCGAGTCCAAAGTGTTCGCGATCCGCTTGTTGGTGAGAATCGCGCGCGCGATATTAATTGACTGAACCAACGGCACCGTGTTGGCCACCAGCGTCGCCATCGCCCGGGCAAACCGCGCGGTTTCGGCCTTGCGGAGCGCGTCGCCCAGCACGGGGATACGTAGTTTGGTCCCGTCCCACCACAGCCGACCGTCGGGCGTCGCCACGTAGGCCTGGAATCCCGCGATCCCGACCGCGGTCCCGGCGAGGCCAAGCCAACCCCAGGCGCGGGTGAAGTTAGACAACTCGATCATGATCTTGGTGGGCAGCGGCATCTTGAGCTGCCCGGTTTCAAAGATCGTCGCAAAACGCGGCACCACAAAATACATCAGCACCAGAATCGAGGCCAGGCCCACCAACGAGAGCAGCGTCGGATAAACCATCGAGCCAATGATGTAGTTGCGCAGCTCATCGCGCGTGCGTTCAAACTCCGCGAGCCGCTCAAAGACTTGCGCGAGCGAGCCCGACGCTTCGCCGGCCCGCACCATGTTCACGTAGAGTTCGGAAAAGTGCGTGGGATGAGCGCCCAGCGCATCGGCCAGCGACTTGCCACCTTTGATGGCCCGCAGCGTTTCCTGCAGCACCGCCTTGAATTCGTCCTGCTCGGTGAGCTCGGTCGTGATCTGCAGCGCACGGTCCAGCGGTATGCCGGAGGTGAGCAGCGTGGAAAGCTCCTGCGTGAAGAAGAGCACGCCCTTGCGCGTCTTCGAACCGAAGCTTGGCAGCTTCCACTGCAGACCGGCGGCCTGGGGCCGTGTGCTGATGAAGACCGGCGTCAACCCCTGGCGGCGCAATTCAGAGGCCGCCAGCTTTTCGCTCGCCGCCGACAAACTCCCGGTGCGGACCTTGCCATCCGGAGTGACGGCGCGGAAATGGAAGCTGGTGGTGGTGCTGGCTGCCAACGTCAGAACTCCTGCGTAACCCGCATCACTTCGTCCACGGTTGTGACACCCGCCGCAATCTTACCCCATCCATCCTGGCGTAGCGTGTTCATTCCGTTGCGGAGCGCCGCTTCGGTCAGGATCGACGCGTCTTCGTTCTTCATGATCATCCGGCGGATCTCTTCGTTAAGCTGCATCATTTCGAAGATCCCAACTCGCCCTCGATAACCCGTATTGAAGCAATTCTCGCAGCCGGCGCCACGGAACGATTCCACCATCTGGCCGCTCGGAGCCAGCTTTGCGCCATCGCTCTGCTTGCAGCGCGGGCAGATCACGCGCACGAGGCGCTGCGCGAGCACCGCCACCAGCGACGAGGTTAGCAGGTAGTTCTCCACACCCATGTCGGTGAGGCGCGTGATGGCA
Organism: Acidobacteriota bacterium; assembly: GCA_043730365.1. GTDB lineage: Bacteria > Acidobacteriota > Terriglobia > Bryobacterales > Bryobacteraceae > VFZP01. The sequence goes on along the minus strand of JAYTKJ010000291.1, from coordinate 4,314 downwards.
CTCGGCGCGTCGTTGGTGTGCAGCGTGGAAAAAACCAAGTGGCCGGTAAGGGCGGCGCGAATCGCCACGTCCGCCGTCTCCCGGTCGCGAATTTCGCCCACCATGATGACGTCCGGATCCTGGCGCACGATGTGGCGCAAACCGGCGGCGAAGGTGAGCCCGATCTGCGGATTCACGTGGATCTGATTGATCCCGTCCATCTGATACTCAACCGGGTCTTCAATCGTGATGATCTTGCGATCCACCAGATTGATGCGCTTGAGCGCCGAGTAGAGCGTCGTCGATTTGCCGCTGCCCGTGGGCCCCGTCACCAGGAAGATGCCATGCGGGAGTTGCGCGAAATGCACCATCAGCGCCAGCATGTCCGGTGTGAAACCGAGCTTCGGTAGATCGTAGAAATCGCCGGCCGAACGGTCCAGCAGGCGCATCACCACGCTCTCGCCGTACAGCGTGGGCAGCGTCGAAACGCGCAGATCCACCTCGCGGCCCAGCGTGCGGATCTTGATGCGGCCATCCTGCGGCAGACGCCGCTCGGCGATGTTGAGCTTGGCCATCAGCTTCACGCGCGAAATGATGGCGGCCTTCAACTCACGCGGCGGCGATTCCTGCTGTTGCAGCACGCCATCCACCCGATACCGGATGCGGAACTCTTTCTCGAAGGGCTCAATGTGAATATCGGAGGCGCGCTTTTCGACGGCCGACGCCACCATGGCGTTCACCAGCCGGATCACTGGCGCCTCGCTCGCCATGTCGCGCAGATGCTCGAGGTCTTCGCCCGCTTCGGTGGTGTCGTCCAGCAGGCCCGTGGCAGTGTCCGGACGCGCGGCGACGCCGTAGTAGCGGTCCACCGAGTCCACGATTTCCTGCTCGGAGGCCAGCAGCGGCGTCACCTTCATGCCCGTTACGTGGCGGACGGCCGCGATGGTTTCAAAGTCGAGCGGATCAGCCATCGCCAGCGCCAGGGACGTATCGTCAAAGCCGGCCGGGATGCAACGGAACTGGCGCAGGAAACGGGCCGACAGGCGCTCGGTTTCCGGCGTCATGGGTGGCGGGCCATCGAGCGTCACCACGCGCACAGACAGTTGCTCACCGAGCGCGGACAGGATCTCGCGCTGCGCCACAAAGCCGAGGTCGATGAGAATCTTGCCCAGCTTGTCGCCGCGCTCTTTTTGCAGCTCCAGCGCCTGGTTCAGTTCGTCCTCGCCGATCAAGCCGCGGGCGATCAGCATCTCACCGAGGCGCATGTGGATCAGTACACCTGTTCCTGAATCGCGGCTTCGAGCGCGGGCTGCTTGATGCGGCCGGCTTCATAGTCAACCAGCACGCGCTTGGGCGCCTGCATCACAATCTGCGAGGGCAGATCCTGGGTCAGCTCAAACGGCCGATGAAACAGCGTCAGGCCCACCACCACCTGCTCATCCAGGCCCAGGCCCTTCAGCGACGTGGCCGAAGAAACCATGGTGTCCCGCATCATTTTACGAACGTCCACCAGCCGCGCCAGCTTCTTCTGGCGAAGCTTTTCCAGTTGCTCTGGGCTGATCTGAGGGCGAAACGGCGTGATCGCGGTGACCACCAGATTTACTTCCGCCGAAAGGACCACGCCGAACTTTTCGATGTAAATGCCGCGAGCCGGCCCCAGCATCTCGATGGGGTCGTCTACATTGAATTGCTGGAAGCGCTGGTCCAGGCCGCGCTCAACGGCTTGCATCGCGGGCCGCGGAATGCGGGGCGCCGCCGCAGTCAGCAACGTCGCTGTGAGCAAGATGCCGAGCCGCTTCATCGCGACGCTCCGGTGTCGGCGCTCGCCGTCATCCGCACCAGATTGTTGTACCGCTTGGAAAGCACCTCGAAGCTGGCATTGATCGTGGCCATCATCTCGGCACGTTCCATGTCGTGACGCTTTTCCGATTCCGCCAGTAGTTGCCGCGCCCGCTTCTCGCCCCGCGCATCGGACTCGGCCACCGCGCCCTTGACCGCGGTTTCCACCATCGATTCCACGGCCGCGCGGGACAATCCGGCGGGCGCGATCACCGGTGACTTGCGGACCACCGCCTCCATAGGATTGGTTACGACGATCGCGCCGGGATTCCACACCGCATGGAAAACGATGGCGCACGCCAAGGCAGCGGCGGACGCAAAACCCCACGCCGCGCCCAGCGGACGCCGGTACCACTTGGGCTCGAAAACTTTGTCCGACACGAAAGCGATGCGGCGGGGAGGATCCTCGTCGCGCACGCTCATCAGCGCGGCCTGGGTAAAGTTGAGCCGCGCCAATTCATCGGCGCAAGCGCTGCAGCCACGCACATGCTGCTCAATCGCGCGGCGATCGCCCGCGGCGGCTTCTTCACCAAATTGATAGGCTTTCAAATCAAAGGACGCGCACGTATTCATGACGGCTACTCTCAATCTCCTCGCAACGCATCGAGCGGGGCCAACGTACCTTTGAGCAGATCCAGCGCCGTGTACAGACGCGATTTGACAGTGGATACCGGGCAGCCGAGAATCTCGGCCATCTCTTCAAACTTGAACCCCTGATACACCTTCAACAACACCGCCTCTTTTTGTTCGGGCGTGAGGCGCTCCAAGGCCGCGTTCACTGCGATCGAGGTTTCGATCGGCAGCATCCGCGGCCCCGGCGGCAAGGGCTCGGGCTCACCCGGCTCACCTTGCTCGGGTTTGGACTTGCGCAACAAGGAGAAGGATTCGTTGTGCGCAATCCGAAACAGCCAAGGGGCAAACCGGCCCGGGTCATCCAGCTTTCCCAGGTTCTGATAGGCCTTGAGGAAAGCATCCTGTGCGATATCCATCGCGTCTTCACGATTCCCCACCAGGCGGAGAATGTAATTGAAGACACGACGCTCCCAGCGGGACACCAACAGGTTATAGGCGTCCACGTCGCCGCGGCGGGCCTTGCCCACCAGATCGCGGTCTTCGACCTCGCGAAAGATCAAAGCGGGTTTACTCCAACTTCTTCCAACTGCTCAGGTTGTCGAGCCACATTTTTGCGTGCTCATAGAGGAAGACGCGCGCGCCTTCAAAAAAGTCTGACGTCATGGAAGAGGATAGCGCGGCGGCGAATGGCAGTCTCCGATATTCTGTATTCGCGAATCGCGAATAAAAGAAATCGAGGTATACTTTGATTGTGGAACTGAAGACGCAAGACATTCTAGTGAGCTTGAAGCTGGCGATGCTCCCCGGAGCGGAACGGCCAACCTATGCTGGCTTGGCCTCGGCTCTATCGATGAGCGCTTCAGAGGTTCATGCGGCAGTGAAGCGCGCCAAGGCCGCCCGGCTGGTCAATGAGCTGGACTCGAAGCTCCGCGTGGATCGCCGCGCCCTGCTCGAATTCGTCATCCATGGGCTCAAGTATGCTTTCCCGCCGGAGCGGGGTTCGCTCACCCGCGGAACTCCCACGTCCTACGCCGCGCCGCCCATGAACACCGAGTTTGCGCCCGATTCGGACCCGCCGCCGGTGTGGCCCGATGCCGAGGGTACCGTGCGAGGCTTCGCCTTCACCCCGCTCACCCGCGGCACCCCGAAAGCCGCCAAGCAGGACCCCAAGCTATACGAAGTGTTGGCGTTGATCGACGCGCTGCGCGATGGCCGGGCTCGCGAGCGGCAATTCGCCGAGAAAGAGCTGACGCTGCGGCTCGGCAAGCAGCCACCACCACAACGGGCCTCGTGATGGGCCCACAACGCCAGGCAAGCAGGCAGAATCCCAACTTCGCCGTGACCGAAGCGGTGGCGCGCCGGCTGGGGCCGCTACTATCCGAGTTTGTGTTCGTAGGCGGGTGCGCCACGGGCCTGCTCATCACTGACCCGGCCAGCGCGCCAGTTAGGGTTACCAAAGATGTGGACGTCATCGCCGAACTGGCGACGTCGTACGCAGCCTATGCGGACTTAGGCGAGCGGCTGCGGGCGCTCGGCTTTGGCGAAGACTCGACAGAAGGAGCGCCGATCTGCCGTTGGACGGCCGGAGACCTGCGCCTCGACGTTATGCCCGCCACCGGCAGCACTCTGGGATTTGCCAATCGTTGGTACGTCGATGCGCTGGCCCAGCCGCAAGAGTTCGAACTCGCGCCGGACTTGCGAATTCGCCTGGTCACCGGCCCTCTTTTCCTGGCCACCAAGTTCGAAGCGTTCCTGGAGCGGGGCTGCGGCGACTACTACGCCAGTCACGACCTGGAAGACATCATCAGCGTAGTGGACGGCCGCGTTGAACCTAAAAACGGTAGTTAGCCGGTAGCGCCGACCAATCGTCCGGTGGTGCCAAGCACCTTGCCGCGAAGAAAATGCTGAAAGGCGGTACTGAGG
>JAYTKJ010000290.1:0-2778 GCA_043730365.1 Acidobacteriota bacterium | reverse complement strand
CCGTCGGCGAACTCGAACTCATTCATTTTGAGACGATTCTCCACTCTCAATGGAACCTCCGCCGCTGTCGAATGAATGAAGCCAAACTGCTCGCCTCCGTGCCCGATCCCTTCCTGGACTCTGAGACACGCGCCGCCCTCAAAACACTGGCCATCTACACGTCGCGCCACGAGCGCGCCCGTCAAAACGCCTTGAAGGAATTGAAGCCCCTCCAGAACGAACGCGCCGCGCGTGCCAACTTCGCCAGCAGCGAACCCTCGCCCCTGGTTGAAACCGTGCGCGTCCGCCGCACGCTCCTGGCCGAGGTCCGCCTCAAGAGCGCCCTCAACAAGACTAGTCTGACCGCCGCTCTCGATCAGCTGGACCAGGGCTCACCCAACGCACCCCTCTCCTACTTCCAATTCGACCTGGCCCCGGGCTCAGCCGCCGCCATCGTCGCCGCCCGTACTTGATCCGAGTGCCCTGATCCTGCGCTCAGGTCGTGGGCGGGCCGCGCCACAGGCCGCTAAATTCGCCTCCACGCCGAAGTGCCCCCGAGACGCGACGGGAACCGTATGACAAGTAGAGTCGCGATGTGGGTGGACCCACCATCAGAAGTGCAAACAAGTCTGCCTGTTTGCATAAGGGAACCGAAAAATTGGTAAGGCGGTCAGGATCGAACCAGTTTACTCATTACATCGCCGTCAGTGTGGATTAAATCGGCGTGGTACAGTCGGGGGCAGGAATTCCCCATGTTTCAGACTGGTTTTGCGGCCCACCCGTGCCTGCGGATCTTGTCCAGTGTCGTCCTTCCTAGTCAGAGAGTGCTCGGCCCACGGCAACCGGGTGTCAGCTTCGCGCGTCCAAGCACTATGTCTAGACTTTTCTCGCTGTTGGCGCTCTTCGGGAGCCTCGCCTTGGGCCAGGTCCCAGACACCGGTCGCATCGAACGACGTGGCGACATGGCCACGCTAGTAGTGGACAGCCCACGACCGCTCGATTCGGCGGCACTGACCCTCGCAGTTGAATTTGGCATCCCAATCAGCGTCGAAGATCCCCCCTACCTGTACCGGGAAGATCTTCGCGAACTGCCTTCGGCTTCGACGGTGGCCGGTACCTCTCGACGGCGAATACCCAAGGGAGGAAAACTCGAAGTCAGCTTCAAGACTCAGTCGGATGGGTCGCCCGAGGATGTCGCGGCGCTCCTGAAGGCGTTGTTGGTCCAAGCCAACTCGCGATTCCCGTTCGCGTATCGGATGGACGGCCCGACAGGCGGGTGGGTCACGTTCGTTCCTACACAAACCCGGGATGTTGACGGCCACGCGGTATCCATCACCCCGCTTATGGATCGGCAGGTGACGATTTTGCCCGGCCGGCGTTCCATTTCTGAGCACGCCCAGCTAATGGTTGCAGCGCTTTCGACGCAGACCGGCCTGCGCGTCGCCTGCTGCCAAGTGGGGGTCGCAGGTATACCTTGGGGAATGGAGGTCGTCGACTTCGAGGCCACGCAGGAACCCGCACGAGATGTGCTTAGGCGCTTGGCTGCGTTGTCGATCAATGGACGGCCCAATGGCTACTACTGGCTTCTACGCTGCGACGACTCTTCCCCGTCCTGGTGTTTTGTGAACCTCGGCTGGGCTACCAAGACAGCAAAACAGCAACCAGCGCCAGACCGGCCGCCTCAGCAGGGGCCGGAGCGTTGGTTTACCCGTGGTTTGGGTACAGCGGCAGAAACGCGCGACAAGCACAAACTGGCGGCCGAAGTTTTAGGGGATTTTCCCGGCGAGCCGTTCAACTCGTTTCGTCCTATTCTTCAACTTGAGACGCCGGCAGGGCAGAGCCCACAAGAACGGTATCGGGCATTGAGACAGTTTCTTGGGCTCTCCGATGCCGAGTTTTCCCGTCTCGGCCCAAGGCGGCCAGACGGAGTTGTGGCACTCGATGATTCGCAGCGCCGCAAGATCGAGGAAGTTGCGGGAGTATTGCACAATGCTTCGGTCTACAATGCCGTTGAGCTCGGACTGATCAGTGAAAAGCATTGGCCAGACGGTAATCTTTGCTACAACGAAATAGATTCGCGAGGCCTTGGACTGAACCGCGCGCAGCTTGAGGAGCTACAGGGATTGCGTAGTCAACCTAGCGAACCCAGATCGACTCGATTGGCGGTTCTGACGAAATCACAGCTCGAACGATTGGCATCGTACGAAGCCCAACTACAGTTGCTGAACCAGGCAATCGATCTCGGACTGATCAGGCGACCGACCCCGGCTGAGCGTTTCTGCCATTGAGAATTATCGCCGGGCGGCAGCAACGAACTATGCGGTGAACACTCGAAATGCCGCCAAGTCGGAATCGCTGTTTTTCGGAACTTGTCGCGCAAAGTCGCGCAGGGTAGAGGATCGTGGTACTTCCCTCGCGACCGTACCAGCCGACGAACCTGCCGACGAACACCTTCCCCGCCGAATCATCAAATGGAAGATCTATCGACCCTACGGCCAGCCCCAAGGGCAGCCCCATCCCCGAATTCCCCATCAGCGGCTTCAACGTTGACTCGGAATGGAATTTTTCTTCTCCCTCATTCCAGGCCACTTACTCATCCACCCCGCTCCGCCCGGCTCGGCCCCCTGCTACTCTGCAGTCGCCGCGGTACGAAATGGAGCCGCGCCACGATCAAACATCATGAACCCGTCAACCTCGCCAGCACAAATCGACGCCAACCGCGCCAACGCCCGCCGTTCCACCGGGCCCATCACCGAGGAGGGCAAAGCCCGCTCCTCGCAGAACGCCCGCGTTCACGGA
>JAYTKJ010000289.1:0-18495 GCA_043730365.1 Acidobacteriota bacterium | reverse complement strand
GTTGAGCGTCCCCATGACCCGCTGCAAAAGCTTCGAGTCCCGCTTGACGTCTGATGCCTGCATACTTCCAGCATGGCACAAATCCGTTCAATGGTAAATTTTATTTTGCGTCAATCCCTTAGCCGTTGGCCACGAAGTTGAGGCGGCGGGCGAATTCGCGGCGGAGTAGCGTGAGGCTTACCGCGCATTGCAGCACGCCCACGCCCGCGGCTACATACCAGATGTGACGCAGCTCAAAGCCGGGGTCGCGCGCGATCCACAGCGCGACTGCCGCAAAGACCGAGACACGCAGAGCCGAACTGGCCAGCGACGGCCAGGTGTTGCCGATGGCCTGGAACATCCCAGAACTGGTGGATGTGAGGCCGTAGGCGACAAAGCCCCAGGAGACGATTCGCAGATACTCAGCGCCGGTCGCAATCACCGCTTCATCGCGCGCGAAGACGCGCACCAGCGCATCGGGCGAAAGGTGACAGATCACGGTCATCACCAGCATCAAGGCGATGGCCATCAATGCCGCCACGCGAAACGTCTGGCGGACCCGGTCTGCCCGGCGCGCGCCGAAGTTTTGACCGGCCAAGGGCGACGCGCCAAAACTGATGGCCATCACTGGCAGAAACAGCGACTGCATCAGCCGCACACCTACTCCGAAACCCGCCTGCGCCGTCGCGCCTTTTTGACGGATGATCCAGTAGACCAGCGCCGTGTAGATTGCCAACATCACGAATTCCCCGCCCGCCGGGAGACCGATTGCCAACACGCGCTTCCAGATGTCGAGCCGCGGCTTCCAGTGCTCGAGCTGGAACCGGACATACTTCTCCTGGCCAACGAAATAGACGGTGAGCGCCAGGACTCCGGCGAGCACCGCGATGAAGGTAGCCAGACCGGCTCCGGCTGTTCCCATGGGCCGCCCGGTGCCCCAACCGGCGATCAACACCGGCGCCAGAATCGCATTGAGGCCGACGGTCAACGCCTGCACGAACATGCCGGGTTTCACGACGCCGGTGGCTCGCAAGGCCGAGCCCATCGACACAAACGCGAATTGCAACCCGAAGGACGGGATGAGCCACAGCATATACTGCGAGGCCGCTTGGACGGTTTGCTCATCGGCGCTCAGCCAACGGCAATAGGGCATGCGCAACAGGATCCCGCCGCCGAGCACCAGCGCTCCGGCAAAGAGCGAGAGCACGCAGGATTGATTGAAGATGGCCTGAGCATCGGCTTGATCGCGCCGCCCGGCGGCTTGGGCAATCAGGCTGGTGGCGCCGACGCCCAGCATCTGCGTCAGGGCCAGAATCACCATCATCAGATTGCCTGCCAGGCCAACGCCGGCAATGGCGGCTCCGCCGAGGCTGGAGACAAAGTAGAGATCGACGAGAAAGTACAGGGTCTGCAGCAGCATGCTCACCGCCAGGAAAGAGGAGAGCTGAAACAGGTGGCGAGGGATGGAGCCCTGGGTAAGATCTTTCATGGGTGAAGCAAGCCGCGCGCGAGTAAAGCGGGGAGCTTCGATTGTAACTCTAACGGTGTAGGCCGCTACCGGCGCGCCCGCTCCTGTTTGAGCAAGTCATAGGCAACCTCGGCATACCCAGCGGGAACCAGGAACACGCGCGGATCCACCGTCGTCGTCAGGTTCTTTACCTCGGCTTCGATCGACATCAACACGTGTCCGGCGAGTTGCGCGCCAATCTCGGCCAAAATTGGCGCACCGGCCGCGAGCCGGAATTGCGCGGCCGTGCGCACTGGCACTCCGGCGGTGCGGTTGGTGCGCGCGCGGCTGATGTCGCCGAGCAGTTCCACCTGCTCGGTGGCCAGGGTATTGACCATAGCTTGAATCTCGGAGTCTTTACGCTTGTTGGCAAAGGCCACGCGCTCCTTGACGGTGTCATACCCCGGCGGATTCTCGGCGACGTCCACTTCGATGCGCCACTCGCCGGGGCCCGGGGCATTGGGAATCGCCAGGCGCATGATGTCCCGCTTCACTTGAGCGCCATTCCATTCCGCTGACACGCCCTTACCGAGCGTCTCCACACGGACGCCGCTCATGAGCTCCGACGCCGGTTTGGCCCACTGCTTCCCGACCTCACTTTGGCGATAGCGCGAGGCAAACCGCTTATGGCGATGATCGATGAACGTGATCTGGCGGCTGTCGAGATCTTCCACGCGCACAAACTCGTCATAGCTGCGAGAGACCAGGCTCCCGCTGATCTGCACACGCGTCAGCCGCTCAGTAATCTTGAGCACCAGCGCGGGGTGGCCGCTCACGGTTTCGCGAACGTCGTATGCCAGTTCGCCGCGCAGCAGGCAAGGGGCCAGGCAACAACCAGCGACCGCGATGAGCTTTCTCATATACCGATTCATCGGACGCCGCCGGCAAATGCTGCAGAGTATTGGCGCATACTAGGCACATGAGCGTCTACCGCCGCCGATTCCTCGCCTCTCCTTTGGCCGCCGCAGCAGCCGCGGCCGTTCCCGCCGCCGGCGCCTCTGGCCCGACCCGCGTGCTGGCCATGGGCGACGGCGTTGCCTACAGGCCGGCCGAGTACGCGCAACTGCTGGGACAACTGGCCGAAGAGGGCAAGGCGAAGCCGGACAATTACTCGCTGGGCGGTTCGGTGGAGGAGCTGGAAAAGCGCATGGCCGGCATCCTCGGGAAGGAATCCGCCATATGGATGGCGACGGGCACGCTGGCCAATCAGATTGCCGTGCGCACGCTGGCAGGCGTGCGGAGGCGGGTACTCGTGCAGGCCGAGAGCCATCTCTATAAAGACTGCGGCGATTGCTGCCAGACGCTGAGCGGCCTCACGATGATTCCGCTGGCGCCGGGCAAAGCCACATTCACTCTTGCCGACGTAGAGCGCGCGGCGTCGGATTCCGAAACCGGCCGCGTGCTGACGCCGGTGGGTGCGATTCAAATTGAAAGCCCCGTACGGCGGCAGACTGGCGAGCGATTTGACTTCGACGAGATGAAGCGGATTTCCGGATGGGCGCGCGCTCATCAGGTGGGCATGCATCTCGATGGGGCGCGGCTGTTTCTCGAACAAGGTTACACGCGCCGCCCGCTGGCTGAGTACACGGCGCTGTTTGACACCGTTTATGTGTCGGCCTACAAGTATTTCAACGCGCCGAGCGGAGCGATTCTGGCGGGCTCGAAGAGCTTGATCGAGGGGTTGTATCACACGCGACGCATGTTCGGGGGCGGTTTGCCACATGGGTGGCCCTTCGCCGCTGTTACGCTGCACCACCTCGAGGGATTTGAGGGGCGGTATCGCAAGGCGGTCGAGACCTCGGAGGCCGTCATGGAGGCGCTGCAGAAGGACTCGCGGTTTGAAATCGCGCGGGTGCCGAACGGGACTAACATTCTCCGTCTGCGCGTGACCGGCGGAGACCTGGCGGCATTCCAAGCGCGGCTCGATCGGGCTCGCGTGAGCACCGGACCGGCGGTGGGGCAATGGCTTAGCTTACAGGTGAACGAGACGTGGGGTCGAGTCACTTCTGAAGAGATTCTGGCGCGGTTCCGTAACTCGACAGCCTGACCTACTCCCGACTTCGCCGGGTGCCAGTGCGCCAAGCCTTGTCGAGCGAGCGTCCGAGTGCGGCGGAATCGAGGCGATTGCTGTCGGCGCTCAGAGGCAGCGGCGGCAAGAGGGCGGCGGGACTCGCGGGCGGCTTGCAGAGCGCGTAACTCCTTGAGCGCGCAATTAAAGCTGGGGTCGAGTTGGCGGCGTCTGGTTTCGTTTTGGGTAGCGTCCTCGAACAGCTCCGCACAAAGGATCGGCAGCGGCGAATGTTCCAATTGGCATCAAGGAAAGTGTCAAAGGGCGTGCGTTAAAAATGGAGTCAAACGCTTCGTGGTCCGCGTCGGAGACGACGAGGTGGGCGGCAGAGAGGCCGCGCTTGCGAGAGTTGAGGGCGGCGCGCGCTTTGCCCTCTTCGGTTGCGCGGGCCGGTGGAGGGTTACGCGTGGGCGCGATCACCCAAGACGAAGCCCGCTCAGGCCGCATTGCTGAGGCGGAATTGGTTGCGGCCGCTCCGTTTGGCTTGGTAGAGAGCCCGGTCCGCCTCCTCCAGCAGGTCAGCCGAACGCAGATGCCGGGTTCTCTCAAGCAACGCGCAACCAAGCGAAACAGTGATGTTCGCTAGACCCTTGCCAACCGAGTGAGGAGTCTGCTCAACGTTAGATCGGATTCGCTCGGCCACCGCGGCCAGGTCATTCACACTTTCGGCACGCATGATGACCACGAATTCTTCGCCGCCCCATCGGCCGACGAAATCGCCGCCACGGACACTGCGAACCATCGTCTCTGCCACTGACCGCAAGACGCTGTCGCCGGCCACGTGGCCATGCGTGTCGTTGACTTGCTTAAAGTGATCCACGTCGGCGAAGATTATGCCCACCAGCTTGTTGGACTCACACGCGGCCCGAAATACCTCTTCAAGGTACGAGGACGTGTAGCCACGGTTGGCGACTGCCGTCAGTTGGTCCCGTTGCGCCTCCACCAGCAAGGTGGCAGTGCGGGACTCTAGACGCGCCAGGGCTTGGTGTATGTCGGTGAGTTCCTGAGAGGCCCGCAGACTGAGCGCCATGAGAACCTCTTGCGCCTGCTCGAGCGCCGAAGCCATGCCCGTAGCATCAAGCTGCACGTTGAACAACGGAGCCAGCACCGGCGCCTGTTGAACAAGTTGCGCGTTAACGGCATCAATGTCCACCGGCAGGCCGGCCGACCTGGATCGATTGGCGGCTTCAAACAGACAGGCCGGCGCCTCGGCCGGCACACCCGCCCATTGATCGGCGAAGCGGCCGGACAGGGCGACAATCTGCTTGAGAGCTCGCTCGGGTCCGGCCTCCCCGGCTTGCTCACACAGCGAGGGTTCGGTATGACTGGCCCCAACCACCTGGGCCAGCAGGGCGGGCACCCGCCACCGCGACAGCAGCCACCCGCCGACTTCAGAATGGTCTCCGCCGAACGCCTGACGTTCGAGTTCAATCAGTTTGTCGTGGTTGCCGGCCGCCGCCTCCAGCACTTTGGTGTACTGCGCCCCAAGGGACTGTGCCAACGCCAGCATCCCTATGTCCTGCAAAAGAGCGCCGAGGAACGCTTCTTCCTGCATCCCAACGTGCTGCCCCTGGCACAGTTCGCGCGCTGCCAACGCCGACAAGAGCGACCGCCGCCAAAAATCCCGTAGTCGCCGGTGATTGCCCGTCTGGCAATTCGCCGCCAAGCTAAACGACAAAACCAGAGTCCGGATGGCGCTGAGCCCCAGTATGCTCACGGCGTAGCTAATGGTTGTCACCTCGCGGCGGAGTGTAAAGATCGGCGAGTTCGCCGTTTTCAAAAGTTTGGCCGACAGGGCCGGATCGTTGGATATCACTTTGGTGATCTGGTTCAGATCCAACTGGTCCTGCTGGCACAGTTCGAGGATGCGGAGAGCGACCGACGGCAACGATGGCAGGCTGGTGCAGCGCTCTAGCCGCTCGCGAATGGTGATGGGCAGATTCATCTTCTTCAATGGTCTCTTCGGCCCTAATGGCGGATTTAGTAGCTTCAATTCATCCGCCAAGCCTAAACCCACGGCCATTAGGCGGTCAGCCGCCGGCAGCTTCCAGCAGTTGACCAACTGGAGAAGATAGGTCGATTCAATCCTTCTTGCCTCGCGCCGAAAGGCACTTATCCAAGGTGTCTTCCAACTTGTACTTGGCCACAGCCTTGGCCACAGCATCCACTTGCCGCCGCGTCAGGTAAGCGCAGCCATACCCGCTGGACCCGTCGGAAATGTGATTTCGGTACAGCATGGTCTGGGCATCGTAGTACATGTCGGCCCTGGCATGCACCAGCCGGCGCTTGTTCATGCGATTGATGGCCGCCACCTTCTCCCGCATTTGCTCGAAGCTGGTCTCTTTCGCCACGGCGGTCACGATCTTAGGGTCATGTTGCTTGCCCAGCAGAAACTTGCCCACCCGTTGGATCACCGCCACCGGTCTTTCGGTAATGTCCGGGTACGGGACCACCAATGCGTTGTCTTGCTGGTAGTGAAGCGTGAGGCCCTCGAGCCCCATTGAGACCTGCCACAAGGCTTGGCCGAAGCTGTGGCCGAAGGCCCGCATGGAGGAAGCGGTAGCGTCCCAAGGGTCTCGCACCGTGAAAACCAATTTCGCGGCGCCTGTTCGCGCCATCGCCCGCCCTACCGGATTCAAGCGATGGCTTTTCACCACCAGATGCTGTGCCTCGTGAGGCGAATCGGCCAGAAAGGCGGCTAGATTCTCATTGGAACCCGCATGAAGAGGCTCATCCGGCAACGCGCGCCGCAGCAACTCGAGCACCACGTTGTATGACCACGTGGACCCGCTGCGGACCATACCATTGACCAGGACGATCATGCTCCTATCGCAACCCGAGTCTCACCATCCAGGACACGCCAGGGTCGAAATCCCTCACCGTCCAAATGTCGCCATCGTACCGCATGGCTGTGGTGGCCAATGATTTCCCGTCGGCTGACACGCTGAGCCGGAGACCGGGGGACCAGAGCGTGCCGAGCCTGACGCCGGAGGGGATTTCGCTGACCACGTGCTCGCGCCCGCTCGCAATTTCGATGGCGACAATCCGCTGCTTGCCATTTTCTCCGGCCACCCCATACAACGTGCCGCCGTCTCGAGACCATCCAGTAGCCTGGAGTGGCGGCGTCCGTATCACGCGCGATGGTCTGCCGGGTTCCGGCGATAGCAAAGCAGTTCCCTGGTTGGTGTAGAAAGCGATCCAGTCGCCGCGCGGAGACCAATCCGGCGTGCAGAACGGGCATTGCCTCGCATCGGTCTGGTAGACGAGGATCGGGTCGCCGCCGCCGCCCACGCGCGCCTTCATCACGCCATCCCGGTCGCCTCGCGAATAGAACGCGATCCAGTTCCCATCGGGAGACCAGGTGGGGGCCAGTTGCATGCGCTGCAACGGCGTGAGCCGCACGGGTGCCCCGCCGCTCACCGGAGCGATCCAAATCCGTGCCGCGCGCGAGAAGGCAATGCGGTCGCCACTAGGAGAAAATGCCGGCGAATCGATTAGTGGCATTTCCTCTTTGTCGAAGCTCTTTTGTGTGACGATCGGCCGATCGCGGCCACGCTCGGGATCGGCAATCCAAACCTCGTCCTCACCAGTCTGATCGGTGACGTAGGCGAACTCCCGAGTTTGCGCGGACCAGTTGGCCCCATGTTCGGAACGGCTGGTTGAGACCAGGTCCGTGACAGCCGACCCGTCCAACGGAATCTGCACAATGCGCGTGTCCAGATCCAAGGCCATGTAGGCGAGATGCTTGCCGTCGCGCGACACGCTGGGCGACCCCTCGCTGCCGATGCCGGTCAGCAGCGGTTCCACCCGGCCCGTTTTCAGATCGGCAATGGAGAGATGGGAACGATACACATCAGGCCGCAGCGTGTGGGCCACCACCACTCGCCAGCCACCGGGAATCCAACTGGCGCCGCGCACGGGGAATGAATCGGCCAGGCTTTCGAGCACCCGCCGCGGAGAGCCCGAGCCTTTCGGTGGTACCGGCAGCAGCCAGAATTCTGACGGGCGGCCCATGGCGACGATGCTGACATAAAGCAGCAACTGTTTTCCGTCCGGTGAGAAGGTCAGCAACGCCGAGTTGAAATCGGGGCCCTCAAAGGGCGCCGGCCGATACTTCACGGGTTCGGCTCCCGGGGGCGAACTTAACAGCAGCGAGAGAACATTCGGACTGGCAGTTCGCCGTACGATCGCCATCGATTCGCCATCCGGTGTCAAAGCCATGGCATCGGCTTCACGGAGAATCAGCTCCGGCTCCCCTCCGGCCGCTCCCACAACGTGGACGGAGCGCTCGCTCAGGAAGAAGATCCGCCGTCCGTCGGCGGACCATTGCGGCGAATGGCAGGGCTTGGAGCTCCGCGTCACTTGCAATGGCGCGCTCGAGCCGGAGTTACCGCGCGTGAAGATCTGCATCGCGCCGCTCACCACTGCCTGATAGGCAATGGTTTTGCCGTCCGGAGACCATACCGGCCACTCCTCGCGGGCGGCCGAGGTGGCCAGGGGCAGGAATTGGTTGGCGGCAATGCCCGGCGTTGTTCCCGCCGGCTCCATCGACAGGCCGCCCAAGACGCCAGCCAACAGCGCCGCTGTCGCGATGAAGATCTTTCCCCAGGGAAGCGGCCGGCGTGGGGTTGGCGCCTGGACGGTGCCCTGCGACGTGGCGGTGAGACCCGATTGCGACTGCGTGACCGAGGCGCCGTAGTCGCGCTGCGAGCGGAGATCGGCCAGCAAATCCCGGGTCGACTCATAGCGCTGGTCCGGCTCCTTTTGCAGGCATCGGCCGATCGTCAGCCGCAGCGGCAGCGGCAGGTTTCCCTCGATCGGTGGCGCGTCGTCGTTGATCACCGCCGACAGCGTCTCTACGGCCGACTTGCGGTCAAATGGCCGTTGGCCCACTGCCATTTCATACAGGATCAGACCGAACGAGAAGACATCGGCTCTCCGGTCGGCGGGCCGCCCGGCCGCCTGTTCCGGGCTCATGTACTGCACCGTGCCCACGAGGTTGCCTTCCACAGTCAGCACCGTCACGGTCTGCGCGTCCTGACCACTGGGCTCCATGCTCCGGTCCAGTTTGGCCAGTCCGAAATCCAGAATCTTGGCTCGCCCGTCCCGTGTCAGGATTATGTTCTCGGGCTTGAGATCGCGGTGCATCATACCCAACTGATGGGCGGCCGCCAGGCCGTCGGCAATCTGCACGGCCAACTCAAGGATGCGCTTGGGCGGCATCGGCTTGCCCAGCGAATGCCGCAGCGTCGCTCCTTCCACCAGTTCGTAGACGATGTAGGGGAATTCACCGCTCAGGTTCACGTCGAAAACGGAAACCACGTGCGGATGATTCAGGGCGCTGGCCGCTTGCGCTTCTTTGGCGAACCGCTGGCGCCGGGCCGGATCGCTAACCAGTGCGGCGGGCAACACCTTCACGGCTACGTCCCGCTGCAGTCGCCCGTCGCGCGCCCGGTAGACTTCGCCCATCCCACCCACGCCGATTAACGCCAGAATTTCGTACGGGCCAAGTTTCGTTCCTGGAGGCAGCATAGGGTCGCGGCGAGGGAATCCTTAACATACACCACTTCATGCGCTGTCCGCGTTGCTGCGGCAATAACGCCGCCAGATCAGGCGATACTGGTGCTCTATCGCCCGTGCCAGTCCGGCTCCATCCATCAACGCCGACTTTGACAAACGCTCACGCATGCCGGCGCGAAGGCGGCTCAGCCGCTCTGGATGCTCGCTCATCTTCACGGCCTTGGCGATATATTCCTCCTCCGTGCCGCACACGAAATCGTTGAGGCCTACCGCCTGCAGAAGACTGGCCGCCACGCGAGAGACGTGGGTGTTGCCCGCCAGCGCCACGGCCGGCACGCCCATCCAGAGTCCTTCGCACAGGGCCGTGGTGCCGTTGTAGGGGAAGGGGTCCAGGCAAAGGTCTACCCGGTTGTACAGCTCGAAGTGCCGGCGCAGGTCGAGCTTGCCCACAAAATCAACACGCCTGCCGTCTACGCCGAGGGTGGCGAATTGCCCGCGGATTTCCCGCTCGATAAACCGCGCCGCTATTTCTGCGTAGGGTTTGATCGCCTGATGGTGTAACAGGAGCCGCGAATCCGGCGTGCGCCGCAGAATGGCCGACCAGGCCTTTACCGTGGGGCCACTCAATTTGCAGGGCCGGCAGAATGACCCAAACACGAATCTCCCGTCGGCCGGAAAAGGCGCAGCCGCGAGAGGAGCCTCCGCGTCCGGCGGGCGATAAGCGATAAAACATCTGGGCAGGCGGAGCAGTCGCTCGGTGTGCAATGCGGTCGTCATTCCCGGCGGGTCGGCAACCCGGTCGGTCAAACGGTAGTCCATTTGCTCAATCCCCGTGGTGTTCGGATAGCCGAGATAGGTTACTTGTACCGGGGCCGCTTTCAGGGCGAAAACTCCCAACCTGCTCGTGCCGGTGTGGCCCCCTAGGTCCACCAGAATGTCGATCCCATCGCACCGGATCATGCCGCGCAACTGAGGGTCTGTCAATCCGGACACTTGCCGCCAGCGGCACGCCGATGCCTTCATGCGCAGGTGCGCGTCGTCCTGGGTGTCGCCATTGTCATAGCAGGTGATCTCGAATTCCCGCCGGTCATGTTCGTGGAGCAGTGGCTCGAAAAAACAAGCTGGGGCCCGCTGCCGAAAGTCCCCGGAAACATAGCCGATACGCAGCCGCCGGCCCAATCCCCGCCCGTTGGGAAAGAGTCGAGCCGCCGCTCGCTTGGGTGCATGCCGCTGCCCCCAACGCACATGTTCGCGGGCGATCGCCATCCGGTCGATTGCCTCATGATCCAATGCGTACAGAAGCTGGCTGTGAATGCAAGCGTCTGGCCCCAGCCGGAGTGCGTGCCGCAAGAGGGCGATCGCTTCAGGCACGCGGGCGAGCGCGAGCAAGGCGTGGGCCAACACGGACAGCAGATACGTGTCGTTCGGCCGAACAAGCAAGGCCGCCCGCCAAGCCTCAATCCCCTGCTCAAGGTGACCCAGCGCCATTCGGGCCTCTCCCAGGCTAATCAGGGCGCGCCCGGAACGAGGGGCCAGCTTGAGCGCGGTCTCCATAAGCCCTACGGCTTCTTCCGGACATCCCCCGGCCATCCTTCGCTCGGCCTTCTGAATCAGCAAACTGGTTTTGCTCAAGCCGTCTCCAAAAATTGAGGGCCGGCACTCCGCGAAACCTCGTCGGTCTCTCCGGATCCGGCCCAGACGTCACTTGGACTGCTCTACTTCTTCTTCTTGGCCGGAGCGGCTTTCTTGGCCGGAGCGGCTTTCTTGGCCGCAGCGGCCGTCTTGGCGGCGGGCTTCGCCTTGCCCTTGCTGCCGCTCGGGGACCAACTCATTTGCAGCGGAAGCGGGACGCTTCCTTCAACACTTACGATTTGCATGATCGTTTGATTCTCCTTCTTCGATTCAGGCTGTTTGCCTGAGGATAAGGAATTGTAGTTCTGTAAATTGACAAAAGCAACTCTTTTTCTGTGGCTCTGCCACATTCGTTAAACCACCTGCGAGGCCGGCTGAAAAAATGCCTTGAGGCGCACGCCCATCTGCTCAGCCCAGATCCCGCTGATCGTTGCCACCTGATTGGCGACGCTATCTTGGTCGATCTCCGCCGTGATAGACCACCTGAGCTCGGCTTGTTCACCGGAGACCGACAGGGAGAACATGCCTTCGCACGCATAAACTCCCGCCAAGCCGCTGACGTCATATTGATAACCTGTCGTAGCCGCCGGCTGGCGCAGCGTCTCCGTCACTGCCTGCGTGTTCACCGTCACCATACGGCTGGTTCCGTTCACCGCCCTATAGTCTCCCCAGAATGGCCGCTCAAAATGACACGCATACTCGGCCAGCGCGCCAGACATGCAGGTCGGCAGCTTCCACTGCTTGGCAAAGCGGAACGGGCCAGCCGCCGCGGCGACCACCGGCACGTACAATTCGCCGTAAGCCAGATGTGACAAGGCATCGGTATCCATCGCCGCCAGTGAGTACCCCGCCAGCCAGCGCGAGTTCATGGATGCCCGGCTGTCGCCGTCCGGCGGCGGGGCAAGCTGAAGCTTCAGGCCGGTCTTGGCCTCCACTGCCTTGAGTACTTCACCCAGCCCATCGCCCGTAGCCCAGGCCCCGCTCAGCGTGTGCCCGTAGTTGAGGCTGGCACCCAGCCAGACCACCGTGGCGGCCGTCGGCGTGGCCACTAACCGCAATCGCTCTGCCAAAGAAACCGCCTCATCCGTGGCGCCTTGCGATTTCTCCAAAGCATTTAGGCTGCCGGTCAGTTCGCTTTGGAGCAAGGCGGCTCGGGCCGCCAGATAGGAGGGAAACTTTTCATCGTCCAGTCCCACCGCGGCTTCCTTGGGCAACGCCCAGGCCGGGATTGAACCGCTGCTGTTGATCTGCCTGGAAATGGGCCAGCGCGCCGAGTAGATGCGCTCCAGCGGCGTCATGTCCAGGAGTCGTTTGCCCTCGCCGAACACTTCCCGCCGCAGCACCAGGCGCGGCTCACCGTCCGCCTGCTCCGGGTCGGCATGCACGCCCAGGACAAATGGGTCCAAGGGTTCGCCGTCATGCCAAACTACATGATTCTGACCCACCAAATGTGGATGGAGCCCGCTTTTGTCCTCCAGGTTAAACCGCAGCTTACGTCCGCCGCCGAGGATGCCGCTGCCCGGAATCGTCGCCACCTCGCTCAATCCGCTGACGGCTAGTTTCTGAGCCCTGTTGCTTTGGATTCCGGTGATCGTCTGTGACACCGGAATGGCCGCGTAGCCCGCGGTCACTCCGTTGGCCGAGGCCATCAGTGCGACTTCCACCCCATTGACGCCGATCTCCGGCAGCTTGCTTCTCGGCTCGCGGAGAATATTGTTTTCTCCCGGCATAGACTGCCAACGCATCGCCCGGTCAAACACGCGCTGATCGGCCGCATGCAGCATGAAGGTGCCGGTGCATCCGGCTTCGTCCGTGGGCGGGTCCGGGTCGGTCGCCATCGGCATCAGCGCCCAACCGGCAAAGCGGAAACGCAAAACCAGCCCCTTCTGGAACAGGGTCGGAACGGACTTGGCGTCTTCCTCGTAGCCCTTGGCGTTGCCCGTTCTGGCCAGAAAAGAAGGCCCAGGTAGGATCTCGGAATAGCCGCCCTGGATCCGGAACGGAAGCTGTTGCTTGACTTCCTTCAGGTCGCTCAGCAGCGAGAGCCTTGTGAGAATCATCTGCTTGAGGTGGGGCGCGGCAAACGAAAGTCTGCTGAGCGCCGCTTCCTGTGAAGCCGCCCAACCGGCGCACGCACAGAAGATCTGGATCACTTGCTCGTCGATCTTCGGCTCATCGATCTCTATGTTGCCCGTCAATTCGCGCAGGGTGGTGGCCAGTTGTCGAGCCTCCGGGGTCAACGTGGCGCCCGGTTCGTTGTCCACCCAGAACAGCGATCGTGGATCGACAGGAAAGAAGGAGAGCAACTCCATGAGAGGCCGGATCGCGGTCGACATGAGTGGCCAGGCGGTCAACATCGACACTGCGATCCGCCGGCCGTCGTTGACTATGTGGCCCTGATGGAGGTACAGTCTGGCGAGCCAGGTGTATACGGCCAGGTAACAAGCATTGAAATGCGCCGCCAGGTCCCGGTTGAAGCTCGCCAATTCCGGGCTGCCGTCAATTGAGAGTGGCTCCCGGGCTGCCGCAAAAGCGCCAGCCTGTCCCGAAAGCCTCGCCTCCTGTTCCATACTCTTGGCAGTCAACGCGAATAGATAGAGGTGGGAGTTGCGAATTTTCTCGGTAGGGGCAAACCACAGTTCCTTTATGGCCAACCGGTTTTCGCGCAACTGCATCCCGGCGTAATTCCTGACGGCGTCCGGGCTTGCTAGCGCCTTGAGCATGGCGTCCGTACGTTCCCGGAAGTCCTTTGCGCCTTCGCCTTCCTCGGCGATTTCGTTGATGATCATCCCCACCTGCGCGGAACTGGCCATCGGAGCATACATGTTCAGCACCGAGTTGCGCAGCACCGGCTGGGGCGAGAACGGAATCACGTCGTGGTCGCTCGTCTGGATCCCTTGCAGAATATTCTGTAGAACTTGGTTGGAATGCGTCACTTTGTCGGCCGCGAAGGCCTTTTCAAACAACGGCAGAATCCGCAGCCGGTACAGGTCTCCGATCGACTGGAAGACGTCACCCGGCGTGGATGGCGGCACCGGTGCGCCCGTCTCGGTAGTGGGCGCGGCGCTGTCTGGAGTGAAGGCTGCCCCCCCATACAAGTCGCGCAGCCGCTGCATGAGAGCCTGGCGCGCTTCTCCCTCGGGCATCCGGTAGAGCGTCTGTTCGAGCCCGAGTTCCTGTTCGAAGGCCAGCAACTTCTCGAACCGGTTCTGCCATGCCTCGGACCGCAGGCCCTCGTCCTGCACCTCGTCGCCGCACTCATATGCCGCAAATCGCATGATCGCGTCGGCCGAGGCCTTCGCCAAATCTACGTCCACCGAATTACGGCTAACTCCGGCGGCCTGATCCTCCCAGTGTTCGATCACCCACCCTCCCGCCTCGCTTCGCTGCGGCAATCCAAAATAGGGAGCTTCCCCCAGGGTGCGTAGCATCAATTGCACGAAGTGCAGGTGCATCATCTCCTGACGCGCCACCTGCGTCAGGGTCTGCTTCCAGCGGCGGGCTTTTTCAAACTGGATGGCCCGTCGTGGGTTGGGCTGATGCGGGTCGGCAAACTCCTGGGGAGTGCTCTTGATAGAGGTCGCCGCGTAAAGGTAGGCATTGAGCAAGACATGCTCGATCTCGGCGGCACGGTGTAGCAGGTAGACCAGCTCCTCTTTGTCGGAAGCCGAGAACGAAGCGGATTTTGCAGGTGCGGGTGAGGCCATAGGGAACAGTGTACTCTTGCCGACGTTAGGCCAATGCTACGGCGCGCCCATGAGCCTCCGGCGCCCGAAATGGCGCGTATTCAATGTGAGGCCTTGGCCGTCGCCGCGAACCGGCGACGGCCAAACTGATAAAGTAATCGACTGTAGCCTGCGGAGGGGCTGTCTTCGACCATGGGCAAATACACGCAAGGCGGGCGGCTGTTGGAACTGGCCACTCCCTTAGGCCCGGATATCCTGCTCGCCCGCTCCTTCTCCTGCACCGAACGCATCTCCGGCCTCTACACCGTAGACGTGTGGGCTTGGGCCGAAACGGTCGACGCCCCCAGCGTGAAGGCCGACGCTCTGATCGGGCAACGCGTCTTCATCCGCCTTTGGGCCAAGGACGACAAGTTCCGCTTCTTTCACGGCATCGTCCGTAGGTTTGCCTTCACTGGCAAAGACGACGAGTTCCATCACTTCCACCTGGAACTGGTTCCCTTCTTCTGGCGTCTTTCTCAGGTCACCAATTGCCGCATCTTTCAAGGTAAGAGCATCCCCGAGATCGCCGAGACCATTTTGGGTGAATTTAGCGTCAAGTTTGAAAACAACACCGCTGGCAGGCATGAACCTTGGGACTACTGTGTTCAGTATCGTGAGTCAGACTTCAATTTCCTTTCCCGGTTGTTCGAGCAGGAAGGGATCTTCTACTTCTTCAAGCAGGGCGAGGACGGCGAGACGCTGGTCTTCGGTGACAAGCCGTCAGTCAATGCGCCTTGTCCCAACGGCTCGAATTTGGCCTACCGCTCGGGCTTGGGCGCTGATGATCATCGCGAATTGATCGTCTCCGGTTGGGAAGCCGCGCAGGAACTGCGGCCGGGTCTCTTCTCGATGCGCGATCACAATTTCCAGAACCCCGGCAACATGTTTCATGTTTCCGAGCCCACGGCCAATCCCATCGGCGGGAACGACAAGCTCGAGATCTACGACTACCCAGGCGAGTTTGCTCAGCTCTACATGGAGCCGGAGAAGCGGATTGGTCAAATCCAACCCGAAGGCGAGGCCGCCGTCAAACGGCGGATGCAAAGCGAGGAGACCGAGACCAGGGTCTTCTCCGGTGAGTCCGGCGCTCGGAGCCTGATCTCTGGCTACCGTTTCACTTTGGATGAACACTTCAAACCGGAGTACAACGGAGACTACACGCTGATCGGTGTCCACCATCACGGCGTCCAGTCTCCCGGCTACCGCACCGGCGAAGACTCGCCAATTCCCTACCGCAATACCTTCCGCTGTATCCCCTGGAGCACGCCGTATGTGCCCGCCCGCTCCACGCCTAAGCCCGTGGTCCAGGGCCCACAGACCGCCGTAGTTGTCGGCCCGCCCGGAGAAGAAATCTTTGTAGACAAGTTCGGCCGCGTCAAGGTGCAATTTTTCTGGGATCGCGTGGGCCAATTCGACGACAAGAGTTCAGCCTGGTTCCGGGTCGGTCAATTGCCGGCCGGCAAGAAATGGGGCGCGATATTCATTCCGCGCATCGGCCAGGAAGTGGTGGTCAACTTTCTTGAGGGAGACCCGGACCAGCCCATCGTTATGGGCGGCGTCTACAACGCCTCGGAAATGCCGCCCTACACGCTGCCCGACAACTCGACGATGTCCACCATCAAGTCAAACAGCTCCAAGGGGGGCGGTGGGTTCAATGAGTTCCGCTTCGAGGACAAGAAGGGCGACGAGCACATTTACACGCACGCCGAGCGGAACCTTCACACCCGCATTAAGAAAGACAAGTTCCGGCTGGTGTCTGAAAAGAATCACCAGATTGTTGGCATGGATCACCTGGAGCTCATCAAGGGCGATGCCAGTATCCAGGTCAAGGGCGACGAGCATCACAAGGTCACCGGGAACTACCTGTCATCGGCCGACATGGACTTGCATCACAAGGCAGGCATGAATATCGGCATCGGCGCCGGCATGGCGCTTCACATCAAAGGCGGCATGACCGTCGTGATGGAGGCTGGCGTCAGCATGACGCTCAAGGTGGGCGGCAATTTCATCAGCATCAATCCCGCCGGCGTTCAGATCCAGGGCACGATGGTGTTGATTAACAGTGGCGGCGCTGCTGGCGCGGGCGGCGGGATCAAGGCGCCGAGCCCCAAAGATCCGGAAGAACCCATTGACACCGACCCCGGCGCGGCATCAACCTTGCCCGCCCAGGGGCCACCGGTTCCGTCGCGCGCCTACTCCCCCCAGGCCGCCGCGCTCCGGGCCGCTGCCCAATCCGGGGCGCCTTTCTGCGATACTTGACCGCAGTAAGAACGTCGGCCCGTGCGGCCGGCATCAAAGTTTTGACCGAAAGCCCCTAGATGGTGGATGAACTAATCAGCGAGATCTTTACCGAGAGCGCGAATACCTACGCCATATTGGATGGCGCTTCCATCCCTCAACTGCGCGAAGCTCTGTTCAAGATGAAGCCCGAGTACGAGTGCCTCTACCTTGGTGAGCTCACCGACGACATGGCGGAGGTGGCGCCCTATCTGGTGCGCCTCGAGCTAGACTCACCCTTCACACAAATGGTGCTCGAAAAGAGTTGGGGGAAGCACTGGGGTATCTTTGTCACGTCCGAAGCCGGCATCCGCGATTTGCGCCAACACTTTCGCCGCTACCTCACCGTCTACGATCCCGATGGCAAGGCCCTGCTGTTCCGCTACTACGATCCGCGCGTGTTGCGCTCCTACCTGCCTACTTGCAATGCTGAGGAAGTGACCAAACTGTTCGGCCCGGTCACTGCTTTCTTCGCCGAGGCAGACCAGCCCTCTATGTTGCTGCGCTTCGAACACAATGCTGGCCAGTTGGTGAAACGCCAACAGGATCTCGCTAAAAAATGACTCGCTGTCTTCTCGCTCTCGTGCTCTTTGCCGTCTCGGCCTTTGCCCAGCAGCCGAAAGATTGGATTCAACTCTTCAATGGCCGGGACCTGACCGGTTGGACTCCCAAAATCCGTGGCTACGCAGCGGGCGAGAACTTCGGCAACACCTTCATCGTGCGCGATGGAAAACTGGCTGTCGACTACACGGCGTACCCGGAGTTCAAAGAGCGCTTCGGCCATCTATTCTGGCGCGACTCGTACTCCTACTACACCATCGCCGTCGAGTATCGCTTCGTTGGTGAGCAGTCCACCGGCGGCCCGGGCTGGGCTTTACGCAACAGCGGCATCATGGTCCACGGCCAAACCGCCCAGAGTATGGGCAAGGATCAGGATTTCCCGATCTCTATTGAAGTGCAGCTACTCGGCGGCAACGGCAAGGATGCTCGCACCAACGCCAACCTCTGCACGCCAGGCACGAACGTCGTGATGGGCGGCAAACTCATCACCGCGCATTGTGTGCAGGCCGCTTCGCAAACCTATCATGGCGAGCAGTGGGTGCGCGTTGAAGCCACCGTGCTCGGCAGCGAGCGCATCATTCATCGCATCAACGGCGAAAAGGTCCTGGAGTATGAACAACCGCAGATCGGCGGCGGCAGCGTGAGTGGTCATGATCCGGCCGTGAAGCGCGACGGGATGCTGCTGGAGTCCGGCTCCATCTCGCTGCAGAGCGAAAGCCACCCCATCGAATTCCGGAAGGTGGAACTCCTGGACCTAACCGGCTGCATGGATAAGAAAGCCAAGAACTACAAAGGCTATTTCGTCAAGGCGGACCCCGCCCGCTGCCGCTACAAATAGAACGATGAAGATCCGCGCCCTCCACTGTCACGTCGCCCGCATGGCGCCGTCCTGGCTCACAGAGTCTGTGATCGCCAATCCCATGTCGATCTACCCCCAGTATTGGGAGCGCCGCTCGTCTTGGTTTCGCACGATGTCGGCAGCGGTCATCGAAATCGAACTGGAAAACGGCACGCGCGGCTACGGTTTCGTGGGTGGAGCCAAGGGCTCGGCGGTGTCGGCGGTGATTGATGAACAGATGCGGGATCTGGTCGTCGGCCGCTCCGTGTTTGAAGGCGAGTTGATCCAGGAGCAACTGTATCGTGCGTCGATCTTCTACGGCCGTGGTGGACTCACACAGTCGGCGCTTTCCGGAATCGACATTGCGTTGTGGGATGCGCAAGGCAAA
>JAYTKJ010000288.1:0-11132 GCA_043730365.1 Acidobacteriota bacterium | reverse complement strand
CCGAGCTCCTGCATCTCTTTTTGGATGGTTGACGTGCGTTTGGTGGCCAGCAGTTTGTAGGAGCGGCGCGGTGAGCCGGACGCCAGCTTGGTCATGACGACGACTACTTCGGAGCCAGCCGTGGCGGTGTTGCCACCCATCACCGCCGAAAAGCCATACCCGGCCTCGGCGGCTTCGTTGAGCTCGCGCTCCATCGTGGACGTCTTGGTGGTGGCCAGGACGCGGTACTCATAGTGGTCGGCGGCGAGGGCAATCGAAGTGGCTGCAAGGAGGAGAAGACCGGTTTTCATCATGGATGCTCTTCTTTGACTCTACCGCTCCCAGCCCGGCGTCACTCGCTACGCAAGGTCCGTTCAACCAGCGCCGGCTCCCGGGCGATCAAGCGAAGTAGCGTGCGAGCCGCGCGGTCTGGCTGGTAGCGGCCCTGTTCCCAGTCGCGGACCGTCGCCAGGGAAAGATGGAATCGCGTGGCGAAGTCGCGTTGTGAGAGCCCGAGACCTTCGCGAATGGCGCGGATATCGGGGATGGGCTCCAGGCGGGCGAGTTCGGCTGGCGTGAGCGGTTGGTTGTCCTCATCGGCGAGGGCAGCAACTCGCGCCTCGGCCTCCGTCATGGCACGGAGGCGCGCCCAGTTTGTTTTGCCCTTCGGCGCTGGCTTCTTAGTGATGTCCAGGGTGACTCTGATAGTACGTTTTTCGCTCATTTGGATCGGCCCTTCGCGCAGAGATGATTCGTATAGCCTCCTGACGCTCGGTAAAGACAACCGCCAACACCATTTCCGACACCACTCCATTTCAAAGCGGCAGGGATCGAGAAACACATAAATCGCGTCTTCGAAATCTACACCGTGACGGGCGAGATTGCGAAGGGCTTTCGCTGCGTCCCACTCGAATTGCACCCTACCTAATGGTACGGGAGTCCCGCACGCGAGTCAAGATGTCGGATGCTGGTACCCTCGATACACAAGGAGTAACATGTCGGCTGTACAGAGACTGGCTCTGATGCCCTGGCTCTCTCTCAGCGGAGAGATCAAGACGAGAGACGTAACCTTCCGCCCTATCATTCTGCACGGGCAGTGGCACCCGCTCCTCCAGCCGCTGGCCTCGCGGATGGAGGACTTGCTCAAGTTTTTCCCGGACCGAGCCGACGGTGGCGTTTTTGTCACTTTGGGCGAGGATTGGTGGACCCCGGAAGTGAGCTTGCCGGATCTCGCCATCACCGCCGGGCACCTGTACCTGGCGGCTTTCGCGTGCCAGAGCTATTTCTCAATCAACGACCACTACGTGAACAGCGCAGCCTTCGAGTTATACGGAGTTGCCTTGACCGATGTACTTAACTTTCAACTGAGGACCAGGCTGGGTCCGAGCCGCCACCTCGGCTATACCTCGGATCTTGTGCAGTTCCGAAGGCCGCCCCAGACAAGGTGCCCCAGCAATCTCACGATTCAACAGGCCTTTCTCGATGCCCTTGGTGGAATCTCAAGCGAGAACTCCATCAGGAGTGCGCTGTCGTTCTTCCTGCTTGCCACTCGCGATGAGCAATCGTTGGATCCGGAGCAAGAGATAATTCTGATGGGCGCGGCATTCGAACGGTTGTTGGAAGGGAATTCAGCGTTCGCGATCGCGGAGGCAGTGAAAAAGCTCATGGCACCGTATCCCTCCTCCACCACCGTCGGAACATTAAGAAAAGGTGGGCGGCCGGTGAGGCCTTGTGATAAACCTGAGCACGAGACGAAGCTTGCCGTTTCGCCTCCTCATGTCGCATGGGCGTATGAGTTTTATCAGGAACGCAATGGCGCGATTCATGGAAACAAAAAGGAATCGGGAGGCTGGAAACCATGGGAGCACCTCATCATGTCGGGCCACCTGTTTCCGCTCCTGGTGAAGCTCAAGTTGGTTTCCAAGGGTCTGTACGCATTGGATGATGAAGATAAAGGGCGGCTCTGGTCCATTGATCGGCTATTGGCGGAGCCAGACTGGATTGGCCAGCCGTACAGCGAAGAATCGCCGTGGCATCGGATCTCTCGAGATGCGTACTTCGAATCAATATGGTCGGCGGCCACTACGCCGGAATCGAACCCCGCCGAATGATCTTCTCCATCACCTCGGCGAACGTGTCGATCTCCTCCAGCGTCGTATAGACGTTCGGCGTGATGCGCAGGCCGCCCCCTGGTATTCCCCTGGCGTCACGATGACGACGCTCCAGGTGCAGCGTGGTGAGCCGTGGCGAATGTTGAGCCAGAAATCGGTCTGGAATGCCGCAAGGGTTGCGCTGAGAAACCGCGAATAGAGATCGAGTCAATCAACCCGGACGGCGCTTGACTTCCAGCGTCGCCCGATACGCCTCCACCAGCCGCGCCGTCCGCGTCGGCATATCCCAATTCGTCTCGATCTCCCGCCGTGCCCGCCGTGCCATCGCCTCGGCTTCCTCCGGCTTGCTGAAGAGATCGATCACCGCTTGCGCGAAGGCCTCGGGCGTATCGGCCAATCGGCACAACTCACCGTCGCGATCGGAGAGGCCCTCGGCGCCGATCCGTGTGCTCACCACCGGAATGCCGCAGGCGAAGGACTCCATCAGCTTGACGCGAATGCCTGAGCCCGAAAGAATCGGGCAGACAAATACCGCGTGTTCGGCCAGCGGCGTCATGATGTCGTCGGCGTAGCCGCGCAGATCGAGCGCGTCGCCGAAGTCGGGCAGCGAGTAGCGTGGCGGCGGATCTGCGCCAATCACCGTGAGCTTGGTGCGCGGCTCGGCTGCCAGGATGCGCGGCAGGCCGTGGTTGATTAGCCAGTAGAGCGCGTCCATATTGGGCGCGTGGCGGAAGGTGCCGATGAAAAGCATCGAATACGGCTTGCGTCCTTTGAAAACCGGCGTGTACTCGGACGCCGTCACCCCCGCGCGCAAATCATCGCGACCCGTCAGCCGCAACGCCGGCGCATGCTCATAGACGAACTCCGCGTTCACCTTCGAGCAATATTGGACACCATCAAAAAGCGGCAGCGTGCGAAGCTCATACCGCAGCGAGCGCAGATACTCATACCGCGCGGCGAGGCGTGCATAGAGTCCACGAATCTGCGGCAGGATCGTCGAGACGGACTGGAAATACACGTCGTGCTCAAACTGGAACTGCGCGATGCGGCGATACTCGCCGCGGTATTGCGCCAGTTGCAGATACTCGTACTGCACGACGTCGATCTGGCGCAGGTAGATCTCACGCTGGATCAGCCATTCGGCGTCACGTTGGCGGAATTCGTGGACCGAGTGCGGCTCCAGTGTGCCGAAGGTGTGGACCGTCTGCTGTGGGCGCAAGTAGAAGTGCGCCGACCGGCACTGCGCGGCCAATTCGGCGTGCGGCGGAATCTCCTTCTCCTTATCCACCATCACCAGCAATGACAGGTCCACCAGTTTGGCCAGTTCCCGGCACGTCTGCATCATGAACACCGCGCCGCCGTGGTGCGGCGGACAGATGAAATAGGGTGACAGGAATAGCACACGCAGCTTGTCAGCGCGAACCATCTCGGCGCCGGCCAGGAAACGATCGCGAAAGTATCCGGCCATCGGGCGGCGGAATGCTTCGGTATCCGAGATCGCCGCCTGCGACCGTGCCCGCCAGCGCGCCCCAATCGCGCCAGGCAATTGCAGGAACGCCTTCCACAGCGCCAGACACCCGGGCCGTTCCATTGAATCGCCCAGCGCAACGCTCAGCAGCGCGCCCGCCCAGTTGAAGAAGATATGCGCGGTGAACCGCCCGGGCTCATGGATGTTCTTCCACGCAAAGAGCAGGAAATTCTTCTGCACCGTGGAATCGATGAAGCGGCGCGAAAACTTCTTGCCGATCGTGGCTCGATGCTGATGCCACACCCGGCTCCGCGGTTCATAGAGCACGCGCCA
Source organism: Acidobacteriota bacterium (assembly GCA_043730365.1). GTDB lineage: Bacteria > Acidobacteriota > Terriglobia > Bryobacterales > Bryobacteraceae > VFZP01. Next base: position 7,241 of record JAYTKJ010000288.1, on the reverse strand, counting down.
GCCGCGCTTCCACGCCATCATGCCCAGGTCGGTGTCCTCAACATAGAACGGACGGAAAAGGTGATCGAAGCCGCCGAGCTCGAGAAACTTCGCGCGGTCATAGGCGCCGGAGCCGCCGCCCGGGTAGAAGCATGGAAAGGCGCGATCTACTTGGGGATCCGCCCGATGCGTTACGCGAAGACCACCGTTCTCCCACCAGCCTTGCGTGAGGCCGGTTTCCTCGCGGTGCTTGGCCGGATCGCGGAAAAAGATCTGGCAGGAGACGGCGAAGACCGACGGGTGACTGAAGCCGTTGAGCAGCGGCGCCAGGAAATCGGGCTCCACTTCCATGTCGGAATTCAGCAGCACGACGATGTCGTTCTTGGCATTTTGGAAGCCCGTGTTAGAGCCGCCGCCAAAACCTAGATTGCGGGGCAGCGGAATCACGCGCACCTGCGGGAAATGCGCGGCCAGGAACGCGACCGAATCATCCGCCGAGGCGTTGTCGACCACGATGATTTCGTTGTCCGGGTGTCCGGCCATCGCGGCGACAACCGAAGGAATGTACTTCTCCAGCAGATCGCGCCCGTTCCAATTGGGGATCACTACACTGGCAGCGTGCGTCCTGGGCGCGCGATCCGGCGGCGTGCGGCGACGGCCTAGCAGCTTCCACGCTAAGTCAGTCCCCAGCAACGCCAGCCAAGGCGCGAGCGCCAGCAAGGGCGAGATCAGGATCAGCGGCAGCGTCGTGAGAAAGCGCAGCAACATTAGTGCGCAGACGGGCCGAGCCCCAGCGAGCGGCCCAACCGGAGCCACCGCGAGGCGTGGATCAGTTCTTTCTCCGCTTCAACGCGCTGCGCCCATAGCGTGCGTTCCTCGACGGTCTTCTCGGCGATGTCCAGCAGGGCAACGCATTTGGCCAACTCCTGATGGGTGGAGGCGAGTTCGGCCGCGTAGCGTTGTTCGGCTTCCGCAGCCCAGCGTGTTTGCTCCAGCAACTCCGCATCAAGCGCCTTGAGCCGGGCTTCGTAGGCGGCGGCCATCTCGCTGGCGGCGGTGTGCGCGGCGGCGAGTTCATCCTGAAGTTGCGCCACGCGCGCGGTCCGCTGCGCCAGCTCGGCGTTGGTGGTTTCCGCCCAACGATTGGCCGACTCAAGTTCTTCCTTCTGTCCGGCGTGCAGTGTCACCAGAGCCTGATGCTTCTCCAGCGATTCGTTCAGCCACTTCGTCTTCTGCGCTACCTCGCCTTCCAGCCGCCCGATATGCTGCTCTCGCTCCCGCAGCACATTGGCCGAAGTAGGCAGATAGATAAACGCCGGGCCGCCCATCTGCGGAGTGGCCGCGCACACGGCCAGAAAGAAGTGGGCTGATTCAGGATCCGATTCGCCGGACTCAAGCTTGAGATCGGCGCCGGACGACGGTTTGACGGGCTGGAAGACGACGCCCGCCGTATGATTCTGGACGAAGAGCGCGACATGAGGAAAATATTCGCGCAGCGCCGCTTCGAACTCGGTGTACGTGAACTCATGCGTGTGAAAGGGGTTGGGGCCAGCTTGTTTGCGCGACTCGGCGTAGTAGAGGCGATTCGGCGTAGAGACAATGAATTGCCCCGCGTGCGCGAGCAGGCGCCGCGCCTCGGACAGCAGAGCGCGCCAGTCGTCCAGATGCTCGATCAGCTCAAAAGCAGTGATGAGATCGAATGAGCTATCCGGGAGATCGACATGCCTGGCGTCGCCTTGGAGGAACGTCAGGTTCTCGAAAGTATAGTTCTCGCGCGCATATTCCACCGCCTCAGGGGAAACGTCTACGCCCGTAACGTGCGCCGCCGAGCCCGTCAGTGCCGCAGCCCCGTAACCGGCGCCGCACGCCAGATCCAGCACACGCCGATTGCGCGCCAGCCGCCGCGCGAAGTGGTATCGCGCCAGATGCTCGTTCCAAAGATCGATATCGACTTGACCGGGGATCACTCGTTCGCCCGTGAATTCTACCAAGCAGGCACTCCTGTGGCGGGCGCGGCAGGTTGGCCGCCACGCATGGTTTTGGGAAGGCGAGCATTCACTTCTACGCGGCAAGGCAGATGCAGATATCCGTAGACTTGACCGTCAGAGTGGCTCATCTGCAAGGTTAGCGCGTTATCCACCCAATCGCACATTTTGTAGTGAGTGAGGTTGCCATCGGCGATGGCCGGGGAGAAGGAAAAGTGCGAGGGATACAAAGTTGGGAGGTCGACATAGAAGTCCGTGGTGACGATGTCTCCGGCAGCCATCGGCGGCAGCTCGTGGCCTTCGCGCAGCGTGTTGCTGCCCGCAAAATCGATACCCATGTGGTTGCGCAGCATGAAACCGATGTTGGGATGCGCGATGGGCGAGTTGGCGCGCGCCGAAACGCGGATGATGATGCGCGCGTCCGGCTCCAGCAGTTGCAGCGGTTCGCCGTGTTGACTGTAGACGGCGATACCGATCACTTCGGCGCGCCGGTCTCCATGGCGATGATCGATGTTCGGCAGCGAAGTCACTACCTCCGGCGCGGCGGTGAGGAATGTGCCGGTACCTGCCTCCGGCGCTTCGGCGGGCGACTTGAGCTCAAGATACGCCGTGTCCTTGTCGGCCATGGCGGCTAGATAGCGCGTCACCACCTGATCGGTGGATCCGATGTCGCGCATGCGGCCCTGCTCAAGCCACAGCGTGCGGTCGCCAATCGCTTTCACATCGCCCATCGAGTGCGAGACGAACACGATCGTGACGCCGCGCTGGCGCAGCTCGTGAACCTTGCGCATGCAGCGTTGCCGGAAATAGATATCGCCCACCGCCAGTGCTTCATCGACGAGCAGGATTTCCGGATCGACGTGAATTGCCACCGAGAACGCCAGGCGCACGGCCATGCCGCTTGAGTAGGTCTTCACTGGCTGATTGAGAAAATCTCCGATTTCGGCGAACTCGGCAATCGAGGCAAAGCGCGCGTCTGTCTCTTTGCGCGAGAGTCCTAGAATCGCGGCGTTGAGATACACATTGTCGCGCCCCGTGAATTCGGGATTGAAGCCGGAGCCTAGTTCAAGCAGCGCCGCCACCTTGCCGGCAACCTTGACGCGGCCTGAACTGGGCGCCAGGATACCGGCTAGAATCTGCAGCAGCGTGCTCTTCCCGGCGCCATTCTCGCCAATGACACAGAACGTCTCGCCTCGCTCGATATGGAAATCGATGTCGCGTAGCGCCCAGAAGTCCGTGTGGTAGCGAAGCTGGTTGAAGGTGAGCAACTCGCGCAGCCGGTCCACCGGTCGGCGATACACAGGATAACTCTTCGAGACCCCGGAGAACTCAGCCACCCTAATCGCCACCATTCGATTTTGGGGGACTAGCGCAGGGACTGTCAAACGGGGTACGCTGATAAGGAGGCGCGGTTCTGCGTCTTTAACACCCCAGCCGGTGTAGCTCAGGTGGTTAGAGCGGCGGTCTCATAATCCGCAGGTCGTAGGTTCGAGTCCTACCGCCGGCACCATATTTCTCAATCGAGTGATCGCCGCCCGGCATCTTAAAGGCTATGACACAAACTTTGCCCGATACTCAATCCTGGCCAGATCTTGCCATCGGCCTTTACGACAAACTCACCGGACGCGGCGCTGAGATCACCTATGAATTTCATGGCCTTGAGATTTCCGTGCCCAGTTCGGCTTCCCCCACCGCGCAACACGCGATGTGGCGCGTGAACGGAACCATGAAGGTTCGGACCAAGGATGCACCCCCCCCTACTACCCCCACCCGCGCTTGAACTAGATCTTGTTATTGAACACGGGGGTCACGCCATGATGGTGACCGGGTCGGCCTCGCGCGTTGTCGCGAATTTCCCGAGCCTCCGGGCCGCACTTCACTTCGCGCGAGTTTTCTGGCCGCTTCGCAAGCAGGTGCCCAACCAAATTGGGCTTCAGGCTGAGTGGCGCCAGGTTCGTGTGCCGTTGCGGCGGGCCCTTGACTGACTCCTACGCCAGCAAACGTGTGGCGATTGCCGGGGCCACCGGGTACATCGGTGGCCGCCTCGCTCCCCGGCTGATTGCCGACGGATACATGGTTCGTTGCCTGGTTCGCTCAACCGCGAAACTGACCGACCGGGCTTGGGCGAAAGAACCTGGTGTGGAGATTCAAGAGGCTGACTTGCAGGATCCCGCGTCGTTAGCCAAGGCGCTGACCGGTTGCCAGGCGGCTTTTTACCTGGTTCATTCTATGACGTCTGCCGGCGCAGACTATGCTGAGAAGGACCGGCAGCTCGCTTTGCACTTTGCGCACGCTGCAACAGCGGTAGGTGTGGAGCGCATAATCTATCTCGGAGGGCTGGGTGAAACCGGTCCCGATCTCAGCGAGCATCTTGCCTCCCGGCGAGACGTTGAATCGGCCCTCGCTTCCACGGGCGTGCCCGTAACTGTGTTGCGCGCTGCCATGATCATTGGTTCCGGCTCGGCGTCCTTTGAGATTCTGCGCTATCTGGTGGAGCGGTTACCGGTGATGATCACGCCTAAATGGGTGAGCACACCGTGCCAGCCGATCGCTGTCAGAAACGTCGTCGGATACCTCGTTGGAGCGCTGTCCGCCCCGGAGACCAGCGGCGGGGTTTTCGACATCGGTGGGCCCGATGTCATGTGCTATCGCGACATCATGCGGATTATGGCCGAGGAGTTAGGTTTGCCGCGGCGCTGGATCATCCCGATTCCGATCCTCACACCGCGCCTCAGTTCCTACTGGATTCATTTGATTACCCCGCTGAGTCACGAGATTGCCAAGCCCCTTGCAGAAGGCCTCAAAAACCCGGTGGTGTGTCGCGAGAACCGCATCACGCAGCTGATCCCCCAAACGCTTCTCGGCGTTCGCGAGGCCATCCGGGCGGCCCGGTCAAAGATAGCGGACGGGAATGTTGAGACCAACTGGTCCATGGCTGGGTCCATTCCAGGCGATCCGGATTGGGCGGGCGGTACGGTTTTTCGCGATGCTCGCCAGCTCTCCATCCAAGCTCCGGCCGGTGCCGTCTTTCGCGCAGTTTGTCGCGTAGGCGGCGGTCACGGTTGGTATGGGGCAGACTGGCTTTGGAGGATTCGCGGAGCCATTGACCGGCTGGTAGGCGGACCCGGTCTTCGCCGCGGCAGGCGGGATCCCGAGATGGTGAGTTACGGAGAAGCGCTCGACTTCTGGCGGGTGGTGGGCTACGAACGAGACCGCCGCCTCTCCCTGCGCGCGGAGATGAAATTGCCGGGGGAAGCCATGCTCGAATTTCGCATCGAGCCATCCGGCGCCGGTCAATGCACTTTGCACCAGGAGGCTCTCTTCCAGCCCCGTGGGTTATTCGGGCTACTCTATTGGTACGCGGTAGTGCCCTTCCACCACTTCGTTTTTCGCGGTATGCTGCTCGGCATCCAGCGCGAGGCTCTTCAAATCGCTGCCAAACCAGCCTACTCGGGAGCTTCGCCCACGATCATCTCGTAGATGCGATCCAGATCTTCCTGCGAGAAGTAGTCAATCTCGATGCGGCCGCGGTTAGTAGACTTCTCAACAATACGTACGCGCGTACCTAGCGTACGTTCGAGTTCTTCCACCGCAGCCTTGACGTTCGGGTCAACTTTCGGTGGTTCCTTCGCCTCACCAGGGTCCCGGGGCTCGTTAAATTTCTGAACGTTACGTTCCACTTGTCTGACGGACAGCCCCTCGGCCGCCGCTTGATCGCCAAGCTGGCGTTGGATGTCTGCATCCGGGAGGCCGAGAAGCGCCCGGGCGTGCCCCATCGAGAGCCGGTGTTCGGCTAACAGCAGTTGAATCTCCGGCGGGAGCTTCAACAGCCGAATCATATTGGTGATCGTCGCCCGATCTTTGCCGGTCCGCCGGCCAATCTCTTCGTGGCTAAGATGATGCTCGCGTGCCAGGCGATCATACGCGAATGCCACTTCCATGGGGTTGAGGTCCTCGCGCTGGATGTTCTCAATCAGCGAGATCTCCAGCAGCTTCTCGTTCGCTAGCTCTTGTACAACGACAGGCACGAGTTCTAGGCCGGCTATACGTGCTGCGCGCCACCGTCTCTCACCCGCGATCAACTCAAAGCGGTCAGCCTTCCGGCGAACGATGATCGGTTGGATGATGCCGTTGGCCCGGATCGAATCGGCCAGTTCCTGCAGCCGCCCTTCCTGAAACACCGTGCGGGGCTGGAGAGGGTTGGGGTCAATCAGCGAGATTGGAAGCTCAGTGGGGCTGGTCGCAGGATTGGGCAACGCGTGAGGCGGCGGCGCAGAAGGTACTGGAGTTATCGGAACCTTCGCAAATTCAGCTAGACCGGCCGGTGGGCGACTCGGTAATAATGAGCCTAGTCCTCGGCCGAGGGCTCTCTTCTCTGGAGGCTTGTTCATAGTCTATGACCCCGCCTTCTTGGCGGCCTCAGCCGCTGCGGAATTGGCCAGGATCTCCTTGGCCAGTTTTATGTAGCTTTCAGCGCCTTTAGATCGCACGTCATACAGGATAACCGGTTTGCCGTGGCTCGGAGCTTCCGCCAAGCGAATGCTTCGAGGAATCACGGTCTTGAAGATCTCGTCCTGAAAGAACTCCCGGAGATCGTCAGCCACTTGCTTCCCGAGATTGGTGCGCTCCTCAAACATCGTCAGCAGGATACCTTCGATCTTCAACGCGTGGCTGAAAGACTCGTTGACCCGCTCAATCGTGTCCATCAGCTGGGAGATCCCTTCCAGGGCAAAGAACTCGCACTGAATCGGAATAATAATGGAATCCGCCGCCAGCATTGCATTGAGCGTCAGGAGGTCAAGCGCCGGCGGGCAGTCGATCAGGATGAACTGATATTGCTCCCGCAACGGAGCAATTGCGTCGCGGAGCCGGTGCTCCCGGTTAGTAGCATCCACCAGTTCGAGATTGGCGCCCACCAGGTTCTTGTCGCCCGGCAGCAGGTCAAGCCCCTCCATCTGGGTTTTGACAATCACGTCGGCTGCGTTGGCCCCACCTAAGAGCACATCGTACAGCGTCGATGTCAGCTCATCCTTCACCACTCCTAATCCGGTAGTGGAGTTGCCTTGTGGATCGATGTCTACAACGAGCACTCGAACGTCATTGGCTGCCAATGATGCAGCTAGATTTATGGCGGTCGTGGTCTTTCCAACCCCGCCTTTCTGGTTGGCAATTGCAATCGCTTTAGCCATGGGACAAAGCCATCGTAGCACCCGGAGTCGAGGTCACGCTGGCTTTTGAAGCCGAGGCTGGTGTTCCACGTGAAACGCGCCGACGACC
>JAYTKJ010000287.1:0-8639 GCA_043730365.1 Acidobacteriota bacterium | reverse complement strand
GGCTTCAGCTTGAGTCTTCATCGGCCGGCGGCGCGGCGCGCACGGTGCGCGGTTCCGGACGCCTTTGGTAGCCCACGACAAAAACAGTCAATTTTGTTTTGATGGCGTTGGTAGAATGACAGGTGGAGAATGACGACCGCCGCGCCCACTGCTCGCTCCGTCGCTGAAGCGTTGAATCGCTTGGCGCGCCGCGTGTTTCAATCCGGACGGCAGGCAGAGTGGAGTTCGGCGGTACTGGACGCCGCGCTGGAGTTCTGCGAGCGCGTGGCCTTGTTCACCCTGCAAGGTTCGCGTCTCCGGCTTGAACTGGCTTCCTTCTCGATAAACGGAGAAATCTCGGTTGCTCTCCAGGAAGCGCCCGCGCTGGCTGAGACCATCTCGTCTCGGGAGCCGGTGGCGGCGGCGTGGTCTGCCCGAGAGTTGTCGGCGTCGGTCACAGACTGCTTCGGCGTTGCGCACGGCGGCCGGGCGTACCTGTTCCCCATTACCAGTGGAGGCCGGGCTGTTGGCGTTTTGCTGGTCGACGGTGGTGCAGTTTCGCCGGACACCAATGGCCTGGAGTTGATCTGCAGCATCGGTGGAGCGGCGTGGGAGTTATCGAAACGCCGTAACGAGTCCGTCCCGAGTGCATCTAATGGATTGGTGACCCTGGCGCCGGCGCCGGCGTTGGTGGCCGCGCCGGTTGCAGAGGATGAGTATCATCGCCGCGCGCGGCGTTTTGCCAGCGTGCGCGTGGCCGAACTAAGCTTGTATCAGGCGGCGCAAGTGAGAGACGGCCGTTTGGCCGGTAATTTGTACGACATGTTTCGAGAGGCGATTGAACGGGCTCGGGCGACTTTCCGCACCGAGTTCCTGGAGAAGTCTCCCTCGATGGCCGATTATCTACATGAGGAACTGGTCCGTACCTTGGCGCAGGGCCAACCGGACCGGATGGGGGAGAATTACCCAGGTGCGATGGTTCGTAGTTAGCTTGCTGCTCGTTGGCGCTCCGTTGCGTGCACAGACGACGCTTGAGACGCTGGCGCGCGCTTATCGGGACACGGCAACACCGGCGACGCGTGCTGCGCTGGCCAAGTTTGCCGACGAGCACCCGCGCGACGAACCGGGGTCGCTAGCCAGATTGGCTTTGGCCAACGGCAGTCTGCAGGCGGGACGGAATGAGGAAGCTCTCGCCGAGTTCCAATCGGCGGCCAAACGGCTCCCTGCACTGGCGGATTTTGCGCATTTCGGTGCGGCGAAAGCATTGGTAGCGATGGGGCGGAAGGCCGAAGCGATTGCCGAGTATGAAACGGTGGCCGCGCACGTCCCAGTCTCTTCGCAGATGCCGTGGGCCGTGCAAGCGGCCAGCACCTTGATGATTGAGGCCGGCTCCGGCGCGGCCGCCTCGCGATTGGTAGCGCAGCATCTCAAAGAGCTACCCGCGCAGCAGCGTTCACTGGTTTACGGAATAGCGTTGGAAGCCGAGGGTCGGCGCGACGCCGCCGCCATGGAATTGTATAAGGCGATTTACGATTTTCCGAGAAGCGAGGAGGCCAAAAAGGCCGAATTGATTTTGGCACGGCTGCAGCCGGCCCCGCCGGTTCCGTCGGCACTGGTGCTGGCGCGCGCCAAAAAACTGATGGAGGGCGGCGAGGCCGCCCGGGCCACCGCTAGCTTGCAAGAAGCTTTAGTGAATTTTGTGGCCTCCGATCGGGAACTAGCAGCCGCCAGGATAGGTGTAGCGCGGTATTTTGCACGCGATTATGCCGGGGCGCTGGCGTATTTGAAGGCGCTGCGAGTGAGTCCGGCCGGTGCAGCCGACGCCGAACGGCTTTTCTACATCGTCCAATCGGCTCGACGGCTGGACCGGTACGGCGATGTGGACGACGCACTCCGTCAAATGGCTGAGCGGCATGGCAAGTCCCGCCTGAGGATGGAGGCGCTATCCAATGCCGCCAATCGGTTTCTGCTTGCCAACGATCACGAGGGCTACGAACCCTTGTTCATCGCTTGCAGCGAGTTCGGCCCAGACCCGGAGGCTGCCTTGTGCCATTGGAAGCTGACGTGGAATCATTATCAACGCAAGCTGCCGGACGCGCCCAAGCTCCTGCGTCAGCATGTGGAGAAGTTCCCCGGTTCAGAAGATGCTGCCGGGGCGATGTATTTTCTGGGGCGCACCAGTGAGCGCCAGGGCAATGTGGACGCGGCTAAAGCATACTACCAGACGGTGTCTGATTATTTTCCGAATTTCTACTATGCCGTGGCCAGCCGCGAGCGATTGCGGACACCGGCCCTGACCTCGGCGACGGCCGCGCCAGTGGTCTCTGAATTTCTCAGAGGGCTCAGGTTTTCGCGGCCCGGGGGAGGTGCTGACTTCACGTTGGATCAAGGCACCCGGCAACGGCTGCAGCGGGCGCGGTGGCTGGTGCAGATCGCTGCCGATGATCTGGCGCAAACGGAGTTACGGTTTGGGATTCGCAACGGAGCCAAGGCCACGCTATGCGGGATGGAACTGGCCAGGATGGCGCAGGCACGCGGCGAAAACGGCGAGGCTCTCCGAGCGATCAAGAGCACGGTGCAGGGATATTTATCATGGCGCTTGGAAGACGCACCGAAAGAGTTCTGGAAAATGGCGTTTCCGATGCCCTATCGTGAGCCGCTCGAACGCTATGCCGAGGGGGTTTCGATTGATCCCTATATCGTGGCGGGGTTGATTCGGCAGGAATCCGAGTTTGACCCGGGCGCGATTTCCCGGGCCAACGCCCGGGGCCTGACACAGGTGCTGCCCGGCACCGGTCGCGAGGTTTCACGCCGGCTGGGTATCCGCAATTTCAGCACCGCGATGTTGCACGAGCCGGAGCCGAGCTTGCGGATTGGAATCACTTATCTTCGTCAGATGCTGGATTCGTTCGATAACAAGTGGTTCCTCACGCTGGCGGCCTACAACGCTGGTCCTGGGCGCGCGAACATGTGGGTGAAGTGGGGCAACTTTGACGAGCCCGCCGAGTTCATCGAGACGATTCCGTTTCATGAAACGCGCGGGTATGTGCAAACGGTCTTACGCAATGCGGATCTTTACCGGCGCATCTGGGAGGGTACTCCCAAGTTGGCGGCAGCGGTGACGGCGATTGCGGTCTCGCGTCCGGCTGTGGCTGCTGCGGCCGCGGCAGCCAGACCGCGCGCCGTCAGCGTTGTTCCGCCGCCCCGCCGGCCCGTGCGGCGATAGGTGCTGCTGGCTCGATGAGCGGAGCCAGGGCCATCACCGCAAAGCCAGTGGCGGCCGAGGAGATCCATTGATCATGGCCGTGCGGGAAACCTGTTTCGCGGTACGGCTGGAAGCCGAAGCCTCGCGACCGAACATGCCAGGAGCCGTCAACCTGCTGGGTAGTGCGGAGGTAGTGAGCGCCGCGCAACCACGCGGTATCGGTCTTAGGAACGCCGGCGCCTTCATACAACCCCCACATAGCCTGGCCGGTGGCATACGCATCCGATTGCATCGAAGAGAGCTGCGGCCATCCACCGTCGGCGCGCTGCGAGGCCGCTAGCTTGCCGGCCGCCTTTGTGATGGCGGCCGAATCAGCTCCAGCCCACTTCAGGCCTAGAACCTGAAACGCCATCGCTTGCGTCTCACGCGGAGAGGCTGACAAAAGGAACTCCCGCGCGCTCTTGATTCTGGCTTTGAATTCATCCCGCCGGCCGGGCAGTGGATACAACTGCAGCGCCCGGATGGCAAGGGCGGTGTACTTAACAGGGTCCATCCCGAGGGGCTGGCGGACATCGCTTAGAAGCCAGCTTCCATTCGGGGCTTGCGCGGTGGTTAGACAATTCACAACCGCGTCGATCACTGAATCAGCCGGCTGTTGTTCGACACCCAGACCCACCAAGCCATACGTCATCGTCGCAGTGGCGCCGCCGCCCACAGCACATGAGCTTTGCCACATGCGGTCCACTTCGCCGCCCCAAATGGCCAGCACGGACTTGCCGCGAGCCTTGGCCGCTTGCTCATCCGGCGCAATTCCGGCCGCGCGAGCCTTGGCCGTGGCCATTTGCGGAATCGATTGGTGATGACACGAGATGCAGGCGTTGGCTTTGAAGAAGCCCGGCGCGGCGATATCGAAGAGCCGCAGCGCTCGCTCCACCGAAGAGCGGACGGAGGAAAGTGGCTGGGTGGCCGGCGCAGTCGAATCTTCGGCGGCTTCCGGCTCCGCGCCGAGGGCCGCGGTCTTCGCTGTGTCGCCGCGCCGACGGGCCAGCGCCAGGGCCGTGTCGCCGCGTTGGTCTTTGAGCGTGGGATCGGCATTCTTCCAGAGGAGAAGTTTGATGATGGCAGGTTCTGACAGGTCACTGCCGGCGGCATGCATCAATGCGGTATGGCCCCGATTGTCTTTGGCGTCGACTTCGGCCTGCCGATCGAGAAGCAACTCCAAGCTGGCAGCTGGTCCAAAATAGGCCGCATTCATCAGCGCCGTTCGTTGGGACTGCGCGTCTGGACTGCCGAGGGCTTTGGTCTGATCCAGAACGAGGCGCAGGAGTGCAGGAATGCCGGACCCGGCCGCGGAAATGTATGCGGTGGGCGAAGGACTCACTCCGGCTGCGATCAGGCGCTGGGCCAGTGGCAGGTTCCCCCGAGCGATCGCGCCGCTGAGGGTGGCGGTATCGGGCTTGGCTCCCTTCGACAATAGATACTCGACCACCGGCGCGCCGGAAGGCAGCGAGGCGGCATTGCGAACCGGCAACCGTCCCTCGGCAGCCTTTGCGTTTACGTCTGCGCCCTTTTCGACGAGCAAACGAACTTTTGTCAGATCGCCGAGGGCGGTGAAGAGCGGCGTCACCCCGGCCCGATTGGCGGCATTCACGCGCGCGCCCGCTTCGATGAGCAAAGTCATGGCCTCAGGGCTGGAGTACATGGCGGCGTAGTGAAGCGCCGTCGTGCCGCGACTGTCAGCGCTGTTCGCATCCGCGCCGGCGGCGAGAGACCGTTGCAGAGCGCCGAGATCACCGGCGCGAAGGATGGTGAACAAATCTGCATCCTCCGCCACCGCGGCGGAGGTGAAAACAAGCAAGACCGGTAAAACTATGTTCACGATCGGGGGCCTCCTCGGCAGGATGCCCTCCAGCATAGCCTACATGACCAAAGGCTAGGCCCTGACGCGGGACGCTTCCAGAGCTTGATTGGCTTGATCAAGGTCTGCTGCCGTCATGGTGATGAGGGCTTTCTCAAAATCCTCGCCGGTCTCGATGAGTTTCTTGAGATGGAACGCGGCGAGCTTTGAGCACCAGGAATCATTGAGCGCCCGTCCCAACTTACCGCTCAAGGCATTGAGCAACGGGTGGGGCATCGCAATCACTTTTTCGTCTTTGGTCTCGCCGCCGGTCGCCACGAATTTACAGTCCACCGCATCGGCGTGGCGGATGGAAATAGCGTTCTGCTGCCAGAGAAATTTGACGTTCCAGGTGAGACCAAACGGGTCTGCCGCTTCGAACTGGCGAAAGTCAAGCATTCCCCGATATTGTAGCGAAACGCTAGCGGCGGGTGTCGCGCGCCAGGGATAGGAATTCTTCGCGCGTCTCCCGGCGATGACGGAAGGAACCGAGCATGGAACTGGTAACCGTACTGGAGCCTTGCTTCTCGACGCCGCGCATCATCATGCAGAAGTGCTGCGCTTCGCAGATCACACCCACGCCGGCCGGATTGGTAATCTCCTCGATCGCATGTGCCACCTCCTGGGTGAGGCGCTCTTGCACTTGCAGGCGGCGGGCGAACGCATCCACGATACGGGGAATCTTGCTCAGGCCGATCACTTTGCCCTTGGGCAAATAGGCAACGTGGATCTTGCCGAAGAAGGGCAGCATGTGGTGTTCGCACAAGCTGTAGAACTCGATGTCCTTGACGATCACCATCTCGTCATAGTCAACATCGAACAACGCACCGTTTACGATCTTGCCGATGTCGACCTGATAGCCGGAGGTGAGAAAGCGCAGGGCCTTCTCGGAGCGCTCGGGCGTGCGCAGGAGTCCGTCGCGTGACGGGTCTTCACCCAATTCGCGAAGGATCACCGACATGCGAGAGGCAATCGCGCCTTCTTCAGCGAGCGGGTTCATCATCTTCAGATTAGAGCTTGATCGGGTTTTCATGTTCTCTCGTTTCTCACACCGGATGATTCAAACGAATTCCGTGCGGTCTCCAGCACACGTACTCCAACCAGGGCTACTGTGCCGTGGTCCGGGAAAGCACCCGCCCATCCGGCGCGCAGGTGTTGCTCAGCCACCACAGCTAGGTTTTCGGTGGTGGGAACCAAAGTCTTAAAATCCGCCAGATCGTTGAGGTTGTTGTTCCGCATGGCGTCCAGCACAGCCCGGCCGACGAAGGCGTCAAGCGTGCCCAGATGGACCATCAACCCGGTTTCGGGGTTCACCGGCCCACGCGTCACCACTTGCAGCACATAGTCATGTCCGTGGCCGTACGGGTTGTTGCACTTGCCGTAGACTCGCTGGTTTTCCTCTTCCGAGAGGGCCTCCGAGTGCAAGCGGTGGGAGGCGGCGAATTTGTACTGACGAGTGAGGCGGATCACGGGCGCGCTCTTTCTCCTCGTCCTGCGTAGTCGACGAATAAATCGTCAGTCTCCCACAATCTGACGTTGGCGAGGCGAGCCGGACCGGTCTGGAACCTGGGCTCGAGACGCCGCCAGATTTCGATCGCCACGTTCTCCGTCGTGGGCACGACGTGATCAAAGGGCGCCACTTCGTAGTTGAGGAACCGATGGTCAAACGGCTCAACCACTTCGCGATTCAAAATATCCTTTACCTCTTTGAGATCGACAATCATGCCCGTGACCGGGTCAGGCTCGCCTTCCAGGGTCACCTCAAACACGTAGTTGTGACCGTGGCCGCGAGGGTTGGCCGCGTCGCCATAAATTTCGCGATTCCGGGCGTCGCTCGCCGTTGACAACCGGCAGGCGTGAGAAGCGGAGAATTCCGCCTTGCGGGTGATAAACATAACGACTTCATTGTAGATGCCGGAGCAGGGCGGCGGGATTCCTAGTAAAATCGAATTCAGACCCATGTCGCAAGCTGTTGCCGCCGTTCGCCCGTCCTCTGTGTTGGATCGTACGCTGCCCCTCGTGATCGGGGCCGGCATGCTGGCCGCTTCGCTCCTGATGTGGGACGCCTTGCGCGATCGCAGCATCAATGCCGGAGACCCAGCCCCGGAGTTTTCCGTGGTGACCGAGGATGGCCGCACGTTGACGCGCGCCAGTTTTGGCGGCAAAGTGCTGATCCTGAATTTCTGGGCGTCATGGTGCCAGCCCTGCCGCGAGGAGACTCCTTCCATGGAGCAGTTGCATCGGCAATTGAAAGAGCAGGGAGTCGTGTTGCTCGGGATCAGCGTGGACAAGAATCCTGAAAAGTATAAAAGCTTCTTGAAGCGGTATGGCGTGACCTTTCCCACTTCCCACGACCCCGCGATGACCGTCTCCGATTCCTATTCAACCTATCGATACCCGGAAACCTACGTGATCGGGCGGGACGGCCGGGTGGTAGAGAAAATAGTGGGACGCAAGAACTGGATGGATCCCAAATTCATCAAGTCGCTTGAGGCGCTGTTGTGATAGCCGCCGCTGCCAAACAGGAACTGATTGCGCTGCTTGGGCCGCAACGTTGCCTGGATCGTGCGGAAGATCTTTCGCTGTATGAATACGACGGAGGCGTGGACAAGGCGCGCCCTGAGATGGTGGTGTTTCCTGGCTCGACCGAAGACGTGGTGGGTGTCGTCAACATCACGCGCGCTCACCGGATTCCGCTGGTAGGGCGAGGAGCAGGAACGGGGCTGAGCGGCGGGGCGATTCCGCGGGCCGGCGGTTTGACGGTGGCCTTCGCGCGGATGAATCGAATTCTCGAGATCGATTTGTTGAACGAACGCATGGTGGTGCAGCCGGGTGTAGTCAATCTCGATATGTCGCTGGCCGTGCAGAGCGATAAGTATTTCTATGCACCCGATCCGTCCAGCCAGCGGGCCTGTACGATCGGCGGCAACGTCAGCGAGAACGCTGGCGGGCCGCACACGCTGGCTTATGGCGTGACCACCAATCACGTGCTTGGGCTCGAAATGGTGCTGATGGACGGCCGCGTGGTGGAGACCGGCGGCAAGATGACGGACCTGCCCGGGTACGACGTGGCGGGTTTGTTTACGGGCTCGGAAGGCACAATGGCGCTGGTTACCAAGGTGATCGTGCGGCTGATGCGCCAAACTGAGGCGGTCAAGACGATTCTGGTCATCTATGATCGCGCGGCCGATTGCGGTCTCACCGTAGCGGAAATCACGCGCCAGTCCATCACGCCGGTGGCTGTTGAGATGCTCGATGGTGTGATGTTGCGGATGGTGGAGGAAGCCACGCACGCCGGATTCCCGATGGATGCCGAGGCGGTGCTGCTGATTGAGCTCGAAGGGCTCACCGAGCAGGTGGAAGAGCAGGCCGAGCAAATTCGCCAAGTCTGCTTGGGCTGCCACGCGCGGGAATTCCGCATCGCCAAGTCCGCCGAAGAACGGGACCTGCTTTGGAAGGGCCGCAAGAATGCTTTTGGCGCGGTGGGGCGGGTTTCACCGAACTACTACGTGCAGGACGGCGTGGTGCCGCGCACCAAGATCGAGCCCGCGCTGTCGC
>JAYTKJ010000286.1:0-2833 GCA_043730365.1 Acidobacteriota bacterium | reverse complement strand
TGGAAACACTCTTGCGCAAGGAGCGCGCTCAGCAAACGTATGAGCAGCTCAGGACGTCCTTGACGGGTCTCACCGAAGATGAACAACTATTGGTGGATGGAATCCGCCTCACGCCGGATGAGGCGATCACGGAGAAATGAACGAAGAGCCGTCAGGGCCCTTTGTCTTCGACACGAGTGCCGAGAGCTGGCTGGCCCGGGCCGAGTCGCCTGACGTTCAGCGCTGGTTGATCGGCTATCTGGAACGCCATCCGGTCTACGTTTCGGCGGTCACCGTGATCGAGCGCCTCACCGGTTACAACCTGGCCATCCGCAGGGCCACCGAGGAAGGGCGCGGCAGGCTCGTGAGCCGCCGGGCGGTGTACATAGGCGATCCAGGCCGCGTACTGCCGCTTGATGTTGCGGTGGCAGCCACTTCGGCCGAACTGCTGTCTTTGGTGCCAGATCCGCCGTCGCCCCCCAAGCGATCCCATCGCGCCGCTGAGTCACGTTCAGACCGGCTCGCCCGTTGGCGCTTTGACACCGTCGTCGCGGCAACGGCGCTCGTCAACCGGATGGCGCTCCTGCACAACAACCCGGAAGACTTTGAAGCTCTGCGGATGGCCATCGAGATTGAGCCTGAGCGGCTTCCCGGCATGGGCCCGCTCAATCTGTTGCGCTGCACGCGCATTGGTTCGGCTGAGCGTCGCGCGGGCGTTAACTAACTCTTCTTGACGTGCTGGTGTGGCGCGAAGACAGACCCGCAACCGGGGCACTTAACCATCTCTATGGTGTTGGGGTCGCTCGGGGTGGCTGGATTCATCACCTGCTGCACCAATTTGGCGATCAGCCCGATCGAAGACCGTAAAAAAGTAATGGCGATGATCGCACCAAACAGAATCAGCACGGTGCGCATCATCGCCAGTTACTCCTTGAGCGGTTCTGGGTAGAACCACTACTTCTTTTTGGTCGTCTTCTTCTTGGCGTCCGGGTTCTCGTACTTGGTCGACACGGTCGTACCCATGGTCTCAATCATTCCCTTGGCTGCATCGGCGAACTGGCCGGTGGGCTTCAGGTCCAGATAGGCCTGGAAGGCTTCACGCGCGCCATCGGGCATCACCACTTTGCCGTCGGCGGTGGTCTGGGCCTTGGAGGTCAGGTAGATGCCGTACTGGAACTGCGCGTCGGCGTGCTTGGGATCGGCGTCGAGGGCCTTCTTGAAGGCAGCGCCCGCCGGTTCAAGCTGGCCGCGGTTGGTGAGCACCGCTCCGAGGTTGTAGAAGTAGGTGCCGGCCTTGGGCGGATCGAGGGCCGCTGCTTTGTTCAATTCCTCTTCGGCTTCCTTGTACTTCTTGCCGTCCACCAGGAACAGCGCATAGTTGTTGTGGTAAGCCGGGTCGTCCGGCTTCAGCTCCAGAGCCTTGCTCCACGCGTCCAGCCCCTTGGCGATAATGGCGGCTTGCTCTTCACCGGTTTTGGTGGTTGCCTGGCCTTTGTAGGAGTCGGCGAGATTGGCCCAGATGACGTGCTGCTTGGCGTCCATGGTAGAGCCCTTGGTGAAGGCTTCCACGGCGGCGTCGTACTGCTTGGCGGCGAGCGCGGTCATGCCGGCATTGAATGAGTCGTTGAGCTCCTTGTTCTTCTTCATGGACTCGGAGCGCTCTTTCATCTGCTTTTCAAGAGCGGCCTTTTGCTCGGCGCTCATTTCGCGCGTCACTTCCTTGTCCACCACGCCCGTTTCGGCGGCCTTCTGGATGGCTGCCTGTTGTTGTTCCTGTCGGGCGGCCTGCTTGGCAAGGTCGAAGTCCACTTCGGTGGGGTCGCCGAGACGGGTGCGCACGCCGCGGATCGAGTCCTTCACCGCGCCATCGATCTCGCAGGTGACATTGTATTGCCCGAGCGGCAGGCCGGCGTGGAAATATTCGCCCTTTTTGTTGGTCTTGACCTTGTAGGCGCCCTTGATGTCGGTCCGGTCGATCTTGATCAAGGCATCCTTGACCATTTGGCCGTCCGGGCCCATCACTTTGCCGGAAATGGCGCCGGTCTGAGCGAATGCCGCCGCCGTGGTGAACAGGAACAGGGCGCACAGACTAGTCGATTTGCCGAAACGCAGGATGTGATTCATGTCTTGAAGACCTCCCAACACTGGAGAAACTGGGTTAACCCTAACAGGATACTATAACCCGATAGTGTAGACGCCGCCCGGGCGCGAATTGTTGCTACCGGCCGGAAGGGAGATCGGTAGAGACGGCGACTAGTTGTTCGGACTGTCGCTAGTCAAGAACTTTACGTCTTTGTGTCTTTGGCCGCCATTCTCCAGACCGTATTGAGGCGCACCGGAGAATCACGCAAAGACGCTGAGGCGGTAGTAGGAGAGAGGGCGACACTATGAGTGCGACCCCCTCTCCCCTCGTCGAACCGGACAAGCGGATTTCCCGGCATTCGGCTCTCCTGAAAACTATCGTCGCAGGCATGCACAGGCAGTTGACGGCTGCCAGCTTCACAGGGACACAACTCCAAATCGCTTGAGTTGTTCATGAAAGCTGACCCCCTCCGGCGGGCGGAAGGGCCGTTGGCTGCGCCGCCTCAAATGTTGCGTGAGACGGTCGATGACGTACGAGTTGATGTCACGAAAAGCCTGGCGTGGATAGCCAAGGTTGAAGTAGTTCTTCCAGCCCTTCAAGTGCCGGTTCAGGTTTTCGATCAGGAGCGGAATCGGCTTGAAACACTGATGATGGTCAGTCATTTCGTGCAGCTTTCCCGTTCCCTCTTCAGCGCCTTGGCCGACGGACTCATATTCAAGTATTGCCCCGGACGCCCTTTCAGGTCGTCGTAGTAGCGGAACGTGAATCCCA
>JAYTKJ010000285.1:0-7123 GCA_043730365.1 Acidobacteriota bacterium | reverse complement strand
AGCACTATCGAGCCACCGCCACTCCGGTGCAGGAAATCGTCATCGCGATGCCTAGCGCCAGCGGCGTAGAGATGCAGCAGATCCTAGCTCATTGCCGGTCTACCGGGGTCCCTTGCAAGACGATCCCCAGCATGGGCGAATTGCTTTCGGGCAAGGTGCTCACCAGTCAGATTCGCGAAGTTTCAGTCCTCGATCTGCTCGGCCGCGCCCCGGTCGATCTGGACGAGACCATGCTAGCCAAGGCGATTCGTGGCCGGGTCATCCTGGTGACCGGGGCCGCCGGTTCTATCGGCTCTGAGCTTTGCCGTCAGATCGCCCGCCACGATCCGCAGCAGATCATCGGTGTCGACAAGGCCGAAAGCGACTTGTACCGCATCGATCTGGAAATCAAGGAGACGTTTCCTGACATCGATTTCGTTCCTCAGATAGCCGATATCTGTGACCGGGCCCGGATGGATCAGATCTTCCGGCGATTCGGCGTCGATTCGGTGTTCCACGCCGCAGCCTACAAGCACGTGCCCATGATGGAGGCACATCCGCTCGAGGCTGTGCGCAACAATGTCG
Organism: Acidobacteriota bacterium; assembly: GCA_043730365.1. GTDB lineage: Bacteria > Acidobacteriota > Terriglobia > Bryobacterales > Bryobacteraceae > VFZP01. Next base: position 6,559 of record JAYTKJ010000285.1, on the reverse strand, counting down.
TCGGGACGCACGTCGTGGCCGATTCGGCGCGGCGTCACAACGTCGGAATGTTCCTGATGATCTCTTCGGACAAGGCGGTCAATCCGACCAATGTCATGGGCGCCACCAAACGGGCCGCCGAACTGGTCATCTCTTCGATGGCCTCGTCAGCCGAACTTGGCGGGACCCGCTTCGTTTCGGTCCGCTTCGGCAACGTGTTGAACAGCAACGGCAGTGTGATCCCGCTGTTCAAGGCTCAGATCGCCGCCGGCGGGCCGGTGACGGTGACCGATCCGCAGATCCGGCGCTATTTCATGACGATTCCAGAAGCCACTCAACTCGTCCTGCAAGCCTCGACGATGGGCCGCGGCTCGGAAATCTATGTGTTGGATATGGGAGAAGCCGTCAAGATTCTGGATCTGGCCAAGAACATGATTCGGCTGTCGGGCAAGACTCCGGACGTCGACATCGAGATTCGGTTCACCGGACTTCGGCCGGGAGAAAAGCTCTATGAGGAGCTGATCACCAGCGGTGACAACATCCAGACCACCTACCATCCTAAGATTCGCATCTTCTGTGGACGGCGCCTTACCCGCGCCGCCTCTGAGGAATGGCTTAGCCGCGTTCAGGACACCCTGACCCGGCAGGACGAAGTGGGAGTGGTAAGGTTACTGAAGGAGCTGGCGCCCGAGTACCAGCCGTCTCAGCAGTGGGTAAGCGTACCAGTACTTTTGGCCTCCGCTGCGCGGGCCTCCTAGTACACTGTTTCGGGACCAACGTCTCAGGTGACGAGAGCGGAAGCAAAGGCTAATATTTTGGAAGGAAATACGATGCAAACCATGGAATACCCACCGGTACTGGCCGCCTCTAGCGAAAAGCTTTCGAGCGAGAAGCTCCTGGCAAAGCGGATTATTGAGCGTCAAGCCAAAGTAGGCGTGATCGGCCTAGGCTATGTAGGACTGCCCCTCGCAGTGGAATTTGCCGAAGCCGGCTTCCACGTTACGGGGTTTGATGTGGTGACCTCCAAGGTGGCCAGCCTCAACCGGGGCGAGTCCCACATCCAGGACGTGCCTGGCGAAAAGGTGCACGAGTTGGCCGAGTCTGGCCGATTGGTGGCCACAACCGACTTCGCCGGCTTGGCCGACATGGACACGGTAAACATTTGCGTGCCAACCCCGCTGCGCAAGACCAAGGATCCGGACATGAGCTACGTGGTCGCCGCTTGCGAGGAGTTGTCGCGGCACATCCATCCGGGCATGGTGATCATCCTGGAATCGACCACCTATCCCGGTACCACCAACGAATTGCTCCTGCCGATGCTGGAAAAATCCGGTCTCAAGGTGGGCGTGGACTTCTTCCTGTGCTTCTCACCGGAACGCGTCGATCCCGGCAACCCCAAGTATCAGACCAAGAACATCCCGAAGGTGATCGGAGGCATTACGCCGGCCTGCACTCGCGTCGGCGCTCTCCTCTATGCCCAGGCCCTCGATACCGTGGTTCCGGTAAGCTCCACCAAGGTTGCCGAAATGGTCAAGCTGCTGGAGAACACCTTCCGCATGATCAACATCGGGCTGGTCAACGAATTGGCGATGATGTGTGACCGCATGGACATCAACGTGTGGGAAATGATTGACGCCGCCGCCACCAAGCCCTTCGGCTTCATGCCGTTTTACCCGGGCCCGGGTCTGGGCGGCCACTGCATCCCGATCGATCCGTTCTATTTGTCCTGGAAGTCCAAGCAGTCCGGCGTTGAAGCGCGCTTCATCGAATTGGCCGGCGTCATCAACGGTCAGATGCCTCACTTCGTGGTGTCCAAGATCCAACACGCGCTCAACGATCACTCCAAGCCGGTCAAAGGCTCGCACATTCATGTGATCGGCGTCGCTTACAAGAAAAACATCGAGGACATGCGCGAGTCTCCTGCCCTCGACATCATTCACTTGCTCCAGGATCTCGGCGCGCGCGTCACCTACAGCGACCCGTTCGTGCCCGTGTTGAAGCACGAGGCCGTTAGCCTGACCGCCGAGCCGGGCCTTGGTCCGGTGGACACCGCCGACTGTGTGGTCATCGTTACCGATCACTCCGGGGTGGATTACAAGGATCTAAGCAATCGCGCCCAACTGATCGTCGACACGCGGAACGCCTTGCGCGGTAACCCGGGCAAGAATATCGTCCGCTTGTAGGCCCGATGGAAATGGCAGCAGCGAGCATGGAAAGAATGAGGTTGATCATCAGTGGCTAGTTCCGTAGTCGTAAATGAGCCGGGTCAGATCGTCGATGATCTCCCGGTCCTGCACATCAAGCCCTCAACAGGCTGGGTATCGCTCCAACTGGGCGAAGTGTGGGACTACCGTGAGCTGCTGTACTTCCTCATCTGGCGCGATATCAAAGTCCGCTACAAGCAGACCTCGCTTGGCGCCGCGTGGGCGATCATCCAGCCCTTCTTCACCATGCTCGTTTTCAGCCTGTTCTTCGGCAAGTTGGGGAAGATCCCTTCTGACGGACTTCCCTATCCGGTTTTTGCCTACGCCGCGTTGGTGCCGTGGACATTTTTCGCCCAGGGCTTGACGCAGTCCTCCGACAGTCTGGTGGGCAGCGGCAACCTGATCAAGAAGGTCTACTTTCCGCGCCTCGTCATTCCATTGGGCGCGGTGACGGCGGGCGTGGTCGATTTCGCCCTGGCCTTTGTGGTGTTGATCGCCATGATGTTCTACTACCACGTGACGCCAACGGCCAACGTTATCTTCCTGCCGTTCCTGGTGCTGCTGGCGCTCATCACTTCGCTCGGCGTTGGACTGTGGCTATCGGCGCTCAATGTGAAGTACCGCGATGTGAAGTATGTCGTGCCCTTCGTCACCCAGTTCTGGATGCTGGCTACGCCGATCGCCTATCCCAGCAGTTTGTTGCCCGAGCCCTGGCGCACGGTCTCCGGATTGAATCCGATGGCGGGCGTCGTGGAAGGCTTCCGCTGGGCGTTGCTGGGTAGAAATACCGCGCCGGGAGCCATGGTATGGGTTTCGGCGGGTGTCGCTGTGCTGGTCCTCATCGGCGGGGCCTTTTACTTCCGCAGAATGGAGAAGACGTTTGCCGATGTGGTCTAAGAAGGACGGACGTCCCTGCTTCATCATCGGGGAAGTGGCTCAGGCCCACGATGGCAGCCTCGGTATGGCGCACGCCTATATCGACGCTATCGCCCGCGCTGGCGCCGATGCCGTTAAGTTCCAGACCCATATCGCGGCCGCCGAAAGCACTCCTGGCGAGGCTTGGCGCGTCAAGTTCAGCAAGCAGGATGCCACCCGTTACGAATATTGGCAGCGCATGGAGTTCACCGAAGCCCAATGGCTCGGCCTGCGCCAGCATGCCGACGAGTGCGGGATTCAGTTTCTCAGTTCGCCCTTCTCCATGGAAGCGGCGCAGTTGCTGCAGCGCGTCGGCGTGCCCATGTGGAAGGTAGCCTCGGGCGAGTTCAACAACACGCCCATGCTTGATTTCATGGCCGCCAGCGGCAAGCCTGTGCTCCTGTCTTGCGGCATGTCGCGCCTTGAGGAAGTGGACGCCGCCGTGGCCCTCTTTCAAAGCCGGCAGGCGCCGGTCACCGTGCTGCAGTGCACCTCGTCCTATCCGTGCCCGCCTGAAAAGGTGGGCCTGAACATGCTCGGCGAGTTCCGCAGCCGATACGGTTGCCAGGTGGGTCTGTCCGATCATTCCGGCACGATTTATCCCAGCTTGGCCGCCGCCACGCTCGGTGTGGATGTGATCGAGGTTCATGTGACGCTCAGCCGCGAAGCGTTCGGCCCGGACGTGAGCTCATCGCTCACCACGCCGGAATTACGGCAACTGGTGGATGGCGTCCGATTCATTGAGCGGATGATGGATCACCCACTGGACAAGAATGCCGAGGCCGGCGAAATGGCTTCGATGCGCAAGCTTTTTACCAAGAGCGTCGTGATCCTGCGGCCGTTGCCGGCCGGCGCGGTGTTGAAGGCTGAAGATCTGGGGCTGCGCAAGCCTGGCACCGGGATGCCGGCGGAGCGTTTGCCGGAGTTGATCGGCGCGCGCCTGACTCGCGCCCTTGAAGCCGGACAGATGTTGACCGAGGCCGACGTGAGCCTGGCCGCCGCGGCGGTTGCGTAAGAACGTATGAAGACCGCAGGCGCCATCGCTGAATTCGTCGCCGATTTCACCCGGATTTCCGTCGGGGATCAGGCCTCGCTTCAGCGCACTATCGCCGAGGCTGACGTCGATGCGTTTGCCCGTTTGAGCGGGGACTACAACCCGCTGCACATGGATTCAGAGTTTGCCCGCTCGACGCACTTCCAGAAGCGCGTGGTGCACGGGATGGTGGTGGCCGGCTACGTTTCAACGTTGATCGGCATGCATTTGCCGGGTCCGGGAGCGTTGTGGGCCAACCAGAGTTTTACCTGGTTGCAGCCGGTGTTCATCGGAGACACGCTCGAGGTCACACTGCGGGTGACCCACAAATCGGAGGGAACCAGAACGTTGACTGTGGCGGTGGAAGCGGTCAATCAGCATGGAAAGGCCGTCATGAACGGAACAGGAACTGTGGTTTTGCTCCAACAGCGCGAGAAAGAAGAACCTCAAACTCCGCTAGGCGCGCGAGTGGCTTTCGTCACCGGCGGCTCGCGGGGCATTGGCGCGGCCACGGCGGCGGCGCTGGCCCGCGCGGGCGCTTCGGTGGTGGTCAACTACCGGGATTCGAAAGACGCCGCCGAAACGTTGTGCGAACAGTTGCGGGCCGATGGCGCGCAGGCTTTCGCCGCTCAGGCGGATGTGACAGACCAGGCGGCCGTTGCCGCAGCCATCGATCGCGCGGCGGACCGGTTCGGCCGCCCGGTGGACATCCTGGTCAATAACGCCATTACCCCGGCGGCGCCGCAAGCGTTCCTCAACACCGGTTGGACCACGGTGCAGAATCTGTTTGACGTTCAGGTGCGCGGCGCGTTTCTTTGTGCCCAGGCTGTGCTGCCGAAAATGATCGAGCGCAAGTCCGGCTATGTTATCAATGTCGGTTCGTTGACGGTTACCGGCAATCCGGCGCAGCAGTCTGCGCTCGGCATCGCCAAGGCCTCGATGAAGGCGCTGACGCGGTCACTGGCCGCCGAATTTGGCCCGCAAGGTGTCCGGGTGAATCTGGTTTCCCCGGGTTTGACCGAAACCGAATCGATCGCCGAAATTCCGGAGCGGCTCCGCAAGCTCCAGGCTATGCAAACGCCGCTGCGCCGTTTGTGCCGTCCCGAGGATGTAGCGCAGACGATCTTGTTTCTTTGTTCCGGTCCTGGTGATTACATCACCGGCGCCGATATCCCAGTCGGCGGCGGCTGGGGACTGTAATCGAATTTCAATAAGGGAGTTGTAGATTGTTCGCTAGAGGGCAAGAGTTGCGAAGTCAAGCCAAGGAAGCAGCCGCGCAAGGCCGCTGGACGGATTTGCGGGCGTCGCTGGACGAATTGTTCCGGCTACAGCCTGCCGGTTCCACCGCTTCCTTCGTGCTATCCCATTTGACCGCGCTTCAGAATCAGATGCCCTTTGCGAAAAGCAAAGTGGCGATTCTACGCTCCTTTACGGTCGAGCCTTTGGTGCCGGTCCTCCGCGCCTCGGCCATGCTCGGCGGCATCAACCTGGAAGTGAAGGTTGGTGAGTTCAACGCGTATCCGCAGGAAGTGCTCGATTCTTCGAGCTGGCTTTATCAGTTCAATCCGAGCGTGGTGATCCTGGCCGCGCAAACTCGGGACGTCGCCCCCGAACTCTGGGACGCGGTCCCGCTTTCTGAACCAGCCGTCGCTGCGATCGCGGCCCGGGTGCTCGAAAGTTTTGACTCTATCCTGAGCGCCTTCCGCGCCAGCTCGGCCGCCAGCCTCGTCATCCACGCGCTCGAGCTGCCGGTGATGGCCGGCCATGGACTTCTCGACGATCAGGGCGAAACCGGTCAGTCCGGGGCCATCCGCCGGATCAACGCCGGGTTTCGCCTCCTGGCCGCGCAGCATAAAGGCGTCTACATTCTCGACTATGACGCGCTGGTTTCCCGGCACGGCCGGCTGCGCTGGCACGACGAGCAGAAGTGGCTCACCGTGCGCATGCCCATCGCCGCCGATTTTCATCGCGAGATGGTGCGCGAATGGCTCCGCTTCCTCCATCCCCTGGCGGGCCGCGTCGCCAAGGTGCTGGTGACCGATCTTGACAATACTTTGTGGGGCGGCGTGATTGGCGAGGAAGGGATGGCCGGCATCAAGCTCGGCGTCGAGTATCCTGGCGCCGCCTACCGTTCACTGCAGCAGGTGATGCTGGACTTCTACAACCGCGGCATTCTGCTGGCGGTGGCCAGCAAGAATAACGAGAAGGACGCGCTCGAGGCGATTGACGGCCATGAGCAGATGCTCCTGCGCCGTGAACACTTCGCCGCACTCCGCATTAACTGGACCGACAAAGCGCAGAGCTTGCGTGAGATCGCCGCCGAATTGAACGTCGGCATCGATGCGCTGGCCTTTATCGACGACAATCCCGTTGAGCGGGCCCGCATCCGCCAGGAATTGCCCGAGGTGACCGTGATCGATCTGCCGGA
>JAYTKJ010000284.1:0-1611 GCA_043730365.1 Acidobacteriota bacterium | reverse complement strand
CATTTCGGCGATGGATTGACCGGATTTTTGAAACGACTTGAGGATGCCCACCGCACCGCACAGCGTCGCGCCCGCCGCGATGCCCAGCACCAGCACCACCGGCAGACGATGGCGCCGCCCCTGGCCGCGGCGCTGATCGGGAATTGTCTTGAAACATTGCGGCAACTTTCGCATCTGTTTGGCCTTAAGCATGATCTTAGGGGCTCCTGTCAGTTGCAGCCGATCCCGATCGGGGTGGGTCAGTTCCGCGCGCGCATCGCGGCACAAGGGACGTACGAAGACCCGCTTGGGGGCGGCATCAACTCGCCCGCTATAGCCTTCTCTAGTGCGTCGATACCCTTGGGTCAGTCCCAGTTCCATCCAGTTGGCCGCCTGATCGATACACGCCACATGCCGCCGCGGAAGCGCCCCGGGTCGACAAAAGTCCCCAGCAAAAACAACGGATGACCGAACCGTGTCCGCCACCCGCCGCTCGGTGAGCGATAACACCCGGGAACCGATATTGGGCCGGTGCCAGCCGGGCCGAATCAAGAAGCGGCTGTTATTGGCGATTAGGTTCAACCGGCCATACTGCGAGCGAAAGTCCCAGCCGATCCAATGTGATCACGAACGGGATCGCGAACGCCGCATTTCAGCGCCGCCGCCGATAGGCTCAGTTGGGCCACCCACTGCTCGCGCCAAATCGCGACATACCATGCCGTCTCCCCAATCTTCGCCAGCGCGCCAAGATAGTGGTGCCGCGCCATCTTCTCCTGATAGCGCCCTTCCTCGCTTCGTTCCACTGGCCGTACCCGGATATCCATTAGCGCTTCGTTGGTGAATTCCGCCAGTTCCATCTAAAATTTTATACCGGGAATTTTTTCCCTGTCCAGCTTTTAGACTAAGCCATTGAATCTAAATGGATGTTGTGGAAGTGCAAATTCGCCCTGGCGGGGGCGGCCATGGATCTTCACCAACACAAGCCGAAGGTTCGCGATTATAATGGGCGCAATCCCAATGAGCGATTCCGTCGATGTCACCGGGCTACTCCAGCGAACTGCTGGCGGCGATCTCCAAGCCGAGGAGGAACTTTTCCGTCAGGTCTACTCGTCGCTGCATCGCATCGCGGCCAATCATCTCCGTAAAGAGCGCCGGGACCATACCCTTCAGCCGACGGCGCTCATCAACGAAGCGTTCGTGCTGCTCATGCGCGGCCGCGATCTGAACTTCAACTCCCGCGCGCATTTCTACGCCATCGCCGCCACCCAAATGCGCCGCATCTTGATTGACTACGCCCGCAAATACAACGCCGCCAAGCGCCCGTCAGGCAAGCACCGCGTCGATATCGAGAAGGCGCACGTCTTCTCCATGGACGATCCCGAATTCGTCGTCGGCCTCGACCAGGCGCTGGAACGCCTGAGTGCGCAGTCCAAACGCGCCTGCCGTGTCGTCGAGCTTCACGTCTTCGCCGGCCTCACCCTGGACCAAGTCGCCACTGCCCTCGGATTCTCGTCCCGCACCATCAAGAGAGATTGGGATACAGCCCAAAAGTGGCTCTACCGCGAGTTGTACGGGGAGGCCGCCAAGGCGGCCGCTACTTAGTGCTCTGGCCCTGGGACGAACCCTTCTAAG
>JAYTKJ010000283.1:0-28232 GCA_043730365.1 Acidobacteriota bacterium | reverse complement strand
CAACTCGTCCGTCGCCGTCCCGGACTCCGCCCACAGCTTCTTGCTCACCATCAACCCCGCCGTCGAATACGAGTACATCTCCTTGAACCGGATCAGCGGCGTTGACCCCGCGCCAAACCATCCCGGCGCTTTGCGCTTGGACCAGAACTCGGTGTACGCCAGGCGACCGCTCAAGTTCGCCCCGTAGGCCGCATTCGCGTCGTAGTACAACTTCACCAATTGGTCTGCTTGCTCCACGCCCGCCACCCACCGGTGAATCTCCGTCGGCCGCTTCAGTGTGTCGTAGACATAAGTGACCGTATTCCCCTTGGCGTCCAGCTTCTGCGACAGCAACCCAGTCGTGCCGCTATAAGTATTCGTAACCGTGCCATTCTCCGGATTCGTCGCCGTCAACACCTGCCCGGCGTTGTTATAGGTGAAGGAGCGCACCTGCGTCCCCGTAGGCCGCGTCATGCTCACCATCAGCAACAGATTCCGGTCATTGTAGGTGTATAGGGTATCCCAATTTGCCCCGCCCGCGGGATTCGGCTCTGTCGCCATGGTGAGGTTCCCCGCTGCGTCAACCGTTTGCTCTTTCCATTTTGCCGCCGGGCTCGTGACCCGCGTCACGTTCCCCGTGTATGCCGTTGCCGTGGAACCCGCCCCATTCGGCAGCGCCACGTTGACCACCCGACCCGCCGCGTCGTACGTGTACACCGTCCAATACTTCGTCCCGCTCGGCGCATACGGCTGCGACACCTGCATCACCTTGCCCATCGGCGAGCACCCGCACGGCCCATACACCGTCTCCACCGTCGAGACCACCGTCCCGCCGTTGCCCGTCTCCACCTTCACCGCCCGCCCCAACCCGTCCATGTACGACTTCGTCCAGCGCCCATTCACCGTCGCCGTCACCTGCGGAGCCACCAGCGAATAGGCGTAAGTCACCACCGCGCCCGTCGCCGCTGTCTGCGTCGTTGGTCGCGCCACCGTGTCATAAGCCGCCGTGGTCGTCGCCCCATTCGGCCCCGTCGACTGCGTCGTCTCGTAAATCTGGTTGTACTGCGTCGACACGCTCAGGCTGCCGGTCGTGATCAACGTCGGAGCCACATTCTTGGCGTCGTAACTCGTCACCTGCGTCGTCGTCCCGCCCTGCGTTACCGACACCGGCATCCCGGTCGCGTCGTAAGCCGCCGTGGTCTGCGGGAACCCCGGCACTCCGCTCGACGTCAAATTGCCCCTGGCCGCTGGACCCCACGGCAGCATGTAGTTGGGATAATCCCAAAGTGGCGTGGTGTCCGGCCTATTCGTCAAGGCGGCTCCGTCGTAACTCGCCTGGAAGTACTGCACCGCCGGGTTCCCGTTGAACGCGAGCGTCGTACTGCTCAGCCGGTTCCAGATAAACCGCGTTTCGTACTCCAACGTGAACAAATACGTATTGTTGTAGACCCACTTCGGCGTGGCCAGATTGCCGAAATCGAACAGCTTCGATTGCGTGAGATTCCCCCTCACGTCCACCGTCTGCTCACTGCGCATGGTCTTCGCATAGCTCTGACCCACGTCGATTGTGGTCTGTTGCGCCTGAATATAGGGATTGCCCAACCCGTTCACGGCCCACGTCAAGTCCGTCTGCCGCATCGTCGTCACCGCCGGAAGCACGATCTGCAATTGCTTCTTCACCAGCCCGTAAAACTGGCTCGCCGTGTTGGTCTCGAACTCCCACCGCTTCCGCGACTTGCCATCGGCATCGTTCAACTCGGTGATGCCGGTCCCCGAATTGAGAGATAGCGTGTAAGCGTACTCGGTGCCGCCGCTCGACATCATCAGGTACCGCGTACTCACGCCACGCACCATCTGCCCGCTTGGCGCGACGATGTTACTCCGCTCCCATCGCAGCCGCCCGCCATAGGGAAAGTTGACCCGCCAAAGCTCCAGGCTCCCGTTACTGCTCCAATCGAATGTGTGCGTCAGGTTAGCCCCCGGCGCGCCCGTCACCACGGTACGCGACGTCAAGGCGACGCGATTCCCCGGCACGATGGATCCTCCGAAAGGCTCTGCCATGATCGGTTGGCACTGATAGCCGAACGAGTAATTCTCTGCCGTCGGCAGCGTAGTGCTGATGCCCGTCAAATGCGGAACTTCATTCGGAAAGCCGCAGATACTCGAGGCATACGTGAACGAATAGGAAACGCTCGGATACGCCGCGGCCCGCGCGTCCAGGATCCAATCCAGACGTGCACTCGTATTCACCGTCGCGCTCCCCAGCGCCGGCTTGTATTGGAGTCTGATCTGATTTCCATTCGAATCCTGCACCATCGTCGGGTACAACGTCCCCGCATCCTGCTCCGGCGCGGCCGAGGTCGACCCCATCCCCCACCAAGTCCCGTCCGTAAACCACAGCTTATATGTCGCCGGATCGAAATGCACGATCGGTCCCTCTTTCGACCAGTAATGGCCGTACCAGGAAACGTCCAGCCGATACTCGGCCCCCGTAGAGTCCGTGAAGATATAGTGGCTCACCGTGCCGCCGTTGTACACCGGAAAGATCGACCCCGCCAGCAGCTTAAATCCATACCCGTAGCCCACGTCCGTCCCCACGTTCCATACCATCCCGTCGCCGTTGCGCCACGTCTGCGAGTTGTAACTCAGCGCGAGGCCCATCGACAGCCCGTGCCGGCTCTGCGCCTTCAGCATTCCCAGCGTGTAGTTGAGGTTGCCCGACTGCATGTCGATGTTCTCGCCGCCCCCGCCCCAGTACGAGCCCAGCGGCCGCACGCCCGTCTGTTGCAGCTTGTTCGGCGTCGTCGTGGCCACTTTGTTCACGCCCGCGCCCTCATTGGTATGGAAATCCTCGGCCTTCACCGTGTAGGTATAGGCGGTGTTGGCCACCACCGCCGGGTCGCTATAGTTCAGGCTGCGCGACGAGCCGATGAACACCCCGTTCCGGTAGATGTTGTAGCGGAACACGCCTGACCCGCCCCCGTTGTCCGTCGCCGCCGTCCATTGCAGGTCCACTAGATTTGCCGTGGTCCACGCCGCCACCGCCCCCACGGCGCCCGGCGCGGTGACGTCCCCCGCCGCCAGTTCGGCCAGCGTGAATCCACCGATATTGCCAGTAAACCCAACGCCCATCGTCCCGCCCACTGGTAACGAAACGGGAATCCAGGCGCTCTGGTTCCCGATCACCACTCGGATTCCGTTGGGCGCCTTAATCGCTCGCACCGCAGTCGGTAGGCCGGGGTTGACAGTGAAATACGCCCCGCCGAGGGAAAACCAGCTATTAGTCAGGTCATAAACGTCCAGGCTGACGTCGGTGTTGTTATAGGTGCGGAAGGCCAACCGATAGCCGGAGGTCAGCCCGACGCTAGCAGCCAGGTAAATATCCACGGAATTGTAGAACCCGCCCGCGCCGAAGCTGGAAAATGTGGCGCGAATCTCATGCCGCCCTCCGTTGCCGCCATTGTTCCAAGCCATCACCGAACTGTTGTAGCCGCCAGGATCACCACTCAACCCGCTGCCACCAAACTGTGGGTTGCCGTTCTTGCTCCAGGCGCCACTGTTGTACGAAGCAAAGTTGTCGGTGAAGAAATATTGAGCCTGGGCGACGGAGCCCGAGACCAGGAGAAGCACCAGGAGGGGCCGCATGGCTACTTGCCCTCCTTGAACTTCTTGAAGTCGAAGTCTTTCTTATGTTTACGGAACTCCAATTCAATGTCTTCGGCCTTGTCCTTACCCTTTTGATGGTCGAACCGTTTCACATCGGTACGGGTCTCTTTGAGGATGGCCGCGAACGCCTTGCGGTCGTGCGCCACCAGTTCTACCAACGCGAATTTCTTGTCGTCGCTGAGTACGGCGGTGTAGCTGAGGATGCCCGCGGCTCCATCCCGCGCTTCGGTCGTCCGGCGTGGGAACGAAGAGCGCGCGTTTGGGATCCTGCGCAGTCCCCGTGCCTACGATGGGCACGATCAGGAGCAGGCGTTCGCCCAAATCCCGATCGTCCACCCGGCGTTGCGCCGCGGCGGGCTGGGCACTAGCGGCAAGTAATAGTGTGAGTAAGATTACAAACGGGGGGGGGGGATTTCGTGGGTTGGTTTCACGGTTATCTCGTTGTGCTGATTTCGATTAGAGATGACAATATCAGATCTCCAGATTTTTACAAGTGATTTCTTGCGCCGGCATTTCCGCCGGTAACCGGTGAGCGAAATTTCTTTTCTCCCGCCCGCTCAGCCACTTCCGCGAAATCAGCCCCTCGCCTCGTTCGGCCCCTATGTCATGCTTGGCCTCGTGGAAGACCTCCCGCTGCTCAACCCGGCATCTACGGCGCGCGCCAACGCCGCGCATTATTCCACCAGGGAAAGCCGGGCCTCGTGAGTGAAATATGAAGGAACGAACCTACTTCCTACGCCTGACGCGCGACGGCGCTGCGGCCTTGCTGCCATTTACCGAAGGTCCGCGTAAATCAACCTACCGTAGTTCCCCGTAAACTGGCCCGCATCCCCGTAGCTCCGCGTAAAAAACGCCCGTAGTTCCGCGTAACACTAGCGTAGGCCCCCACCCGGAGAATGGCGTAAAGCCTTGGAAACAGGCGGCCTCCCCAAAACCCGTAGAACCGGGTAAACTAGCCGAAGGACCAAGGAAGCCATCCGAAGAGCCAAGGAAACCGTGCCGTAGGTCGGCGTAATAGCGCCCGAAGCCCGGCGTAAGGAAGCCCGAAGGGTGGCGGAACATTTTTGGGGTGAAATGTTTTCGATTGAAGGAGATCCGCGCCACTAGAGCCTTCTATCTTGTATCAGACTTGTGCCATACAACAAAATATGGTGTTTTTGTTGCAAGCGCGAAACAGCCATGCCACAATCGATCAACTTGATCGGCGATCCCCCGAGCCGACTGTCATTGAGGAGACTTTAGAATTCCGATGGATAAGGCTCTTTCGCTGAAACAGTCCAAACCGGCTTCGCTGCCGCGCTCGCAACCGGTCCAGTCCGCCTTGGCCGGACTGGGCGAGACCGAGCGGGCGCAGGATTTCATCAAGCTCGAAAAGAATCTGAACTACATCAGTTTCTTCAGTCCGTCCAAATCCCGGCGCGGGAAAACGAATCCACCCGCCGCCCCCCGCGTTCGCACCATCACGTATCCGCCGCGCGAGATCGATGGCAAGATCGTCTATCCGCGCACCACCATCAAGCCCGACGCGCAATTGGGGTTGCCCACCACGGCGGACCGCGACAAATACATGGCCTTCATGAAGATCGTTACCGATCGCAAGGCCAAACTCGGGCAGGTGCAGAATCCCATCGGCTTCACCACCTATGAGCTGCTCAAGGGCCTCGGTCTCACCGACGCCGGCTTCCACTACGAAGAAGTGAATCAGTTTCTGGAACGTATGGTTTCCACGACGATCAAGAGCGAGTACGCCGTCTATTTTCACAACACCAAGCGCTTCGCCAAGGACATTTTCCATGTGTTCAACCGCGTGGTGCTCACCGGTCAGGAACTGCCCGACGGTACCGTAGCTCAGATGAACTACGTGTACATGTCGGACTGGCAGCTTGAAAACATCAACACCAACTACACGTTCCCCATCGATTTCAACTCCTACCGGCAGTTGAAGCGCGACATCGCCAAGGCGCTGTTCGGGCATCTCCATACGTGGTTCTACGCCTCGCGCGGCAAGCCGGTGGAGCGCAAGTATTCCGAGCTGTGCGAGCTGCTGGATATCCAGTGCTGGCAGCACATTTCGAAGGCCAAACAGATTCTGCAGCCGCCGCTGGACGAGCTGATTCGCATTCGATATTTTCAATCGTGGGACCTGGTGCACACCGTGGACGGTTCCGATTTCAAGCTGCTGATGACGCCGGGAGACGCGATTCTGCGCGTGACGCGCCCGCGCTTGAATGCGGCCAATCCGGTGCTAGACCCCGCCATGGAAGAAGTGGTGCGGGCCTTGGCCGCTCGCGGCGTTCGCGAGATGGATGCGCGGCGCGTCCTGCTGGACGTGGACCTCGACAAGCAATCCGTGCTCGATCAGATCGAATGGTTTGAAGACCAGGCGCGGCGGATGGGCGCGTCCATGACCAACCCCCCGGGGTTTCTGCTGGCGATGATTCGTGAAAACTGGCCGGTGCCGGTGGCGTTTGAGACCACACGGAAAAAGCAGTTGCGAGTGCGGGCCATGCAGGAGCGTGAGCAGCCGGCGGCGTTGGCATCGGCTCAACAGGAACTGCGGCGGATCGAGACCGAAGAGCAATACCGGCGCTGGGTGGATGCGCGGATCGATGAGACGATTGCCGGGCGCTTCAGCGCTGCTGAACGCGCGCGGCGCTTGAAGGGATTCCGCAAAGAGATCCTCGAGAAGTATCCGGGCGTCTACACCCGCGCGGTGGAAGGCGCGGGAACGTCTCCGGCCCTTGAAGAGCACGCCGAGCGGATGCTGCGCGAAGAAGTGAAGCTGGACCTGCGGTTGCCTTCGATGGAAGAGTTCGCTCAACGCCCGCAGGGAAATTTGTTTCAGTAGCTCCGAGTATAATAACTCGGTGCTACGCCATTCTACGGTACTCCTCCTCTGGTCTTCGCTTCCGCTCTGCGCCGCCGTCATGTGTGACCTATCGGCGTACAAAGGTGCGCCGGGTCTCGCAGCGGTGCAGGCAGGCGAGAACCTGCGGGTGACGTGGGCGGGAGCCTCTGGTCAGGAGTTGCGAGGGGTCTTTGGCGTCGAGGACGGAACGCCCCGGATTCACGAGTTGGCGGTGCGTAAAGCCGGCGGCGCCTGGGTGGCGCTGGGTCGCGAGTTGGTACCGGAGTTTCGCGTAACAGCGGGGGTGCGCCGAATTTCACGGCAGCAGTTGAGCCCCCTGGAAGCGCTGAAGCGCACCAATCCCGAATACCTTGACCAGGAAAAATGGAAGGCCTTCTGGGACGCGCCGCTGAGCGTGCCCGGCAGCGCCAACACCAATCCCGGACTGCCTCGCCGCGAGAGTGAGATCCGGCGCGCGTCGGCGGCTTTTCACACCGCGGCGTGCGCGGTGAAAACCAACGGCCAGCGCCTGGAAATTTCGTTCGACGGTTTGAGCCTCGGGATCTTCGCCGGGCAATTGCGCTTCACCGTCTATCGCGGCGTCAACCTGGTGCGGCAGGAAGCCATAGCTAGCACTAATGAGCCTTCGGTCGCCTACAAATACGAAGCCGGGTTGAAGGGCTTTGCCATCGAAGCCGGCCGGCGCATCGTGTGGCGCGACGTGGCGCGCGCGTGGCAGCACTATGAATTTGGCGGCTCGCCCAATCGGGACCCGGTAGGCTTACGTGCGCGCAACCGGCTGGCCGTGATGGAAGGTGTGGGAGGCTCTGTGGCCGTCTTTCCGGCCCCGCACAAATTCTTCTTCGCTCGCGAGATTGAGCTCAACCTCGGCTACGTCTGGTACCGCAAGGATGACGAAAAGAGCTTCGCGTTGGGCGTGCGGCAGGCTGACCACGAAGAGATGTATCGGCCCTTCGGCGTGTCCGATGAGCAATGGAGGAAACGGTCCAACCAAGCGCGCAGCTTTGCCACCGGCAACTTTGCGCTCTACAACGCTCCGCCCGGAACAATGCAGCGCATGGCGGTTTACTACTATCTGAGTCCGGATCAAGGCGCGGCGGCTGCCGCCGAGGTGATGAAGTTCACGCATGAGGACCGCTATGCCGCGCTCGCCGGTCACCAAGTCGCAGTGGGACACTTCCACACCCACTTCCACGAACAGCTGCTCGACGCCGGCTCGCTCGATTTTCAGCCGCCGTGGGTTCCCACGTTTCGCGCGCTCGGCATTAACATCGCGATGATGTCGGATTTCCACGGCGACGGGCATCCGGAAGATACCGGGCCGCTCCGCTTCCCCGAACAACAGGCCTATTTCGATGCCTGCGCTCGCCACTCGGATCGCGACTTTCTGATCATGCCCGGCGAAGAGCCGGATGCGCATCTGGGCGGTCACTACACGGCCGCATTCCCGAAGCCCGTGTATTGGACGCACAAGCGCAACGAGGGCCAGAGCTTCGTGGAAATTCATCCAACCTACGGGAAGGTCTACCACGTGGGGAACGCGGCCGAAGAGCTAGAGATGCTGCGCCGCGAGAATGGCCTCGTGTGGCAGGCGCACCCGCGCACGAAGGGTTCCAGCGGATATCCGGAGGCGATCCGCGCGACCGAGCATTTCCGCAGTGATCGTTATCTGGGCGCATCCTTCCAATCGCTGCCCGCGGACCTGTCGCAGGAACGCCTCTGCGAAGTGCGGTGCCTTGAAACGCTCGACGACATGAACAACTGGGGCGCGCGTAAGTTCCTGGTGGCCGAAGGCGACACCTACGCCAAGTTTCCGGACGACGAGACGTATCCGCACCTGATGGTCAACTACATTCGGGTGCCGCGCTTGCCGCGCTTCGGCGAAGATTGGTCACCGATTCTCAAGGCCATGCGCGATGGTGAATTCTTCGTGACCAGCGGCGAGATTCTGATACCGGAGTTTGGCGTAGAAGGCACCGGCGACCGGCGCACGGTGACGGCGTCGGTGCAATGGACGTATCCTCTGGAATTTGTCGAGGTCGTGTGGGGCGATGGCGCGCAAACCGGGCGGCAGGTGATCTCAGCCACCGACAAAGGGCCGTTTAGCAGTTTCCGTTTCCGGATTCCGGTGGATGCCAAGGGCAAGAAGTGGGTCCGCTTTGCGGCGTGGGACTCAGCGGGGAACGGCGCGGTTTCGCAGCCGCTTCACTTCTGATTTCGGCTAGATGCTTCGTCCTCAGAAGCCAACACTGTCGAAACCGGCGTCGCCGTCAGCGGCTCTTGCGGCAGGACCGGCGGGGGGGCGATGTTGTCACTCACCACCTGGCGCAACAGCGGATAGGGATTGACCAGGCCGCCATCCCGCACGACTTGAAAATGTAGATGCGGCGCCGTGGCGCTGGCGTTGCCCGTGCTTCCCACGTAGCCGATCAAGGTGCCGCGCAGCACCGGCGATCCTGCGCTGAGCCCGTCGGCGTATGCCGAAAGATGCGCGTAATAGAAGCGGTGGCGACGCGTGGCGTCCGTTAGATAAATGCTGGTGCCGCCGAGCGCGCTGTTTTCAAGCCTCTCAATGAAGCCATCCACGCACGCCACCATCGGCGTTCCTTCAGGGCGCATGATGTCGATAGCATGATGAACGCGGCGGCCGACGCGCGCGGCAAAGAAGGAATCCTGGAGTTCACCGGTGGCGAGATCGGGCAGCGGCGGCACCATTTCAGGGAAGGCCGAAAGATCGGGTTGAACGTAGCGCACGACGGCGATCTTCCGTGCCAGCGTCCTGCGTCGCGCCACCCGTGGCTTGGCTTTCACCGGCGACACGACGGTCCGAGCAGGCTTCTTATTAACAGTTGGCTTGACGACGTTGGCGCGTTTTGCGACCACCGGAGTCTTCCGCGCATTGGTGGCGGCTTCGAGCGATGGCATGGACACCGAGGCGGCCAAGACGATGGCTGCCGCGGCTATGAGTTTTGGGAACTGCTTTCCGCGTATCAATATCTTGACAGGGTATCAGAAAAGTAGTGGGTCCTGGTACTGTACCGGTACTAAAAGGTATTTTGGCCTACACTTCTCAACAAGGGACCATACAATTCTTGGGAGTTAAGCGCCCTCGTTTACCGGGAACCAATATTTTCTTACCCCTTCATACCACGCCACCTAATCCTCCACAATGCGCCAGACTCTTGATCCTCAATGATATGATGCGGTCGTCATGAATCTGTCCAGCCCAGAACGAATCGATGATTGTCGCGCCCAGGAGCACCGTTCCACGTTAGATTCTCCCGGTCGAATGAGCGAAGCCAATCGCCTTCGGCCGGGACCTACTTGATCTTGGTAGTCTGATGCGCGACCAACTGCCAGTGTCCGTTACGCTTGAGCCACGTGTGCATGGCCATGACGACGTCGTCAAACTTGCCCGCCTGGTTGGTCCCCCACATGTGCATGCGCGCGTGGACAACCACCGTGTCGC
The DNA here is from genome assembly GCA_043730365.1 of Acidobacteriota bacterium. Taxonomy (GTDB): domain Bacteria; phylum Acidobacteriota; class Terriglobia; order Bryobacterales; family Bryobacteraceae; genus VFZP01. The sequence continues at coordinate 18,249 of JAYTKJ010000283.1, read as the reverse complement.
CATAGCTCTTGACCGTCATGCTTTCGTGCTCCGCTCCTATATAGAGCTGGCGGCCCGACGTGATCTTAGTGATGTACTCCTTCTTTGAATCGACGATGCCGGTGGAATGCGCGTAGATCAACGTGTCGGCCAGCAGCGCGTCCAGCGCCTTGGCATCCTTGGCCTTGATGGCCGTGGTCCAGGCGGCTTCAGCGGCGCGGATGTCTTCGTCGGCAGGCATGGCGGCAACGCCGGCCGAGAAGGCGACGCCGAGCAAGGCAGCATAAACTAGCGAGGTCATCGGCTTGATTGTACTCCGAACCGCGGCGGCGTCAAGATCACTCTTCCTTCACTTTGAGTACCCGGTCCGCCTTCAAGTTTTTCAGGACCTGTATTTTTCCGCTGGGCCAGCGCAACTCGATCTCGCGAACTACCGGATCGAGGCCAAGGCCGAAGTGCACTCGCTTATCGGACGAACTGGCATAGCCCACTGACGTTGTGACGTGGTTGAACTGGACGGCCCCCGATTGGCCTGTGAGTTTGATCTGCGTGCCGATGCCATCCCGATTGCTGCGGGTGCCTTCCGTTTCAATGATGAGCCAATGGCTGGCCCCGGCCGGCGAGGTGGTCATCAGGATCTCGGCGTTCTGGCCGATGGCGGAGACCACCGCGTCGACCTTGCCGTCGTTGTTCAAGTCCCCGAACGCGGCGCCGCGATGAGCGGCCGTAGGCAACGCATCGAGACCGGCCTCGGCGGAGGCGTCCCGGAATCGGCCCTTCGATTCGTTGTGGAACAGCGCGTTGTGCTGGCGGTAAGGGTTGCGCGGATCCAGGGCTCCGGCGTTTTCACTGACGTGTGAGTTGGCGGTGAACAGATCCTTGTGCCCGTCGTCGTCGAAGTCATAGATGCCAACGCCCCATCCGCTGAGAGTGCGTGTGACGAAGCCGATCCCCAGCTGGTAGTGAGAGGCGGTGAAGAAGCCTTTCGGGTCGGCCAGGAAGAGAGGGAAGCTTTCGCCGCCCAGCGCCGTGATGACGATATCGGGTAGTCCGTCGTTGTTGAAATCCCGGAAATCTACGCCCATGCTGGACACGGGCACGCCGTCGTCGTTGTAGGCCACGGCGGCTTCCACGCCGACTTCGGTGAAACGCGCGCGATCGTTGCGAAACAGGAAATTGCGCTCGTTGTCATTGCCTACCAGGATGTCGATGAAGCCGTCGCCATTGAAGTCGGCAATCGCGATACCCATGCCTTTGCCAATGTGCCGGGCAATGCCGCTTGATGCGGATACATCGGAGAAAGTGCCGTCGCCGTTGTTGTGGTAGAGAAAATTGGGCAGGCCTTTATAGGCGGAAGGAGGGCAAGACAGATGCCGGTCCGGCGGGCCGCAGACCTGGTTGTTGGCCAAGGACCAGTCGAGGTAGTTGGCGACAAAGAGATCGAGCCGCCCATCATTGTCATAGTCGAGCCAGGCAGCGCTTACTGACCAAAGCTTCTTGCCTGAGCCATCGCGGCCGGTGGTTCCCGCACGCTCCGTGACATCGGTGAAGTTGCCGTTGCCATTGTTGTGATAGAGAATGTTACGGTTGACGCCGGTGACGTAGAGATCCGTCCATCCATCGTTGTCAAAGTCGGCGGCTGCAGCGCCCATGCTGTAGCCTTCTCCGGCGAGTCCAGCCTTGCCTGTGACGTCGGTGAACGTCCCATCGCGATTGTTTCGATAGAGCCGATTGTGGAAGGAAGCATCCGTCTTGATGAGGCTGGGGATTTTGGCGCCGTTGGTAAAGAAGATATCAAGGTGTCCGTCGTTATCAAAGTCGAAGAGAGCGACGCCGCCCAGCACGCTGTCGATAATATGCTTTTCCGGAGTCGTGCCGTTATTAAGAATGAAGCCGACGCCGGATGCGGGCTGGCGGTTTTCAAATCGAGGGAGCACACCGGGAGCGGCGAACAGAGCGAGGAGTAAGAGCCAAGTGAGCAGCCCGGTGAGCCAGGCGAACATTCCGACTACTCTAACACGGGCATGTGCAAAACTAGCCTACTAGAGCAACGTATGAAGCTACACTGCCCGCTCGTGCTCGCGTTGGCCGCCTGCTGCGATCTGCGGGCGCAACCTTGCCGCGGGCCTGCCGACCTGGAGCGCGATTTGGCCGCGAAGCCGTCCGCCGCGGCCTACAACGCCAAAGGCGCCTATTTCGCCGGGAAGAAGCAGTTGGGCTGCGCCCTTGCCGCATTTGAGGCAGCGGTGCGCTTGGAGCCGGGCTCCGCCGACAGCCACTTCAATCTGGGCTTGGCGTTCCGCGACAAACGGGAAGACAAGAGAGCGATGCAGGAGTTCCGAATCGCGGTCAGGCTGGACCCTGCCATGGAGGTTGCCCATCGCGCTCTTGGCACGACGTTGCTTGACACCGGGCAAGCCGCTGAGGCGGAAAGCGAGTTTCAAGCGGTGTTGCGGCTGCAACCGGGCTCGACCGATGCGCTGGACGGCTTGAGTAAGTCCTTGATTGAGCAGAAGCGATATACGGCCGCCATTGAGGCCCTCAAGCAGGCGCCTGCTGCCGATCCGGGCTTGCAGATGAATCTGGCGGTGGCGTTGACGCGGAACGGAAATCCCGAGCAGGCGGTCGAAATCCTGAAAACCTTGCTCAAAGCGGATCCTAGTTTGGCCCAAGCGCATTCAAATCTCGCGGTGGTTTACGCGCTGCAGAATCGCTTCCGCGAGTCGGCCGATGAATACCATCAGTCGCTCCGGCTAGACCCGGCCAACGATGTTTCACGAATCGCGCTGGTGCGGGCGCTGGTGATTCTGGGCGAGTTTCAGGATGCGCTTCCCTTTGTGCAGGACTATGTGCAGCGTCATGCGGCGGATGGGGAAGGCTACAAATTGCGGGGCGAGGTTTACCGCGGCCTCGGTGAACATCGCAAGGCCGAGACGGATTTGCGAAGAGCCTCGGTGGGAGCCCCGGATGATTATGACGTCCGTTACAACCTCGGTTTTGTGTTGGCCAAATTGGCTAGGCCACTGGAGGCGTTGCCGCATCTGGAGAAGGCCAAGCAACTGCGGCCGGACTCCACCGAGGCCCGCTTCCAACTCGCGACGGTGCTGAAGGCGCTGAAGCAAGATGAGCGCGCGAGGGCCGAGTTTCAATTCGTCGAGCAACAGAAGCGGCGGACGGCTACGGAAAACGTCGCCGGCACGAAATCGAACCAGGCGAACGTGTTGCTGGAATCGGGTGACGTCAACCAGGCGATCGTACTCTATCGAGAAGTATTGCAAGAGGATCCGAAATACGCGCGTGGCTATTACAATCTCGCCGTAGCGCTGGGGCGGACAGGGCAGAGGGCCGAGCAGCGCCAGGCACTCGAACAGGCGGTGGTATTGGATGCCAAACTCGCCGTGGTTCACAACGAGCTTGGGCTACTTGACCTTCAGGATCGGCGGTTCGCCGAGGCCGAGGCTCGCTTCAAGACCGCGTTAGCGCTCGATCCCCAGTACGCCGAGGCGCAGAGCAACCTGGGAGTGCTCTACGGACAACAGGGAAAGGCGAAGGAAGCCGAAGAGTTGTTGCGCAAGGCAACCGTGAACAACCCAATGTATGCGCAGGGGTTTGTGAACCTCGGTTTACTGCTGGCCGCGCAGGGTAAGTTTGCCCTGGCAGAGAAAGAGATCATTTCCGCCGTCATCCTGGAACCGAATGGCATTGGCGGGCTCACCGCGCTCGGTATGGCGCAATCGCGGCAGAAGCGGACCGCCGAAGCCGTGGAGAGCTTTCGCAAGGTGGCTCTGTTGGCGCCGAAGTCGCCCGAGGCGCACCTGAATTTTGGGATTGCGCTGGCCGATGCGTACAACCTTGAAAACGCTCTGACGGAGTTTAGCGAGAGTCTGCGGCTGTCGCCTGACTTGGCGCCGGCTCACTATTTCAAGGGCCGCTCGCTGTTCGATCTGAAGCGCACGGATGAGGCGCGCGTTGAAGCCGAGGCCGCCGTGAAGCTGGTGCCTGGCTACGCTCCAGCGCTGTACCTCTTGGCGCTGATCGAAAAGCAGGCGGGCAATGCGCCGCGGTCGACCGAGTTGCTGCGGCGGGTGGTGGCGGTGGAGCCGAACAACAGTGACGCGCTGTACATGCTCGGCCAGAATCTGGCGCGGATGGAAAAACCGGGCGAAGCGATCGAGCAGTGGAAGCGCGTGTTGGCAGTCAATCCAGGCCATGCCGAGGCTCTCTACAATCTCTCGCGCGCGGTAGCGAAATCGGCCCCTGCTGAGGCATCGCGATACCAGCAGCAGTTCAAGGAGTTGCAGCAGAAAAGACAGATTACGGACCGGGCCGAGATGCTGGGCAACTTTGCAATTACGGCGGCTGCGGCGCGCGATTGGGCGCAAGCGGTGGAGCACCTCAAAGAGGCGCTCGAGGTGTGCGGAGAATGCCGCTCGCTCGGCGATCTGCATAAAAACCTCGGGCTGATCTACTGCAAGAGCGGCGATTTGGCCAAAGGCCGCCTGGAACTCGAAGTAGCACGGAAACTAAAACCGAACGATCCGGATATTGAACAGGCCTTGCTCGTTACCAGTGGAGCAATGAAATAAATCGGAGTATGTTTTTTAATTAAAGAGAAGAGCGCCGCAGCATAGACTTGATTCGAAAATTGGTATAGACTTCACGAGCGGTCTTGGCGCGCAGTGTTTGCGCCAAAACTGTTTATAAGGGGTTCCGCGCATGAATTTACCGAAGATCAACGTTGGGTTTCTGGCTGCTTTTCTCTGGGGAAGCGCCGCCGCTCACGCCCAAATATCTACCGCAACCGTCACGGGCATCATTCGCGATAGCTCCGGCGGCGTGGTGCCTCTGGCAAAGGTCAGTCTGAAGAACACCGGCACCGCAGTGGAACGTAGCTCTACTTCCAATTCGGCCGGGAACTATTTGTTTCTCAATTTGAATCCCGGACGGTACACGCTGGAGACCAGCGCCAAAGGGTTCAAATCGTCACGCTTGGCTGAGTTCACGCTGGCCGTGAACCAGACGGCGACGCTCGATCTGGTGTTGGAAGTCGGCACCCTCGAGCAGACGGTGAACGTGGAAGCTTCGGCCGGACAAGTCGAGAGTTCGACGGCGGAGTTGGGCTCGGTGGTTGCTGAGAAGCAAGTGGTTGACCTGCCATTGAACGGACGCAACTTCACTCAGCTGCTCTCGCTTTCAGCGGGTGTGGCCCCGGTCAGTGTGTCGCAGAATGCTGGCGGCGGCTTTGGCGTGGCCAAAACGGAAGGCAGCCAATTTGTTTTCCCGGCCATCAACGGCCAAACCAACCGCAGCAACTACTTCATGCTGGACGGCATCGACAATCAAGGCATGGTGAGCACCTACGTCGTGCCGCCAATCATCGACGCCATTCAGGAGTTCAAGGTGAACTCCCACAACGATCAGGCGGAGTTTGGCAGTTCCACCGGCGGCATCATCAACGTGGTGACCAAGTCCGGCACCAACGCGCCGCACGGCACGGCTTGGGAATATCTACGCAATGATGCGTTCGATGCCCGCAACACGTTTCAACCGAACGTCACACCGTTCAAGCAGAACCAATTTGGATTTTCCCTGGGCGGGCCCGTTTACATTCCGAAGGTTTACAACGGCAAGAACAAGACGTTTTTCTACGGAGCATTCCAGCAGTTCCTGTTCCGGAAGCCTGCTAATAGCTTTTTCCGGGTACCAACGGAGGCCAACTACAACGGCGACCTGAGCGATATCCCGACGGCCATTTATGATCCCTTCACAACGCGCCCCGGCACCGTGGCCGACACGTTCGCTCGCGACCGTTTTCCGGGGAACAGAATTCCGGCGAGCCGCATCGACCCGAACATGTTGAAATTCGCCAAGGGAACGCTGCCAACCGCAGGGGCGATTCTGAATGGCGTGAACAACGCTATTGATCCGACGCCCTTCCGCCAGGACCAGCAGGAATATCAGTTCCGGGTGGATCAGACGATTGGGAACAATGACTTCCTCTGGTTCCGGTTCAGCAACATCGCTAACGACACAACATCGTCAGGTGGGCGGCCAGCGTTGCAGGGAACAAAATCGAATCCCGGCCGCAATTGGGGTGCCAGCTATGTGCATACCTTTAGCCCCAGTTTGGTGCTGCAGGGACAGTATGGGCGCGTAACTTCATCGGAGTTCAGCCCGACCCGATTTGTGAATCAGGCCGCGGCCAGTTGGGGATTTTCGCCGGCATTCGGCGGTAACTTCATCGGCGGGCTTACCGTGATTCCCGCCATCAATGTGGATGGATTTTTCGGGGGCGGCGAGACGGCGGGTAGCAACCCGATCGTGGCGGACACCCACCAATTCAATGCGAACGTAACCAAGATCGTCGGAACCCATACTTTGAAGTGGGGCGGCAAGTACTCGAGCATGGGGCAGGAAGCGTTCAATCGCAGTTCGAATGTGTCTTTTGCGGCCCAGCAAACGGGCAATCCCCTGAACTCAGCGGAACCGGGCAGCGCGCTAGCGTCTTTCCTGCTGAACGTGCCTGATCAGGCCGGACGCCGCAACGTTCACGAGACGGTGCGGCCAGGCGGAGTGATGAGCTTCTTCTTCCAGGATGCTTGGAAGGCCACGTCCAAGTTAACCGTGAATATCGGTTTGCGTTATGACCGTACATTTCAACCGCCTTATGGCCGCCCTGAGACGATCGGACAAAACGGTGGAATAGAGACGGGCTCGATCAATTTCAACAACGGAACATATGTCGTGCAAAAACTGCCGCCTTCCTGCAATGAGCGTAAGGCAGCTCCCTGCATTCCGGGTGACGGCAAGTTGCCCGAACACGTAGTGGTTGACCCCCGTGGACAGATCTATCACGACACGAAGACCAACTGGGGCCCGCGTATCGGCTTAGCGTACCGCCTCAATCAGAAAACGGCCATTCGCTCATCATTCGGCATCGTCTATGACAACTGGGCGGCAGTTACTCAAACGGCCCAGAATTACGAAGGCGCTTGGCCGGACATCGGCCAACAACTGGCGAACAATCTCAATGCTCCCAAGACGGGTCAATTACTTCCCAACGTGAAGGCCGCTGATCCCTTCTCGACTGGCGGTAGCCTGCTGCCCGAGCCCACTCCGTTCAATCAGGTGCAATGGTTCATGGATCCCTATGCCAAGAATCCTTATTCGATGCAGTGGAATTTCGGGTTTGAGCATCAACTCAACGTTGCCACCACAGTGTCGGTCAACTACGTTGGATCCGGATCGAGGCGCCTCGACGTGGGTGGTTACTATAATGTGGCCAAAACGCCTGGCCCCGGAGATCCTCAGCTGAGAGCTCCCTACCCGTATATCGCGCCGACGTTTTATGACCGGTCAATCGGCAAGTCGAACTACAACGGTTTCCAATTCCAGTTGAACAAGCGCTACACCAAGGGGCTGGCCTATCAGGTCGCTTACACGTGGTCTAAATCCATCGATTACGGCTCCTCGGGGTGGTACGGTGTCGAGGGGCAATCGGTCACCGATCCATACAACCTGACGCGCGACCGCGGTCCGTCTGGATTTGACTTAACGCAAGTCTTGTCGTTGAATGCAGTGTACGAGCTGCCAATTGGTAAGGGCAAGATGCTCCAGTTGAACAGCAAGGCCGCCAACTATATTCTGGGTAACTGGCAGTTGAACACGATCGTGTCGGCCCGATCTGGCTTGCCATATCAGGTCTACGTCAGCGGTGACGTCGCCAACACGGGTAACGTCGGGTGGAATCAATATGAGCGCGCCAATCTGGTGGGTGGCGCCAATCCGTACGTCAGCAACGTAACGCGGCAAACCGGACTCAACCGCGACGCCTTCAAGATTCCGGATCGTTTCACGTTCGGTAACCTGGGCCGTGACCGGCTGCGAACGGTGCCGTTCTACAATCTCGACTTGTCGATGTTCCGGCAGTTCCCCGTGCGCGAGGCGATGAGGTTTGAATTCCGCGTGGAGAGCTTTAACACACCGAATCACGCGATCTTCGGGCAGCCGGCCAATGACATGGCCGATCCCGCCAGCTTCGGCCAAATCACCAATACGGCGAATAACTCCAGGACGGTCCAACTGGGGGCGAAGTTCATATTCTGACCACCGGAGCGACTCGAACCTCCGGTGTGAAAACGGCCTCGCTACCTTTACCGGTAGCGAGGCTTTTTTGCTAATCTTGAGCGAGACCTAATGCATTTGGCCAGTGCCGTCACGCTGGTGTTTTGGTGGACTCAAGCCCCGCCCGTCTGCCAAGCGCCCGCCGAACTGAGTAAGCCGCAGACCGCGCGGGCGCACAACACTCTGGGTGCATGGTTTGCCGCACGCCAGCAATTTGCTTGTGCGATACCTTCGTTTGAATTCGCGATTCGGTTGGATCACTCACTGTGGGAAGCGCTTTATAACATAGCGCTCGCGCAAACGGCCACCGGCAATCTTTCCACGGCCGAGGATCAGCTCAAGGCCGCCGCCAAGCTAGCGCCGGAGTCGGCCCCCGTTCTCTTTCAGTTGGGTCAGGTGCTGCTGGCGCAAAGAAGATTCAGCGCGGCGACCCATTACTTGCGGCAAGCCCTGAAACAGAGTCCCGAGTCTTTTGAAACCCGGGTGGCCTTGGGGGCAGCGCTCAGTGGCAGCGGGCATACGAACGAAGCCCTGGAGGTCCTACGGGCGCTCTCGGCGTCTCATCCTGATTCCGCCGAAGCCGTCTTCAATCTCGCCAATCTCTACGCTCAGCGAAAAGAGTTCGCAGAGGCAGCCGAGGCTTACGGGCAAGTGCTCAAGCTTGATGCCAAGCGCGATTTGGCGCGGCTGGCCGGAGCCAAGGCACTTGTGGCCCTGTTCCGGAATGAAGAAGCCGTGCAGCTGACGGAGCAGTATCTTGCACGTCATCCGCAGGACGCCGAAGCGCTCTACTTTCACGGCGTGGCGCAGCGGCGGCTGGGCCACTATGTGGAAGCTGAGCCCGCGTTGATTCGAGCGGAGGCGTTGCGTCCCAGCGACTATGACATTCAATACAACCTCGGCTTCGTCCAGGTGAAACTCGGGAAGTTTACCGAGGCGCGCCAGCATTTGGAGAAGGCTGGCGCGCTCCGGCCACGCGAGAGCGAAGTGCACTTTCAGTTGGCCGCCACCTATCGAGCGCTCGGCGACGGTGCGCGCGCAGCCGCGGAACTGAAGACGTTCCAGGAGATCAAGGAACACGATCAGTTGCAGACGAAGGCGGAGTTCGGAACCAATGACGCAAAAGCGCTGCTCGAGCGCGGCGACGCGACGGGCGCTGCCCACCTCTATCGGGAGGCTTTGAAATACGATCCGTCCAACGCCAACACGCACTTCAATTTGTCGCTGGCGCTCAGCAAGTTGGGCGATCGCAAGGGCGAGCGCGAGGCGCTGGAAAAGGCGATCGCGCTGAATCCGGATATGACGCTGGCGCATAACCGGCTAGGGCTGCTCAGTCTGGCGGAGGGGAACCTGCAGGGCGCCGGGAAAGAGTTGAGAGCGGCCCTCCTGCTTGAGCCACAGTATGCGGAGGCCCGGAATAGCTTAGGCGTTCTGTACGGACAACAGGGGCGTGCCGCTGATGCGGAGAAGTTGTTCCGTCAGGCGGTGGAGGACGACCCGGCGTATGCAAAAGCCCGGGTGAACCTGGGGTTGATCATGGCCGCTCAGGGCCGCCTCAACGAGGCTGAGAAAGAGATTTCGGCGGCGATTCAAATCCAGCCGGACGATGAACAAGCCCGTAAGGCGCTGGCCGCCGTTCAGTTACAACAACGCAAAAAGTAACTAGTTCTTCGACCGCTTAATCCGTTGCGCTTGCAGAGGCGGGGCTGAAGCCCCGCGCAGGCTGAAGCCTGCACTACATTATCAACGAATCACACGGTCAGAGCACTAGTTATGTTATCGGCGCTTTGGAACCGCGGTTGTCCGGCTCAACTCGGCATACTTCTGTGCCAACGCAGTCTCCCCGCCCTGGGTGTAAATCTGCTGGAGCAGATAGTAGATTTGCAGGTCGATGATGACGCCGGAGCGATCAGGGATAGCTAGCGCCTTCTCGGCATCGCGGCGCGCGGCGGCCAAGTTGCGCATTCGTAGGCTCAGCTTGGCATGCTCATAGTGGACGGCCCGGACGCCGGGTGCGCGTTCCAGGGCGCGGTCCAGGTGCAAGCGGGTTTGCTCCAGGCGGTTCTGCTTGAACAGGAAGCGGCCATAGTTATAGTCGAGGAAGTTGTCGGCCCACCGGCCTTGGTTTACCTCCAGACCCTTGCGGAACGCAAGATCAGCCTTCTCAATCTGGCCGAGCGGCTCCAGATTGAGACCGAGGTAATCCCAGGCTTGCGCATGACGCGGGTTCAGGACGATAACGCGCTCGAAGGCCGCGACTGCTTCCGGGTAGCTCTTCAACCGATCATAGATCATGCCCAGTTCGAAGTGAGCGAGCGGGTCATCCGGTTTCAACTTACAGGCCCGCTCGAGCATCGTTTGAGCGCCGCCGGATTCTCCCTTTAGCCCCAGGAGCGAGCCTTGAATGACCAAGGCTTCGGCATAATCCGGATTGTAAGTAAGGGCCGTGGTGGAAAAGGTATCGGCGCGCTGGTAGTCACCCTTGGCAAACGCAAGAGCGGCGATTTGATAGTAACCGCGAGCGTCCTTAGGCACGGCGTTGATGTAGCGAAAGAACAGATCCTCTGCCGCCGGGAGATTGCCCTGGGCGAGGCGAAGGCGGCCAGTTTGCAGGAGAGCATCGTCGCACGGCTGTCGCGAAGTCTCCAGGGCTCGCAATCCCGCCTCGGCGGCCGCCAGATTCCCGCGGTCGATGGCGGTGCTGACAGCAGTCAGATTACAGTCTGCGCCAGCCATGGAATCGACCAGCGCGGCCAGCCCCAAGCAGAGCATCGGGAAGGAGCAATTCATGACGCGCCATGCCCTTGGGAGTAGTTACGAATTTGTCCGGGCAATACAGTCGATTTCAATCTTTCTGCCGCTGCGTAACACAGCCTGCACCGTAGTACGCGCCGGATAGTCGGCGTGAAAGAACTCGCGGTATACCTCGTTCATCGCGTCGAAATCGTTCAGGTTAGCGATGTGGATCGAAACCTTCACCACATTCTCCAGGCTGCTCCCGGAGGCCTTCAGGATCTTCGAAATGTTCGTCAACTCCAAGCGGGTTTCCGACTTGATGTCGCTCAACTCCAGTTGCTGCGTGGCCGGATTGATGGGAGCCTGCCCGGCCACAAACACGAATCCGCCCGAAACCACGGCGTGCGAATAGGGGCCGAGCGGCTTGGGGAAGTCCGGAGAAGAAATCACCCGCTTGGCGGCGGCGCGAGCCGCTCCTCGCACGACGGAGGTGAAAGCGGCAACCGCTCCCGTCACGAACCACACTCGCCTCTTCATGAAAAAAGACCTCGTTTCATCCGTTTTTCAAAACTTCCCGCAAGCGGCGGGCGACGATCTCAACTTCTCCAGGTTCGAGCATCCACACGCCGAGTTCGAGACCATCTTCGGTATTGGAGCGCACTTCGATGGACGGTTCGCCTTCCCGCAAACGGCGAATAGCATCGGCTACGTTCAGGCCGAGGGACGATGGTGTCCAGCGGATGCGGACGTGCGGCACGCGGTAGTGGATCTCGGGCACGAACATCTCGCTTTCCACACCCTTGATCGGAGCAACGGCGCCACGCACCACGTTCACCCGCTTTTCCCATTCGCGCCAATCGGCCTGATGGTCGCGTTTGTAGTAGAGCTCCATGGTCACCATCATGCTCAGCAGCTCTTCCTTGTTAACCTTCATGCCGCGGCCGATGGCGTCGCTGTTCGGAGGGCCGTTCAGGCGGGCGGCTTGGATCAAGTCGCGCCGGCCGTACAGGAGCCCACAGCTCTGCGGGCCACGTAGGCCTTTGCCGCCCGATACGGCGATCAGATCGTAGCCGAGTTTGACGGATCGCGCCAGGTTCTCGATCGGCGGCACGTCCGCCGCCAGATCGTTCAACGCGGGAATGCCGTGCTTTTTCGCCAGCGCGGCGAATTCGGCGAGCTTGATCTTCCCCACCGGATCGTTGGTATTGAAGAAGTGCATCATCGCCGTGCGCTCGTTGACGGCGCCTTCAAGCTCGGCTGCGGTTTCGATCTCGACGTAGCGGATGCCGCAGTTGCGGACAGCGTGATCGTAGCCGTAGCGGTGCGACTTTTGGATGATCACCTCGGTCTTCATGCCGGTGGTGTCCGGCAGGCGGCGGACCTTGGCGTGGTCGGTTCCGGTCATGCAGGCGGCCGTGGCCAACGTCAGCGCGGAAGCGGCGCCGGAGGTGACCATGGCCGCTTCGCAACCGATCAGCGCCGCAATGCGCTCGCCCACAGCGTTGTGCAGGTCTTCGAGCCGCACGTGGCGCGGCGCGGCGTACTGCCAGGCCTGCATCACTTCCGGCGGCATCTGAGATCCGCTTAGCGTGGTGAAGGGCTCGGCGGCATTGATAAAAGACGGGACTTTCAGTTCCGCGAAAAAATCGCGGGCGGGTGGCGTGGCAGCGCGCGCGCCGGTGCGTAAGAACCATCCGCCGATAAACGGGAGCGTGAATTTTCCTTGCAGGAATAGTCTGCGCAGCATGACGGCGGCCTCCTGGAGTTGTGGTGCTTGCTCTGCCCACCGGTTTAGTCGTTCGATATTATAGTACGGCCTCGAGGCCATCGAAACCATGCTCATCCGAAAATCGCAATTCATGGCAGCGGCGTTGTGTGGAGCGAGTCTCTGCGCCGCGCCGCCCGTGCAGTTCGCCGCCGTGTACGCTCCCACCAACGAAATCAAAGTGGACCACCGCGTCGCTACGCGCATGCGCGACGGCGTCATCCTCTACTCGGATGTCTATCGGCCGGCAAAAGAGGGCAGATATCCGGTGCTGGTTTCCCGCACGCCCTACAGCACCGAACGCGCTCCGAGCGCCTATGAAGAGCCGCTATTCTTCGCGCAGCGCGGCTACGTGTTCGTCTTTCAGGACGTGCGCGGCCGGCACGAATCGGAAGGGAAGTGGGAGCCGTTTCGCGACGATATCGAAGACGGCTACGACACGGTTGAGTGGGCGGCGGCGCAGCCATGGTCTAACGGCAAGGTCGGGATGCAGGGACATTCCTACGGCGGCCACGTGCAGTGGCGAGCGGCGATGGCGAAGCCGCCTCACTTGGTGACCATCTTTCCTCTGGTCGCCGCCACCAGCCTCTATCATGACTGGGTCACACTGAACGGCGCGTGGCGTTTGTCGTTCAATTTCGGCTGGGGCGCGGACCGGCAGGAATCGCGGATCATGCAGAACATGGGAATTCACGGGATGAAGGATGGTCCGGCCAGCCAGCGATACGAAGGCGTGCTGGGGCATCTGCCGTTAATCGGAATGCAGGAGCTGCTTGGCCGGCACGCGCAATTCTATACGGACTGGATTCGCCACCCGGATTACGATGACTACTGGAAAAAGCTGAACGTGGAAGAGATGTTCGAGGACATTGGGATCCCCGTGCATACCCATGGCGGATGGTTCGACCTTTTCACGCAGGGCACGCAGCGCGGCTACACCGGCGTGAGCCAGCGCAGCAAATCGGAGGTGGCGCGCAAGAAGAGCCACATGACCATTGGGCCGTGGGAACACGGTGTCTCGCAGAAAACCGGCGATCTTGATTTCGGTCCCGGCGCGCGCGTGGAGCGCGAAGCGTTGGAGCTGCCGTGGTTTGACTATTGGCTGAAGGGCATCGACAACGGCGTTGGCTCCGAAGCGCCGGTGACGCTGTTTGTGATGGGCAAGAACGAGTGGCGCCGGGAGAACGAGTTTCCGCTGGCGCGAACCGAGTACAGGAAAATGTACCTGACCAGCGGAGGCCGGGCGAACAGCGGCGCGGGCGATGGCCGGCTTTCCTGGAACCCGCCGGCCGCTGCGTCTTCGCCGGACCGCTATGTCTACGATCCCGCGCACCCCGTTCCGAGCACCGGCGGCAACAACTGCTGCGGGACGCCCACACTCTCCGGGCCGCGCGACCAACGGCCGATCGAAAAGCGCGACGACGTGCTGGTGTACACCTCTCAGCCAATGACCCGCGAGATTGAAGTGACCGGCCCGGTGAAGGTGATCCTACACGCTGCCTCGGACGCGCCCGATACTGACTTCGTCGCCAAGCTGATCGATGTGTTTCCGGACGGGCGGGCGATCAATCTGTGCGAAGGGCTGTTGCGAGCGCGTTATCGTGAGAGCCTATCGCGGCCTAAGTTACTCGAGCCAGGGAAGGTCTATGAACTTACCATCGATCTGGTGGGCACCAGCAACGTGTTCCTTCCCGGTCACCGGATTCGTGTCGACGTTAGCAGCAGTCACTTCCCGCAGTTCGACCGAAATCCGAACACGGGGGAACCGTTCGGCACGGGCACCACGCTGAGGGTGGCGCGGCAGACTATTCATCATGCGGGATCACAGCTGTCGCACGTGCTGCTGCCCGTGATTCCTTAGTAGTATCGGGTGATGCGAACAACGTTAGTTTGGCTCGCTCTCGGTGCTTCGTTGCTTTCAGCTCAACAACGGAGCGTGGACAAAGCGACGGTGGAACGGTGGATGAAGGAGCTCTCCAACTGGGGACGCTGGGGCGCGGCCGATCAGAAGGGCACGATGAACCTGATTACGCCGGAGACCCGCCAGCGCGCGGCGGCATTGGTGAGGGAAGGTTTCGCGGTGTCACTGTCTCGCGAGATGGATGCGGAGAAGTCTGCCGATAACTCACGCCCGTTCGGGCACAGCATGATCTCGCACGGGCAAGTGGCCGACCCGATGTTCGCCATGGACACCTACACGATGAGCTTTCATGGCGCGGCGATGACGCACTTGGACGCGCAATCTCATGTGCTCTATCAAGGCAAGCTTTACAATGGGTACTCCAAGGATGAGATTGGTGTCGCAGGAGCGAAGCAGCTCGCGGTGACGGCCTTTAAGGAGGGCTTCTTCGGGCGCGGCATCCTGATGGACATTCCCAGACTGAAGGGCGTGAAATACCTTGAGCTATCCACTGCCATCTATCCAGAAGACCTGGACGCCTGGGAGAAGAGGGCCGGGATCAAGGTGGGCGCTGGTGACATCGTGTTTGTGCGAACCGGGCGCTGGGCGCGGCGAGTCGAAAAGGGCCCTTGGAACACTGACCAAGCTTCGGCAGGGCTCCATGTTTCCTGCGCACGTTGGTTCAAGCAACGTGACATCGCCGTGATCGGCAGTGACGTGCATGCCGAACTCATGCCCTCGCCCGTGCCGGGGATTGCGTATCCGATGCACCAGCTTTTTGTCGTGGCGATGGGCATGCCCATGTTCGACAACTGCGATCTGGAACCATTGAGCGCTGCGGCGGCCGCGCGGAACCGTTGGGAGTTTTTGTTGACGGCCTCTCCACTCGTAGTTCCGCGAGGCACAGGATCGCCGCTAAACCCGATCGCGATTTTCTAACGGGTCGCCGAGCCTCTACGCGGCGGGCCAGAACTGGCGCAGATAGCGCTGGCTTTGGCGGAGCGATTCCTTGCGGAGATCGAGTGAGCCCTCGTAGCTCCGGTCTTCCACCTCGACGCAAACCGGGCCCCGGTAGCCGGAGTCGGCCAACTGCGAGAAGAACTGTCCCCAATTGACATCACCGAGACCGGGCAACTTCGGCGTGTGATACTGAAGCGGGTAGGCGAGCGTGCCGACATCGTTGAGCTTGTCGATGTCGATGCGCGCATCCTTGGCATGCACATGCACAAAGCGCGTGGCGGCGAACTCACGGATCGCCTTCAGATAGTCCATATGCTGCCAGATCATGTGCGACGGATCGAAGTTCAGCCCGAAGCTCGGGCTGGGGATCTCCTCAAACATGCGGCGCCAAATGGCGGGGCTGATGGCGAGGTTCTTGCCACCGGGCCATTCGTCCCTCGAGAACGACATAGGGCAATTCTCGATCCCTACGCGCACGCCCTGGTCCTCGGCGAACTTGATCAGGCCCGGCCAGACTTTCTTAAAGCGCGGCCAGTTGTCGTCAACCGATTTGGTCCAATCACGGCCAACGAAGGTGTTCATGACACCGATGCCCAACAGCGAAGAAGCCTTGATCACGCGCTTGATGTGCTCCACGTAGGCGCGCGACTCGTCGCCATCGGGCGTGAGCGGATTCGGATAGTAGCCGAGGCCGCTGATCGAGACGCCGGTCTTGGTGATGAGGTCCTGAATCCGCTTGGCGTCGTCCTTCTTGAAGTTCATGACATCGATATGAGTCACGCCGGCATAACGCCGTTCGGCTTTGCCCACTGGCCAGCACATTACTTCGACGCACGCGTAGCCACTTTGGCCGGCGAACGTGAGCACTTCTGCTAAAGACAGATCCGGTAGGATCGCGCTGACAAATCCGAGTTGCATGGCCATTCCAAACAGGATACTAGACTATCCCAGGAACGCCGGCCGGGGCCCACTGAAATTGGCGAGGTTGGGAACGATCGAGTTCAAGTCAGCGGCGGGCACGCCGAACCACGCTGCCAGGCTGGCGGCGTATTGATCGAGCGAGGTCGAAGGAATCCATTGCCCACGATCACCGCCATCGTCCGGCCCCTGAATCGTGAGGTCTGGAACCTTGCCATACATCTCGCCGCCCTTCACGGCGCCGCCGATGACGAGTTGGTGATTGCCCCAGGCATGATCGCTGCCGGCCGTAGAATTGGGGCCGAAGGTGCGGCCGAATTCGGACTCGGTAAAGAGCGTCACGCGATCCGCCATGCCGATCTCTTCGGTGGCGCGATAGAAGGCGTTCAGCGCCGGAACGAGCGTGGAGAAAAGGCCGTCCTGACCTTCGAGGAGCTTCGAGTGATTGTCATAGCCGCCCTGGCCGAGGAAGAAAACCTGGCGGCGCACGCCGGTGCGTTGGCGGAGTGAGACCATTTGCGCGATCTGGCGAAACTGTTCGCCCAGACTGCTTTGCGGAAAGACCGTGCGAAGCGGCGGAGCGCCATCAAAGATCCGGCGCAATTCCTGCGCGTTGCGCATACCGGTGATGAGCACTTCGCCGAAGGCGTTCATAAGCGTGAGACCGGTCTCCATACCCATGATTTTTTCCACCGAAGCCAGGCGCGAAGTGTCCAAGCCCTCCAGCCCGTAGGTACCGTTGCCGCCGAGGTTGGCCGGGCGGGTGCGCAGACCGGTGAGGAGGAGGCTGTTACCGTTGAAGGAAACCGCGGGCGCCAGCGGCGTGACTTCCGGCGTGAGAAGGTCACTGGTGCGTCCAAGCCAACCGGTGGCGCCGCCGCCAAGGGGATTTGAGGACTGCCATTGCAGGGTCTGATCGCTATGCGAATAAAGATTGCGCGGTAGCGGTGCGCGCGGCTGAAGCGCTTCCTCACGCGTAACGGGTTTGACCAGCATGCCGACATTGGCAGCCACGGCCATGCGCTTTTCCTGATAGAGCTTCTGCAGATCGCCGAAGCGTGGATGCAGGCCGTAGCCGCGTCCCTGCGCTTGAATCGGCAGTAGCGTGCGGGCTTCGATCGCGACGGATTGCCTCCCGCGCGTGTAGGCGCCGTAAGCTTGCGTGTCCATCGGCACGATCATGTTGTTACCATCGTTGCCGCCGAACAGGAAGATACAGACGAGCGCTTTGTAGTCGGCGGCGCTCTGGGCAGCCAGCGTAGCCGCGCCGCCAAAAACCCCGGCGCAGGAGCGAAGAAAGGAACGCCGTGAAGTGGAGTGGATGTTGAAGTGGCTCATGGTGCGTGCTCCTTACTCGATGACCTGAAACTGTGGCGAGATCGCGGTCAAGTATAAGGCGGCCGCTACGCGGTCCGCGGGCGCGGTCTGAGCGGACACGCCTCGCCGGACATAATCATAGAGAGAGATGGGCATGCCGCTACCCATGAGTTCGCGGTCAACCAACGCCATCAGTTGATCGACGTCGAAGGCTACGCGGAGGAACCGGTCTTTGTCGACCACTACATCTTTGCCGAAATGACCGCCCAGGAGGCGCGCCGCGAAGTTAACTCGCCCGAGCGACGTTTCAGAGGTGAGAGTCTGGAACTCGGGTCCGGTGAGCGCGGTGCCGGGCACACGATAGAAGGGCGAAAAGTAACTGAACACGCTGGGCGCGTAGAGCATCTTCTGTCCCATGTTGGTAGCTTCGCCGGCCAGGAACGGATGATCTTCAACCTTGCCGCCGATCATGCGCATCAGGCGGAGGACGTAGAGGGCCGGCTCGCTCAAGTAGCCACCGGTGCGGCCAGCGACTGAGAGCGCATCGGTA
>JAYTKJ010000282.1:0-4965 GCA_043730365.1 Acidobacteriota bacterium | reverse complement strand
CGGCCCGGTTTGAGAGGATCCACGCATAGTTGGAGGATTCCCGGTTGGTGCCTCTGTGGATTGTGCCTGGATCACGGCACATCCTTCCACTACTTTTTCAGAGTCGGGTTCGGCGTAGCGTCGAGCCTCCCCAAATACCCAACTTGCGAGTAGCCGACCATCCGTTCTCTATCCGGACAACCCTTTTCCAATGCACCGGTAATAGCGAGTTTCGCCATGCGGCGTCCAGGCATAACCGTCCGCCGAAGCTGACGTCGGGTGTCGCGGACCTTGTGCAGTAGCCACATCGGTCGAGGCGCGGCACCTGTACCCTCTGGGGCAGAATGGTCCTGTCGTTGTCAGCGCTTCTTCCGGCTTGGGGAGGCCTTCACCTTCTTCCCCGGGGACGTATCCTTCGGTACCGGCAAGATTACCTTATGCACCGGCATCACCGCGGGCTGTCCCGTATCGATCCCGAGTTGTTGAAGGATGGGCATCAGCGTCTTCCCGAACTTATCGAACGCCGACTGCGATGACCAGACATCGAACACCATCAGATTGTCTTTCATACCAAAACACGCATGGTACGAACGTCCAGGCGGATGGCCCGCCCCAGCCTTCTTCAGTAGTTTGATGCACTCGTCGTATTTCGCCGCTGACATACCGTTAGCAGAGAAGTAGACCCCTATCGGCATAAAGACTATCCTCCTTCTTGCGACTCAACACCGCCGGTCTGGCGGGTGGCCACGTTGATTGTAGTACAAAATTCCACCGCCAAGTGCCGTTACTGTGGAGTGAAAAGGGAATGAGCTGCGGCGCACCGGAAGTTGGAACGGCCCTCAATCCTCCACTCCGAGTGGCCGACCATCCGGGCGCAAAGTAACTCGGTCTTACTTTTTCAGCCCCGCCTGCCAATTCACCACCACGGTTATCGGCGCCTTCGAGGTTTGCTCGACCTGCACTGGAATCAGGAAGCGGCCATCCTTGGTGACGTCAAACCAGGCATCCATGCCCCTGGAAAGTCGCACGTTGAAAAGCGGCTTCGGCACGCCGGCCTCGAATTTCGAGCTGGTGTTGACCTCCGCCGCCATCATTTTTCCGTCCAGACTGACGAAGTAAAGTTCCTTGCCATCCCCGCTCCAGATCGAACGCTCACCGCCATTCGTTGAAACCGGCAATTTGCCGCCGGGCGTGGGAAACGACTGCACGTAAATCTCATTACGCTTCGTCTCGTTCGACGTGTATGCCAGCCAACGCCCATCGGGCGAAAATCTTCCGTACAGTTCGCCAAACTCCGTTAGCAAATACGGAAACGGCTTCTCGTCGCCAGGCTTACCCGGATTGAGGGGCAGCGCCCAGATATCGAACTGCGTGTTTGGGTTTACCACTCTTAAGGCGACGTAACGGCCGTCTCGGGACCAGTCCTCCACAACCGTGGGGCTCGGCGGCTCGCCTAAAGATTTGCTCATGACTTCATCCTGGCCCGTCCCGCTGGTTGCTCTCTGAAACGGGCGCGCGACGCCATCACGGGATGACATAAACGAAACATGGCGGCCGTCCGCAGACCATGCCGGATAACTGTTGCTCCCAGGACCGAAAGTGAATCGGGAAGCGGCCCCACGCGCCAGATCGTGCAGCCAGATGTCCCTGAGGCCCTGCTCTATGCGTTGCACCGCCACGGTCTTGCCGTCCGGAGAAATAGCGCCCCAGCTTAATGCGTTCGAAGCGCCGAGCGTGCCAGTCACCTTGCCGGACCGGTCGAACCAGGTAAGTACCGACCCTCCTCCGCTCCTCCCCGATGTATATGCCAACACGCCATTCTGCGAAATGGAAAACTGGTTCTGGGCTTTGGTGGCCTGGGAATCGACTTGATCCGCAACCGGAACTGCGTCACCCGTGACTTGCAGCTTGTCTGTGTCGAAGGGCTGGGCCATCAATGTTCCCCCGCGCACGAACAGCAGGTAGCCCGGCGGACTGTAGACCGCGTTGGAGTCCGCAGTGAGCACACGCTTCCGATCCTTGGATTCGAGATCGGCCACGTAAATCCCGCTTTCTTCACGATTGGAAGTCGTGTCCATATACAGAAAGTGGCGACCGTCCGGAAGGAACCAGGGAAAGCGATGGTCTCCCGCCGATGCCTTCCCGGGCGCAGTCACCCCAGTCGCGCCGCCGCCCGCGGCCGGGACGCGGAATGTGCCCGTGCCAAAGCCTCCCCAAACGAGGATGTCTTTTTTGCTCCATGTTCCGCCGCGCCCCAAGCCCGTATCACACAGAGTCAATGTGGGACCGCCGGCCAGGTCGACCCTCTTCAATTTTCCCTCCGCGAAAAATGCGATGCTGCGGCTGTCGGGCGACCAGAACGGATACTGCGCGCCGATCGTGCTGGGAAGCGCTCGGGCCGCGAGCGAATCCAGATCGCGGACCCAAAGCTGCTCTTTTCCATCCGTGGTTGCCACGAAGGCGAGCCGGAGTCCGTTGGGCGAAATGGCCGGGAGGCTGAACTGGTCGTGGAACTCGGCTTTCTCCGGAGGCAGCACGGTCATCTTGACCAGGCGCGGCGGTTCCTTGATTTCGCGGAAATGAACGGCAGAAACCGCAAGCGCCACCGCGGTCATAACAGCCGCCGGCACTAACGGCCACCAGTTTTTCTTCGTCGATACCGCGGCCGTTTCTTCGAGCGGAGCGCGTATATCGAGCACGATGTCGTGCATGGAGTAGTAGCGGTGCTCCGGGTCCTTCGCCAAACAGCGGCGCACCAACCGCTCCAACCACGCAGGGGTGAGGGGTTTCGCCGACATCGGCGCCGGGTCCGCGGAGAGAATCGCGCCCACCAGACTCGCGTAACCCTTACCCTGGAACGCTCTCCGGCCCGTCACCATCTCGTACAGCACCGCGCCGAACGCCCAAATATCGCTGCGTGCGTCGGCCTCCTTGCCCTCGAACTGCTCCGGCGCCATATACGGCGGCGTTCCCAGCACCGTGCCTTCTGGGGTGAGCGAGGCCGTGAGGGTCGCTTCGGCGGGTCCGGGCTTCGGCATGGACTTCGCCAATCCGAAATCAAGCACCTTCACGCCATCCCGCGTCAACATGATGTTGTGCGGCTTCACGTCGCGATGCGTGACTCCTGCGCGATGGGCGCGGTCGAGCGCGTCGGCTATCTGGGTGGCGAACTTGAGTGCTTGGTCGAGCGGGAGCGCACCCTTCTCGATCCGTGCCGCCAGAGTCTCGCCCTCCATGTACTCCATCACCATGTAACCGGCGCCGTCTTGCGAGCCGATGTCGTACAGCGTGCAGATATTCGGGTGATTCAGCGAGGCAACGGTGCGGGCCTCGCGTTCGAAACGCGCACGCAGGTCCTCACGCTGGGCGATGTGTTCCGGCAGGACCTTGATGGCGACGGTGCGGTCGAGCCGCGTGTCGCGGGCTTTGTACACTTCGCCCATACCTCCAGCTCCGATCGGGGAGAGGATTTCGTAGGGACCGAGTTTGTCGCCAGCAGAAAGGACCATCTGAGCTGTGCTGATCAGTCTAACCGATCAAGGAGCGGAAAGGGAACGGATCACGGCGCATCCGGAAGTTGGCCCGGAACCCAGCAACGGGCAAATCGCCCCGCCAACTCGCACCGCTTCTTAGAGACTCCTCGCGTTTTACCGTATTGCGCAAACGAGCGGTTTTGCAACGAACTTCGCCACCTTCCGATTGCAGGGCTTTGAGCGTTGCAAAACTGCGAAACTTTCATGAATGGCGACAGGTTTTCGCAATGGCCTTCAGCACGTCCATAAAGGGCCAACGAATCGGAACGTTGCGGGTCCTGTTTTAACGAGTCCGTCAGACCGTCCCGAAACCTACCCTTTTCGGACCAAGGATTTCCTATTTCGTGAGAACAGAACACCACTAGATCAGTTTGGCTATGGTGCGTGACACCTGAACCACGGTCCTAATCATATGGCCTCCAAACCCGGGGAGGCCTTCAATTAGATCTAGGGACTCGATGAGATTCTGATATGAAACAAAGCGGACTGCTTCGCTAGAACTGAGCGAAATCTTGCCCGGCTCCTTATTCTGAGGGCAAGTTGAAAGTATCCGAAATGAGTATCGATCTCCTCGATTGAAGGGCTTGAGGACGTAGTCTAAATCGGCCGTTGGAGCCGAAGGCTTTGGAATAACGACCGCACCAGCGGTGTGGTGACGGTCCTGCGGATCGCAACTTGCACCAACCAATTGGGTCGTTCCAGTGGTCGTGATGCCCAATGTGAACTCCTTGATGTGTTGATTGCCGGAATTGGTGATCGTCAGCTCCGTCAGAAAAAGGTTATTGAATCGGTACTCCGCGCCGGCTTCGCTAAGGCTTACCTTCGCCTCGACCGTCGCGCCTCTTAGATTGTCAGCGAATATCGATGTCGTCGTCGAACGGTATCGGACTGGCTGAACACGATTTCGATAGACCATGATGACGTTGTTCAGAATCGCTCCGAGAAACCCTCCGCTGAGGAAACTCACTCCAAGCTTGATGTACTCAAGGTTCGATGATTGAGGATCCGCAGGCATAAGCCATTATATGGTGTGGCCTATGTGTGAACTCTCTTTAGGCACATGGTGAAAAAGAATGCCCCGAAAACTACACGCGAAAAGAGGATGGGTCGCTGTTGCACAAACGACCCTTTTCGGGACGAGGCCGCTGCCGCCTTCCCGCTTACGATAATCCATACCTTATGTCAACTTCCGGCCGAGCCGAGCCTTTGGGCCACCTAAAAATATCCTCGTCCTTCTTCGCCCCCTTTCCGTCCCTTTGCACCCTTGCCGAGCCATCCCTCCGACCCCGTTGACCAACCAACCACAACTATATTCGCCATCCCCTCTGTCACTTAGCCGCATCCACCCCCCTCCGCCGCCAACCAGCCAGCTACACTGGGGCCGAAATGTCCTCCAAACGCCGCCGCGCCGCCTCCCGTGCCAACGGGAAAAAATCCCACGGGCCCGTCACGC
>JAYTKJ010000281.1:0-3955 GCA_043730365.1 Acidobacteriota bacterium | reverse complement strand
GGCCGGCGAATTCGCCAGTGGCAACCAGCAGTACATTCTTGAGACCGGTCAGTTCCTGCGCACGGCGGCCGATGTTGGCAACGTGGTCGCCGGCGTCACGAATGACAAGCCAATCTTCGTGCGCGACGTGGCGCAGGTGACCGATAGTGGCGAGGAGCCCGCTCAATATGTGCGCTTCTCCGATGGCAAAGGATTCCATCCGGCCGTCACGCTCGCCATCGCCAAGCGCAAAGGAACCAACGCCGTCATGGTGGCCGAGGACGTCCTGCTTCGCTTGAAGCCATTGCAGGGCGTCGTCATCCCCTCGGGCGTCGAGATGACCGTCACGCGGAACTACGGAGAAACGGCGAAAGAGAAATCGAACGAGCTGCTGTGGCACATGTTGATCGCCGTGATTTCGGTGAGCGTGCTGATTGCCCTGACGCTGGGCCTGCGCGAGTCACTCATCGTGTTCATCGCGATCCCGGTCACGCTGGCGCTGACGCTCACCGTCTTCTATCTCTACGGCTACACGCTGAACCGGATCACGCTCTTTGCGCTGATCTTCTCCATCGGCATTCTGGTGGACGACGCCATCGTGGTGGTGGAAAACATCGTGCGTCACTGGCGCATACCGGGCAACGGTGACCGGCCGCCCTCCGAAGTCGCATTGGAAGCGGTGGACGAGGTGGGCAATCCCACGATCCTGGCCACACTGGCCGTGGTTGCCGCCATTTTACCGATGGCCTTCGTGGGCGGCCTGATGGGTCCGTACATGCGCCCGATTCCGATCGGCGCCAGCGCCGCGATGCTTTTCTCCCTGCTGGTGGCTTTCATTGTCACGCCCTGGGCCGCCGTGCGAATTCTGAAACCCGGTGGCAGCCACGAAGGCGAGCCCGAGGGCTTGGTCACGCGGATGTACCGGGTGTTCATGGGCGCCTTGCTCCGTCGCGCGGTCCTGCGCTGGAGTTTCCTCGGTGGCGTCGTGCTCCTGCTCCTCGCGTCCGTTTCGCTGTTCTACTTCAGCCTCGTCAAGGTCAAGATGCTGCCCTTCGACAACAAGAGCGAGTTTCAAGTGATTGTCGACATGCCGAACGGGACGACGCTGGAAGAGACAGCGCGGGTGACGCAATTACTCGCCGAAGAAACGCAGAAGCAACGTGAAGTGGTCAACGTCGGGACCTATGTGGGAACGGCGTCGCCGTATAACTTCAACGGACTGGTGCGCCACTACTATCTGCGGCGCGGGCCGAACGTGGCCGACATTCAGGTGAATCTCCTACCTAAGGAAGCGCGCAATCTGCAAAGCCATGAGATCGCCAAGCAGGTGCGCCTCCGGATCCTGCCCATCGCCGAGCGCTATGGAGCGCGGATCAAGGTTGCCGAGGTGCCGCCGGGGCCTCCGGTCCTCCAAACCCTGGTCGCCGAGGTATATGGCCCCAGCCTCAACGGCAGAATCGCGCTCGCCCGGCAGGTTCGCAATCTGTTCAAGCAAACCAAGGGCGTGGTGGATGTCGACTGGTATGTGGAAGACGATCAAACCAAGTACGGCTTGTCGATCGATGACGAGAAGGCCTCTATCAACGGAATCTCCGCGGACGATGTCGCGCGCGCGTTGCAAGTGGCCTCCGCCGGGTACCCCGCTGGGCTGCTGCATCGGGATGCGGAGAAGGAAGACGTCGCTCTCACCGTGCGTCTGGACCGCGCCACGCGCTCGGATCTGGAGCGAATGAAGAGTCTCAAGATTAGCGGGCGCAACGGGCGCCAAGTCGCGCTGGGAGAACTGGCGCGCATCGACAAGGCGATCGAGGACAAGAGCATCTATGACAAGAACCTGATGCCGGTGACTTATGTGACCGCCGACATTGCCGGAGCGATCGAGAGCCCGGTCTACGCGGTCCTCCAGCTAGGGCCGGAGATCGACAAGATCAAGATTCCCGAGGGCTACCAGATCGAGCAGCATATGGCGGCACTGCCCACCGATGCCGGCCGCTACTCGATGAAATGGGATGGCGAATGGCACATCACCTACGAGGTCTTTCGCGATCTCGGCATCGCCTTCGCTGCCGTGCTGATCCTGATCTACGGGCTGGTGGTGGGGTGGTTCCAATCCTTCATGACACCGCTAATCATCATGGCGGCGATCCCGTTTTCTCTGGTGGGGATCCTCCCCGCCCACGGCCTTCTCAACGCCTTCTTCACCGCGACGTCCATGATCGGCTTTATCGCCGGCGCCGGCATCGTGGTGCGAAACTCGATCATCCTGGTGGACTTTATCGAGCTGCGCCTGGCCGAGGGCATGCCGCTCGACGAAGCCGTAGTCGATGCCGGTGCGGTGCGCTTCCGCCCCATGATGCTCACGGCCGCCGCCGTCGTGGCCGGTTCATCGGTGATTTTGTTCGACCCTATTTTTCAGGGCTTGGCAATTGCGTTGATGGCCGGCGAAATCGCCTCGCTGCTCCTTTCGCGCATGACGGTCCCGGTGTTGTTCTACGTCTTCAACAAGCAAAGGAGAAAGCTCGTATGACTGTCCACCGCTTTCTGCGCATGATCGCCGGCGCCCTGGTGCTCTTGAGCCTCGCGCTCGGCTATTGGGTGAGCCCATACTGGTTTCTGTTCACCGCATTTGTCGGCGCCAATCTCTTTCAATCGTCGTTGACCGACTGGTGCCCGATGATGACTATTCTTCGGAAACTAGGTGTTCCCGATCGCTGAAGCTCGCTACAGGCGTTTCCCGGGCAATACGCGAAGTACGTCGTTGCATCCAACGGTGGCCCGAAGTAATCTGTCCGGCTCGACTTCACGCATATGCGCGATTTCGTTGCGCACCGGCACGACGTGGCTAATTGCCTCTTGCAGATTTCGTTTCGAATCATCTCTACCCCCGAGCCTCACCCGCGCATCTGTCCAGACTTCAGGCCGAAACAACAGAACAGGCAATTGACTCAAGTACAGGTAATCGACGACACTCAACGGCTCGGCGCCAGCTGGGCGGGAGCGGAGCGCTCGCAAGAGCGCTTCGCGTTCAGGCACGGGTAGAGATTCTTCGATCTTCCTTGCGGCAGCTTCACCAAACCGCTCAGAGTATACTTCGCGGACGATTCTTCGAAGACCGCGCTCAGTCTGTCCAATCAGTTGCCAGACCGCTTCGGCGCCGGGCAGAAACCATGGCGGCGCTAGCGGCGGCTCTTCCGTTTCTCCGCCCAGCATTCTGAAGGCGACGTGAATGATCTCGGCCATCCTAGCTCGCCGCTGGCGAAGGAATTCTTCGTATTCCATGGACTCCCAGCCAGGGGGCAGAGCATGCTCAGCGCACATTCGCCCCCATCGGCTGTCATCAACTCCCAATTTCTCACGGAGGCGGGGTACGTACTCAGCAGGGCTACGGCTACCGATTACGGCGTTCTCGTACCAGCCAGCGTCTGCCAGGTTAGCGACCTGATGGGTCCACCGGCGATCGGCTATTCCTCGCTGTGCCAGCCAAGCGATTGGGAACAGATGATGAGCCTCGCTGGCAGCGCGACCGCCGTCTGCCGGCGGGTCGAGCAGGTTCCTCAGGAACTTGTCCGAGAACAGGGCGCGGGCATTGATGACAACCTGCGCGGCCCTGAAAGCCAGGGCGGATGGAGCACGTGTCTTCTGCGTGTCAAGCGCAGAAACCAATACTTGCCGCCAATAGTCTCCCGTGATCGTTTCAGCTAGAGCGTCGTCCAGCGCCGTCACGAACTCGTTCGGTTCGGTGGTTTGAAGCCTGATAACACGAGCCAAGTCGTTCTCAAATGCACTCTCCGAGGAGGTCGAATAGCGCGCAGTGAGAAGCGTCCCAAAAATCCACCGGGCCATCACCCCATCCAATTTGGGCTTCGCAACGCCTGCGGTGGAACCACGAACGTAGAACGCATAGGCGTTCACGACCGCATTCTTCGATGCTATGAGAGCCGGAGTGACAAAACCTGAATGCTGGACGCAGAGAAGA
>JAYTKJ010000280.1:0-5911 GCA_043730365.1 Acidobacteriota bacterium | reverse complement strand
GCAGTGGTGTCCACTTTGGATAGACCGGAGATGGTTGGTTCAACCTTTAGAAGCGCCGGCACAATTAGCTTATCGGCGTTGCGTCGACGTACATTTAGTATATTCCCTTGAACCAGCATAATGGAGACTGGCCGGGATTATCTTAAATGACTAAAGTAGCCTTGATTACATTCGTGTTCCTCCCGTACTGCTTGGGCCAGCTTCGTCTGCGACCGCAAGATCAAAAAACAGTAACTCGCTTCGCACTGACCGACGCAGCGGTCCCTAATTCGTTGAAAAGCAGTACACTTAGGCGCGTCACGACCCGCGATGGGGCGGTTTGGCGCGCTGAAGAAAGGGGGTTGGCAAGGCAGCATCAAGGCCGCATCGAGTATCTTCAGGGTCTAAGGTATCTCGCTGATGACAAGGTGGAGAGTATCGAAACGTTGGAGTCGAAATCCGGAGGCGGACCGAGTGGAATCTGGGTCCGTACGTCTACCGGCGTGTCGCGAATCGAAGTGCTGCCGATGACGCTGGTCACCAAGGCGGCTCACTTTGAGCGGCGCATCGCCGAGCGCCATGATCGGCTGGGTTTCGTCTCCTCGTCCCACCTTGAGCGCCCGGGCGATCTCTCCTCAAACCGGCTCAATCCCAGCGACAACGACGGCCTTTGGACCGCCATGTACGGCGCCGCCGAGTGCTTTCGGTTTGCCGCCACCAAATCGCCTGAAGCGCTCGCGCGCGCCCGCCGGGCGATTGAAGCGGTACTAAAACTGGAGGAAGTGACGGGACGGCCCGGCTATCCGGCGCGATCCTACATTCGTAAGGGCGACTGGCGAGGGCAGGGCGGTGTCTGGCACTGGACCCTGGACGGAGAAATCGAATGGAAGGCCGACACCAGTTCAGACGAAATCGTTGGGCACTTCTATCTATTCGCCATTGCCTACGATCTGCTGCCGGACCCAGCCCTGCGCAACCGCATCCGCACCACGGCCGTGCGAATCATGGACCACATTCTCGATCACGGCTCGAACCTGACTGACGTTCATGGTCAGCCCACCTATTGGGGACGCTGGTCCAAAGATTACTTCGCCACGCCGCGGGGCCGGGGCGACGGGCCGCTCAACGCCCTCGAACTGCTCAGCTTTCTGCTGGTGACGCATCATCTGACCGGCGAAGCGCGCTATCTGGCAGCGTATGACCGGCTGATTGATAGGGAAGGCTATCTCAGCATCGCGACGCAGTTGAAAGAGCTCCGCGAGGAGATCAACTACTCCGACGAAGAGCTGGCAATGCTGCCTTTCTACACCGTCTTCCGCTACGAAAAGAACGCTGGGCGGCTGGCGCTCTACCGTCAGGCGCTTGACGCCTGGTGGCAGAATATCCAGCGTGAGAAAAACCCGCTGTGGATGTTCATCTATCAAACGGCATGGCCGAATCGCAGGCAGGACTTGGCCGACGCTGCCTTTACGCTGTATCGAATTCCGATGGACCTGATCTCGTGGCGAGTGGACAACTCCTGGCGAACCGATATCAAGTGGTCTGGGGAGCTGGACCGTTTCGGAAAACGCCAGGCGCTCACGTGGATCCCGCCCGACGAGCGGCCCATCATGAAGTGGAACAGCAATCCGTTTGTGGTCAACGGCGGCGACGACGGCACGTCGGAAGATGACGGCGCTTTCTTCCTGTTGCCGTACTGGATGGGCCGCTATCACGGCTTTCTGATCGGCGAGTAACTCACCGGCCGACGTGGCGCCGCGCCGCGCCTACACCGCCTTCGCGCTTGCGAGCAACTCGCCTGGGCGCGAGGGCTCGCGTGTTGATTCTCCCCGCAGGCGAGCATGAGCATGTGCCAGAGTTCCCGCCGCCAAGCGTGCGTACCGCTTTGGTGCTCGGCCCAAAGGCGGCGCGTCACAGCCGGGTCGACATACTTGGCCATCCCGGGCTGCAACACCATCGATTCGAACAGCCCCTTGAGGCTGGTGCGCAACCACTGGCGCATCGGGACGCCGAAGCCCATCTTGCGGCGGGAGAGAATCCCGGTGGGCAAATGCGGCGTCATGGCGTCCTTGACGATATGCTTGCCGCGGCCGTGGCGGATTTTGAATTCGGCCGGGAGGCGGCCGGCGAAGTCGCCGAGGCGATAGTCCAGCCAGGGACTGCGCGACTCCAGCGAGTAGGCCATGGTGGCGCGGTCGACCTTGACCAGGATGCAGGCAGGCAGATAGGTTTCGACGTCGATCGCCTGCATTTGCTGGAGCGGGGGCAGGTGGGCGACGCGCGCGAAGCGCTCAAGGTACTCGGCAAGAGGGCGGTAGCCGCCCAGTTGCGATTTGAGGTCCTGTGATGTTCATCGTGGGAAAACCCATCACGGAGGAGCCGCCGCGGTTGACACCCTGTAACCCGATCGCCGCGACCGCCGCGACCGCCGCGTCTCCCTTTGCGGGGTTACGCCGCCGGTTTCGTCGCCGTAAATGAAGTAGTCGCGCGCCCAGCCGAACAGGGCGGTATTCACCAAGCGCAGCGACAACGTATGTGTGTCGTTGACCGCGATGGAGTGATGGTTGCGCTTGCGCGTCCACGACCCCAACTGCTCAAAGAGGCCGTTCAGCACGTAGGGCGTCAGGCGGTTGATGAAGCGCCCGAACAGTTGATTCTTGGCGTTGATGACATAGTCAACGCGATCGGTGACGCTATCCCACTTATAGAGGTCGGTGGGCCAGGGGAAAACAAATTGGTAATTCTGAAACAGCGCGCCGGCCGCCCCACGGTTCGGCTTGGGAACAAACTGATCCAGCGTTTTGACCGAAACCGGACTGAAGCGCGCCGCCGGAATCCGGTTATCCGGAAACGGCGCGCGGCCGTTGAACGGATCGCGAATCACCGGGCCGCTGAAGTTGGCGCCGCCGCGATGCTCCTTGTAGGGAATTTTGCGGCTCTCAAAGAAGGTGCGAGCGCGCAAGGCCGAGTTGATGGCGTCGTAGTAGACGCGTCCATGGAAAGTGTTCGTGCCGCCCTTGGAAGCCATCGAGAACTGCGCCACTCGGGAATACTCAGCGGAATTGTTGACGGCGACCACGTTGAGGTCCTCGAAGTCCTGCATGTTCTGCACGAGGTTGACAGTGCCGTCGCTCGTCACGCCGTCCATATTCTCCGCCACCTGGACCGAGGATCGCCCGGCAAAGCGCAGCGTGAAGCTGCCCTGCTGGGTCTGAATGTTCGGCAGCGTAGTCATAAACGATTGCGGGAAAAAGCTCTGGCTGAGCGGGCTGTTGACGAAGGCTTCGCGGCTGAAACCGCAGGAGATTTGGCTACCTTCGGTGGCGATCACCGCTGCACCTCCTCCGGTGACTGACACCTCCGAGCCCACCGCGCCGAGTTCCAGCTTCACGAATCCGTTTGCGCAAGTGCAGGGGTGCCAGCCACCAGGATGAATGCCGCCCGGCGCTTGATCATTTGTAGCATTTGGCCTCTCTCTTGCCGCTAACGAGGCGACCCGCCTAGCCAGCCTAGGTAGTGGCGATGGTCCGGAATCGGCAGTTCATGGGATGCCAAGAAATCCTGTGGGGAGGCGGCTGTAGCCGGTGGGGTGCAGTGCTGCAGCAAGGACCCTGAGTCAAACGGGGAAGCTACGCCATCCTCACGACGACTGGCTTCAAGATTGTGCGAGAACAGCAGTCCACAATCCGTGTTCGGATAACGGAATGGTGACACATAGAAAAATACGTGTCCAGCCGTACCCAGTTGCTCTTCCACGTTTCCAGTGAAGCCCTTCAAGCCTTCGCGACAAACGCGCGCAAATTTGGTGTTCGCTGTCGAATGCGCGAGAAACAGAGACTCATTCAAAGTCTTGGCGAGTACCGCGCGCTGTCCATCGGCCGGCGCAGGCGGACAATTGGTTTCCGCATAAGCAGTCAAATTTCCACAGAGCCTGTCGAAATTCGCCCGGTATCGACCAATATTCATGATTTCAGCTCCAGGCTATCACGGGCACCGTGGATCGGCCCAAGGAAAGCTTCGAATCAAGAACCTGGTCAGATTCTTGGTCTAGAATATAGTCATGATCAAGGCGAATGTATTGGAAGCCAAGACATACCTTTCCCGTTACCTTGATGCTGTGGAGGAGGGCGAAGTGGTCGTGCTTTGCAGGCATAACAAGCCGATCGCCGAGATTCGCCGGCTACCGGCTGCGGCATCGGGCGCGCCCGAGTTTGGGCTGTGGGACGGGTTCGGCGTTTCAGCGGGTTTTTTCGACCCACTTGATCCGGAGGTTTTGGCGGCGTTTGAATGAAGGTTCTCCTTGATTCCTGTACTTTGCTTTGGCTGGAGTTGGAGCCCGCGCGCATCCCGCCGTCCCTGACCGTGGTGCTGACCGATCCAGCCACGGAGCGCTACCTGAGCGCCGCGTCGGCGTGGGAGATCACGGTGAAGTGGATGGCTGGGAAGTTGAAACTCCCGGTGGCTCCGGCGAATTTTCTGGCGGAGTCGCGACGGCGCGGGCAGATTCTGAGCCTGCCGATCGAAGAGGGTGCGTTGGCACATCTGCCGAAGCTGCCGCGTCTGCACACCGATCCGTTTGACCGGATGCTGGTATGCCAGGCGATCGAGCACGGGATGACGATCGCAACGCCCGATGAGACTATCCAGCAGTATGCGGTGAGGACGATTTGGGGGTAGTAGGATGGCACCACACTTTTACCGATTGCTCACAAGGGCGCGGAGGTTGCGCCCGTGATGCGCGTGCTGCGGAACCAGCACGTTCTCCATGTGTTTGATCGGCGCCGTGGCGCTCGTCGCGATCGAGGCTTTCTTCGCGCACGAGTTGCTGGACTCCGGGCCCCCCTACGCCGAGGTGGGGACCGCGCGACGAGGCTCAACTTCCTATTGATCTTGCCCTACATGGCGGTGTTGATCATGTGGAGCCTGGCGATTCTCCTGTCCGCGCTGGGGTTTGGATTTCACACCGGGCAGTTTGGGCGGAAATCGCGGGCCTGGGTGCCGCGGGTCTGCATCGGTCTGTTCCTCTTTCATCGCTACGCGTTCATCCTCATCGTCAAGCAGATACACTGGCTGCTGTTTCCCGAGGCCCGGAACCTTTGATGACACTGCTGAAGCGTCTGTCGCTGGCCGGTTGGATGGTGGTGGCGATCGTGCTGGGAGCGGCCTTTGGCTGGCTCGCGCCGGGCTGGGCGCGCACCCTCGCGATCGTCAGCACGATCTTTCTCCGCCTCATCCGCTCGGTGATCGCGCCGGTGCTCATCGGCGTCCTGATCTCGTCGGCCGCGCGCGCGGGATCAGCGGGGCAGTTGGGGCGGCTGGCCTTCAAAGCAATCATCTATTTCGAACTCGCCACGTCGGCGGCGCTCGCCATTGGCTGGATCGCGGTGTGGCTCGTGCAACCGGGCCGCGCGTTGCATCTGGGAGCGCAAAACGCCGCGGTGAAAGTGCCCGACGCCGCCGAGCTGATCACCAACGCTTTCCCCACCAGCCTGATTGACGCGATGGCGTCCCCGACCAGCTCTACCACGCCCTCCGCCCCATGCTCGCCACCACCAACGGCGGCCTCTGGATTCTTTCCACCCCGCGCGGCTGTCAAGGGTTTTTCTGGGATGCGTGGTCCAGCAAAGGTGATTCCTGGACGAAGTTCTCCGCCCCCGCCCTGGAATGCCCCCGGATCAGCATGGAGTTTCTCGACGAAGAACGCCGTCTCCACGGCCACGCCGTCTTCAACCGCGAGTATCTTTGCAACTTCGGCTCCACCGGCCAGTCTTACTTCGACATTGACGCCCTCGACGTTGCCTCCGAAGTAGAGCGCAATGTCGCTGCCCAGGAGTTCGCCCGCGGCCGCCCTTCCAATCGCCTCTACTGTGGTTTCGACCTGGGCCAGAAGATCACGCCCTCGGCTCTCGCCATCATCGAGCGCATCTCCGGC
>JAYTKJ010000279.1:0-24326 GCA_043730365.1 Acidobacteriota bacterium | reverse complement strand
GGCCT
Organism: Acidobacteriota bacterium; assembly: GCA_043730365.1. Lineage (GTDB taxonomy): Bacteria > Acidobacteriota > Terriglobia > Bryobacterales > Bryobacteraceae > VFZP01. Next base: position 24,321 of record JAYTKJ010000279.1, on the reverse strand, counting down.
CCTCAAGATGGTGGATCTGGAAGAGCACTACGATACCTATCCGACCGATTTGTCCACGGGCTTCAAGCGCGCCGTGGCCATCGCCCGTGCCTTGGCCGCGCAGCCTGAGTGCGTTCTTTACGACGAGCCCACCACGATGGTGGACCCGATCATGTCCGATCACCTCGGCCATTTGATGCTGCGACTCAAACGGCAATTGCGGCTGACGTCGGTGGTGGTGACGCATGACCTGGATCTGATGCGCCTGGTGGCTGACCGCGTGGTGTTCCTGCACGAGGGCCGAGCTATCTATGTTGGCCCGACGTATGGACTGGCCACGGCGGAGCATCCGCACATCCAGGAGTTTCTGGCGATGGATCAGGTGCGGATTTGAAGCTTGGGGCAGTTTGGATGGGGGAACGATGAAGGGCCCCAAATTGAAAGATGTCGAGGCAGCCTGCCGGGCGATCTACCAATCGACGCGATCTTTTATAAAAGGAATAGCGCCGCGAATTGGTGCGGCGAACCTCGGCTTCAAAATGCTCTACGGCCCTCCTGTTGTGGAGCCGCCCATCCTCTTCATTGGATATCAGCCGGGGGGCGAAAAAGAATCCATGATCGAGAGCGAACATCAAGGGTGGCCGGAAGCCTGCGAATACGATGGCACATACCAAAAACTGAACCGACAGCTCCGCCAGCAGATCGAGCGGTTCTGCCGCGACCAAGTGGAAGATCTTGTTGCCGACCTGAGACCGCAGCGGATCGTTTTCATTGGGTTCAAAACCATGGGGCTATTTGTTGATCAGGGAGCCGACGATTTAGTGAGCGATAAAGGCGTGTCTTGACCAGGACCGGCATTGTGGCGGGCTGCCCCGCTCTGGTCTGGGCATCATTCACCTGTCAGGGGCCCGGATTTCAAAGGCCGACAGGCTAAGGATCAAAGACCGGCTCGCGAGCGGCCGGCAAGTCGCCCGCATGACGGCTATTGCTCCAGGAATCGCCGCACGGCCGCAGCGAACTTGGCGGCCTCGCAACTGGTGGCCATATGGCCGCAATTGCCGTCAAGCCGTAGGATAGGCGCGTAGATTCGTTCGGCGAACTCGATGGCCGGAGCTGGGTTCACCATATGATCCTGCATGGCCACTACGACGAGCAATTTGGCTTTTACCGACTCCGGCGGGCCGGCATTAGTGGCCATCATCGCGCGCAATTGCGAGGCCCAGTCGGCGGCCGACACGCGCTCTCCGGCGCCGGCCTCGAAGCTTTGCTTGTACTTGCTCCAGTCGGCCGATGGAGTTTGGGCGGCGCGATACTCCGGCGTGGTGAGCGCAAACTGATGCATGCTCATCACGACGCGCATCGCCGCATGTTGATCTGCTCCCGGGCTGGACTCGGCCAGTTCGATGACGCCGAGTTGGCCGCCCCATAACAAAAGATCCGGCGTAGCGAGTTTGGGTGAGCCAATGATGGGCACCGCGCGATCCATGAAGCCGGGGTAGGCGGTGATCCACTCGAAGGTTTGCATGCCGCCCATCGAGATGCCGATGACGGCGTGTAAGTGCTGAATGCCGAGATGGCGTGTGAGAAGGGCGTGCTGAGAGTTGACCATATCGCGCGGAGTGAAGCGCGGGAAAGGCTTCGGTCCGTTCGAAGGCGAACTGCTCACGCCGTTGCCGAGCGCGTCCACCAGCACAACAAAGAAGCGCGCCGGGTCTATGACTTTGCCGGCGGCGATGAAGGGCAGCAGGTCCTGCGTGCGCCCACCGAACCACGTGGGCCACAGGATGGCATTCGATTTCGCCTCGTTGAGCTTGCCGAGCGTACGGTAGCCTATCTTGCAATCGCGGATGGCTTCGCCGCTGGCCAGCGTGAAATCGCCTAGCGTGGCAAATTGCTGGTCACCTTCGGCGGCCTGGAGCATCGAGAGGGCACAGAAGAAAAGGAGACGGTTCATAGGTTCACATCCTGAGTAACTTGCGATCGAGCGCTGCCAGATTGACTCTACCGCACAAACCCATGGCCATCGCCAATTCCGAACGCAGTAAGTCCAGCACGCGCTTGGCGCCCGGCTCGCCATACGCGCCCAGGCCCCACAGCGGCGGCCTGCCCACCAAGACAGCCTTGGCTCCGATCGCCAGCGCCTTGAGGATATCGGTGCCGCGCCGGAAGCCGCTGTCCACCAGCACCGGCATGCTACCGGCGGCGTCCACACATTCGGCCAGCACCTCGATCGTGGCTGGCGCGTATTCCAGGTATCGCGCGCCATGATTGGACACGATCACGCCGTCGGCGCCATGCGTGACGGCCAACGCGGTGTCTTCCGCCGTAAGAATTCCCTTGATCAAGACCGGCATGCCCGCGCGCTTCTTCAACTCGTCATAGAAGCCCCAATCGAGTTGCTGGATGAGCGTGGTGCTCAACCCGTAGTGTTGCGCCCGCGAAACCGGTTTTTTCTCTCCTTCCTCCTCCTCTCGCCGGCGTCGCGCGGGGCGCGCGGTTTGCGGGGAGTTGACGCCGGGCGGTACGGCGGTGCGGATGCGATTTCGCAGCATGCGCTCACGATGCGAGTTGTAGGGTCCGTCCACTGTAAGTGCGATCGCTTTGAAGCCCGACGCTTTGGCTCGCTCCACGCGTTCCCACGTTCCCTCCATATCGGGGCCTGCATAGAGTTGGAACCACTTGGGAAAAGTGCTGGCCGCCGCCACCTTCTCATAGGGCTGACTGGAGTTGGTGCTGAGCACCATGATGGTCTGCATGGACGCAGCGGCGCGCGCCGTGGCGAGTTCACCGTCCGGCGTGAGTTGGCCGTGGCCGGCGGTGGGCGCGATGAGAATCGGAAAGTCGATCTTGGTTCCGAAGAGCGTGGTGGACAGGTCAAGGCCGCTCGTGTTCACCAGCATGCGGGGACGAAAGACGATTTTGTCGAACGCTTCGCGATTGTGGCGGAGAGACCATTCGTTGTCCACGCCGCCGGCCACGAAGTCATAAGACGACTTGAGGACGCGCGCTTTGCAGACCGGCTCAAAGTCAAAGACGTTCACCAGATCGTCCAGGGCCGGGAGTCGCTCACGCGAGTCGGCGAGATCTTGTTGCCCGCGCACGAGCGGTGAGCCGGCAAAGAAACCGGCGAGCGCGCCAAGGGCGTGGCGGCGTTGAAGGGTCAGCATCATAGCGAGAAGTTACCTTTGGTCATGACATAACAGACATTCGTTGGAGGCGCCCTTGGCGCGGTGGCAGTCCATGCAGGCGGCCATGGAGATATCGCGTTCGCGGCGCAGCGCCTCGCCGCGTTCCTGCACGAGGCCGTGGCAGGTTTGGCAGGAGACACCATTGGCCGACAGGTGCTTTTTGTGGCTGAACGAGACCCAGTCCGGCACACGATAGACCGGCGCCCAGGGCACGCGTTTGTTCTCGGCATGCCAGGCGGCCAGCTTGGCGATATGCGGGCTGTCCTTCTTGACGGCACGGTGGCAACCCATGCAGAAGGCAGTCTTGGGGATCGTGGCGAAGTCGCCCGGTTCGGGGACAGGATGGCATTGCTTGCAAGCCAGGCCCTGCGCGGTGTGAAGCTTGTGGCTGAAGGGCAGCGGCTGCGCCGGAGCGGTGCGCGGGAACTTGGGCTCCGGCGGTTCCTGGCTGTGCAACAAGGCCGCCAGGGCGGCCAGTAGAATCCAACGCATCGCCATTGATCGTATCGCGAACCGGGGCTCTACTCGATCATCGTACAATAGGGCCCATGGCTCTGAAACCCGCAATTCAACCCGATACCCGTGACGACGTTGCCAGCTTGCTGCCCATCTCAGGGCACAACCGCCGCGAGTTTTTTGTCGCCAAACTCGCCGCCGGTTTCGCGCTCGCCGTGCAGCCTGTCTCGCCGCAAACTATTACGACCGACACCAGCGGCATCGAAGCCGGCGAGGTGAAGATCCCCACCAAGGATGTCGATATCCCGGCCTATCGCGCCATGCCGGCCAAGGGCAAGGGCTTCGGTAGCATCCTCGTGGTCCAGGAAATTTTCGGCGTGCATGAGCACATCAAGGATCTTTGCCGGCGTTTTGCCAAGGCTGGATATTTTGCCGTTGCGCCGGAGATGTATGCGCGCCAGGGCGATGTGTCCAAGCTTTCCAGCATCCAGGATATTTTCGGGAAGGTCGTGTCCAAGGTTCCCGACGCGCAGGTGATGTCGGACCTTGACGCCACTGTCGCCTGGGCCAAAAAGACCGGCAAGGCCAACACCAGCAAACTCGCCATCACCGGCTTCTGTTGGGGTGGCCGCGTGGTGTGGCTCTACTCGGCGCACAACCCCAAGCTGAAGGCCGGCGCCGCCTGGTACGGGCGTCTCGTGGGCCAAGCTTCCGAGTTAACGCCGAAGCATCCGGTGGACGTCGCCGCTCAGTTGCACGCGCCGGTGCTTGGGCTTTACGGCGGCAAGGATCAGGGCATCCCGCTCGACTCGATCGAGAAAATGCGCGAGGCGCTCAAAGCGGGCAAGACGAAATCGGAAATCATCGTCTACCCGGAGGCGCAGCACGGCTTCAATGCCGACTACCGCCCCAGCTACGGCAAGAAAGACGCCGAAGACGCCTGGCAAAAGCTGCTGGCGCACTTCAAGAAAAACGGCGTCGCTTAGCGGACCCGCACCACCACCACAATGCTCGCCGCTTCGTCAGGCGCCGCCGGGTCGACGACGCGAAGCTTGAGATCCGTCGCATCGGCGAGGAGCCGAGCAGGGATCGTGACGCGCAATGACTGTGCCGGGCCGTCGGTCAACTCGCTGCCAGCCTCCCACCTCGTTTTCCCCGCCGCGCCCGGCGCTAGATTCTTACCTCGCAGCATCAACCGCGCGTAGGCCCCAGCGGGGCAAAACTCGATCCCTCTCTCGCGCTCTTTGTGATGAAACCGAATATCACACTTACGGCCAGGAAATTCGCGCGGTCACCATTTTGCCCGTCAATTAAATGCTCCGCTCACGGCACCCCTTCCTCTCACTCCCCCGTGACGCCCCCCTGGACACTGTCCGAGAATTGGCGTATCGTTGCCCTGGACTGGAAGCCAAAATGAACATCCAGGACGAAAAACTAAACCGCTAGAAGGAGCCTGCCACATGGGATTGAAGAAGCTTGCATGGATGCCATTAATCGCGCTGCCTCTTTGTTCGCAGCCCCCCCTCACACAGATTGAACCCAAAGCCGGAACGTGGAAGACTTGGGCGATCTCGTCGGGCAAGGATTATCGGGTTCCGCCGCCGCCAGATGCCGCGACGACGAAATCGGAGTTGGAGTGGGTACGCGGCCAAGTCGTCAAAATCGATACGCAGGTCGCAGACCAGATCGCTTTCTGGGATGCCGGGTCTCCCGGCTACCGTTGGCTGGATCTAATCATGGCTCGATCCGAAGCGAACCAGCCTCTTTCCCCGTATCCCGTTCGGCCGTTTGCTTATCTGAACATGGCGATGTATGACGCAACCATCGCCGCATGGGAATCCAAGTACGCGTATAACCGCCAACGTCCCTCGGAAATGGACCCAACGTTGCGGTCCGTTCTCCCCACGCCGAGAAGTCCGTCTTACCCATCGGAACACGCAGCAGTTTCGGCTGCGGCGGCCGCGATACTTGCCTACTTCTATCCGGCGGAGGCCGCCTACTTCCAGTCTCTCGCCGAAGAGGCCGGTCGCTCCCGCTTGTTTGCGGGATTGCAGTTTCCAAGCGACTACACCGCTGGCATGGAACTCGGAAGGAAGGTCGCGGAGCAAGTAATCGCGCGCGCCAGGGTGGATGGCTCAGACGCGGTGTGGGCCGGAACCGTCCCAATCGGTAAGTGCATGTGGGTAGGGGCCAATCCCGGAAATGTGACGGCTACGGGCTGGAAGCCGCTGTTACTGAGTTCGGCCGCGGAATTCAGGCCCACGCCTCCACCGGCCTGCGACTCGCCGGAAATCATCGCGGAGACCGGCGCTGTCAGAAACTATCCCCGCACTTTTGTGACGAATTACAAAGCGTTCTACTGGCAGAGCCCCGAAGGCTTGAACACGTGGCCCTATGTGTATGCTAACAAGTGGATGAATGAAGACCAGATAAATCAGAATCCGCCGAGGGCGGCGCGTATCTATGCGCTACTGGGTGCAGCCTTCTATGATGCGTTCATTGCCAGCCAGGACGGTAAGTTCACCTATTGGTATATTCGCCCTCATCAGCTCGACACGGGCATCACGCCGCTGTTCCCGGTCCCCAATTTTCCAAGCTACCCTTCGAATCACTCTACCTTTTCGGCCACGCGTTCCGAGATGCTAGCGTATCTATTCCCCAAACGCGCCGAGTTCGTTAGGGCGGTCGGGAAGGAAGCCGGCGACTCCCGCATTTGGGCCGGTATTCACTACGAGATCGACAACCAAGCAGGTGTGAAGCTGGGGCGGTCGGTGGCCGAGAAGTTCATCGCCTGGGCGAATAGCGACGGATCACAGTAGAACCAATGACGGGCTAGCGATTCAGTATGTTATGTTGCGCCTTGGTGTGTGGCGACTACCATCCCGTTGTTGGCGCTTTGAGTTAGGGAAGTACTGGAGGATCTTCCAGAGGCAGGGCAGCATATTCGCCGACAAACCACTGAGGCGCGCCGAGGAGTGCGCCGAATAACCTGAACCGCGGCCGGCTGGCCACACTACTACGAACGAAAGAACCGCTGGATGGCGTCTGCCGCTTCCAGAGCCATCCAATCCGGCATGCGCGGCCACAGGGGCAGACTGAGTACCTCGCGGCAGGCTCGCTCAGCCCGGGGCAGATCTCCGCGCCGCAAGCCCGCTTCAGCAAACGCCGGCATCAGATGCAGAGGCACCGGGTAGTGTATCCCCGTGGCGATGCCCTTCGTGGCCAAGTGCTTACGCAGCGGTTCCCTGCGCTTGGCGCGCACCACATAGAGATGCCGTACGCTCTCGGCGCTGGTTTTTACCGGGCGCACCGCCTCGCAGCCGGCTAACGCTGAGTCATAGATCGCCGCCAGCCGACGCCGGTCCACGTTCCACTCTTCTAACTTGCCAAGGAAAGCCCGCAGGTAACAGCACTGCAACTCATCGAGCCGGGAATTCAAGCCCTTGAAATAAGATATTTGCCCGCCGTGACGCCGTCCGCCGTCACGCCACTGGCGCAGCCGTTTGTCAACCAGCGGCGTGTTCGTTGCAATCGCGCCACCGTCACCTAAGGCGCCAAGATTCTTAGTCGGGTAAAACGAGTAGGTCACGTACGGACCGTAGTCAGTCAACGGCTTGCCGCGATGCATCGCGCCATGCGCCTGGCAGGCATCCTGAATCAGGACGGCGCTGGCCCCGCGGGCCAAAGTTCGCAGAGAACGTAAGTCGGCGGGTTGGCCGTACAGGTGAACCGGCACGATGGCCGCGGTTCGCTTTGTCACGCGCCCGGCTGCGTCCGCCGGATCGATAAGCAACGTCTCCTCGTCCACATCGGCAAAGCGAATCTGGCAGCCGGCCGACACGATGCCGATGCCGGTAAAGGGCGCGGTGAGTGCGGTGGTGAGCACCTGCTGCCGCGGCGAGGTGACTCCGGCGTCGCGCAAACTCAACTGAATCGCGTCGGTGCCGTTGCCAACGCCCACCGCCCACTTCGCCCCCGTGTGCGCCGCCCATTCACGTTCGAACGCCGCCAGTTGTGGCCCGAGAATGAATCGCGGTTGCTCGAAAAGCTCACTCAGATGCCCTCGCCAGGCGGCCTCGGTTTCGAGGAGGAGCGGCGAAAAATTGACCGGCGGAATCCTCATGCCTATCCCCGCCATCGGCCCAGCAGCACCACGTGAGTCCAAAGCCGAAACAACTGGTAGAGCGTCTGCAGCAGCGACCGCAGGCGAAAAAACTGACTGCGCCCGTGTAACCGGGGGTAGTGGTGCACACCCACTTCCCGCACCTGGCATCCACTCATTTCCAGCTTCCTCACCAGTTCCACGCAAATTGTGCCACTCGTAGAAATCAGCTCAGCCCGTTGCAGGATCTCCCGCCGCATGAGCCGGAAATCGCAATCGACATCACGAATCCGGATGCGAAATAGAAAGCGAGCGAAGGCGTTGTAGACTTTGCCGATCCAGATCCGATGCCAGGGGTCATTCCGCTCCAGCTTGTAGCCGTTCACCAGCCCCACGTCGGGCCCCATCAGCGCCAGCAACTTCGGCAGCTCGCCCACGTCGTACTGGCCATCGCCATCCGTGTAGAAGACCAGATCCTTGGTAGCAGCCGCAAACCCGCTCCGCAGCGCTCCGCCGTAACCGCGATTCTCCGGATGAGTGACCACGCGCATCCGCGGCCCATGCTTTTGCCGAAGCCGCTCCAGCACCGCGCCCGTGTCGTCGTGGCTACCGTCGTTGACGACGATCACTTCATAGTCCTCGACCAGCACGCCCAAAACGGAAAACGCCTTGCCGATCAAATCCGGCAATGACGGCGCGTCGTTATAAGCGGGAAAAAATACGCTGAGACTGGAACTTTTCAAGAGGGATTCACCCGATCCCAAAACGATCCGCCTATGATCGCACAGCCGTCGCCCTCAGGTGAGAATGTCTTTCACCACCGTGCCCGCCACGTCGGTGAGCCGAAAATCGCGACCGCTGTAGCGATAGGTCAGCTTGGTGTGGTCCAGCCCCAGTTGGTGCAAGATGGTCGCGTGGAGGTCGTGAGGATGGACCCGATTCTCCACGGCCTTGAAACCGAAATCGTCGGTGGCTCCGTAAGCCATTCCGCCCCTGATGCCGCCACCGGCAAGCGCCAGACTGAAGCCGTGATTGTTGTGGTCTCGCCCGTTCTGCAGGCGCACCAATCCGCTGACTTCCACCGAAGGTGTGCGCCCGAACTCGCCTCCGATGATCACGATCGTCTCCTTGAGCAGCCCGGAGTTTTTCAGATCCTCCAGCAGCGCGCCCATCCCGGAATCTGACGTGCGCGCCAGCTTGCGCAGATCCATGATGTCGTCATGCGTGTCCCACGGCTGTGAATTGCCGTAGTAAACCTGCACCATGCGCACGCCGCGTTCCACCAGCCGCCGCGCGATGAGACACCCGCGATTGAAGTCGCCTTCGCCGTAACGCGTGCGCACGGCCTCGGGCTCCTTGGAGAGATCGAACGCCTCCATCGCCTCAGTCTGCATACGATAGGCGATCTCCATGCTCTGAATGCGGCCCTCCAGTTGCGGGTCGTCCCCCTCGCGCGCCATATGGAGCCGATTAAGCTCGCCAAGGAGATCCAGTTGCCGCCGCTGCTCGGCCGGCGCGGTTTTCTGATTGCGCAAATGCTGAATCAGTTTCTCGGGCTCTTGCTCGTTGTTGGGTAAGTGCACGCCTTGATGAATACTCGGCAGGTAAGCCGACGTCCACAACTGCGGGCCGATCACCGGTAGCCCCGGGCACATCACCACAAAGCCCGGCAGGTTCTGATTGATCGTTCCCAGCCCGTAAGTGAGCCACGAACCCATCGAAGGATGCCCGGGCAGGACGTGACCGGCATTGAGCATCAGCAACGAAGGCTCATGATTGGGCCGCTCGGTATACATGGAGCGAATTACGCACAACTCATCGGCGCTGCGGCCCAGGTTGGGAAAGATCTCGCTCAACTCCAGGCCGCTTTTGCCGCATCGCTTAAACTCGAACGGCGACTTGAGGAGTGTCCCTGTCTTGCGCTCCGTCTTCAGATTCCCGGCCGGAGCCAGGGTACCGTGGAACTTAGTCAACTGCGGCTTGGGATCGAACGTGTCCACTTGCGACGGGCCGCCGTTTAAGAAAAGGTAGATGACGTGTTTGGCCTTAGCGGCGAAGTGCGGCGTCTTGACGTCGAGCGGATTGCGCGAAGGAGCGGGAGCGGCCAGCAGGCTCGACAAGCTGGCCATGCCGAAGCCGGAGCCCATGGCCTGGAGAAGTTCCCGCCGCGATGGTGTTGTCATTGTTCTCTCCTCAATCCAGAAACAGCAGTTCGTTTGAACTGAGCAGCGCCTGCGCGTAAAGCGGCCAAGCTTGGCTGGGTGCGCCGCCCGCCAGAAACTTCAGCCCTAGCTCAATCTCGCGGGCTGTGGCCGGCCTTCCATAGAGCAGGCGATACGCTGCCACGATCCGCACTTTGTTGTCTTCGCCGGCGCGCTCCAGTTTTGCCGCCAGCGCCTTGGAACGCGCTTGGAGAAAGCCGCTGTTCATGAAAAACAACGCCTGGAGCGGTGTGGCCGTTTCAATCCGCTGTTCGCTGGTCGAATTTGGATTGGGAAAATCGAACAGCGATAGTGTCCCGTCGAGCTTGCGCCGGCTCACAAAGCCATAGATCGTGCGCCGCTTGTTGGACTCCTCGGTTAGCTTCTCCGCCTTGCCGCCGATCTTAGTATCGAGTTCGCCGGAGACCGCCAGCAAGGTATCGCGCAGCGGCTCCACGTCCAGGCGCCGCCGGCTGGCCCGCCAGTAGAGCCGATTGTCAGGATCGGCTTCAAAGGCCACCCCTTCAGTTGAAGCCGCCAACTGATACACCGCCGAATTCATAATCTCGCGATGCAGAGCCTTCATGGACCAGTTCGCTTCGATCAACCGCGCCGCCAGATAGTCCAGTAACTCAGGATGCGACGGCCGCTCGCCCAGCTGTCCGAAGTTACTCGGCGTAGACGTCAACCCCGTGCCGAAATGCTGCTTCCAGATGCGGTTCACCATCACGCGCGGGGTCAGCGGGTTGGCCGAGCTCGCCACCGCCTCGGCCAGCTCCAGCCGCCCACTCCCTTTGGTGAAGGGCGCCGGAGTGCTCTTGCTCAGAATCGAAAGAAACGCTCGTGGCGCTTCGTCACCCAGGTTGTCGGCGCTGCCCCGAATCCGGATCCGCATGTTCTTCGGTGCTTCCACGTCGGCGATGGTGTGGATGAAGGGATACTGCTCAGGCAACTCCTTCTTCAGCCGCGCCAGTTCAGCCCGCAGCCCCTCGAGATGCTTTTTCCATTGCCCTTCCAGGAACCGGTCGACCTTGGCTTCTTTGTAATAGAGAATCCCGGCGCCGGTGCTGAACAGATCTCGCCACAGCAGATACTTGTCACGTTCCAGCGCCACCAGATCGGCACCCGCCAGATCGCCCCTCTTCTGGCTACCGCCCAACCGGATCAGGTTGGTCTCTTCAATCTTTTTCTTCTCCTTGATCAACTCGAGCACGCGCGCCTGAAACGCTTCGCTTGGGAAACCGGATTTGTCCCAATCCTTGAGAAACGGATGCTCGCGCTCTTTGGCCAGATACTTGGTCCAGCGCTCCAAGGTCTCGGCGTCCAGTGACTCATCCTTGCCGCCGCGACGCACGGCGTCCAAATAGCGCGTGGTCCGCGCCGCCAGGATTTCGCTCAACGCCGCCGCTTGTTTGTCCAGGAATTCGTTGAGCGCCTTCTCCTGCTCCTCGATCCGCTCCTTGCGCGCCTTGTAGTCCCTCACCTGGGCCTCCGGCGCCAAGGGAAACTCACTGAGCTTGGTGCTAGAGAACACGCCCGATAGCGCATAGAAATCCTTGGTGGGAATCGGGTCAAACTTATGGTCGTGACACTGTGCGCACGCCACCGTGAGGCCCATGAATCCGCGGGTGGTGGCGTCTACTCGATCATCTTGAAACTCCGGACTCAACGCGTAGAATCCCAGGCCCGCCACCAGCTTGTCGCGGTCCGGATGATCGAGGAGGTCTCCGGCAATCTGGGCTTTCACGAACAGATCGAACGGCATGTCCTGGTTAAAGGCCTCGATCACCCAGTCGCGATACAAGTAGGCGTTCTCGTACGGCGAATCCATGGTGGAGTTCAGGCGGTCGTCCGAGTAACGCGCCACGTCCAGCCAGTATCGTCCCCAGCGTTCGCCGTAATGGCGCGAAGCCAGCAGACGCTCTACCACCTGCGCGAAAGCATCGTGGCTCTTGTCCTTTTCAAACGCTTCTACTTCGTCCGCCGTGGGCGGTAAACCCGTCAAATCGTAGTAGGCTCTCCGGATGAGCGCACGCCGCGTGGCGGGGCGAACCGGCTTCAGACCCTTCGCCTCAAGTTTGTTTAAAACAAATCGATCAATATTCGTCCGCGGCCACGCCGACTGTTTGACGGCTGGCGGCACGGGCTTCCGCACGGGCTGGAAGGCCCACCAAGCCCGCTGCTCGTCCGTTATTTTGTAGCCCGGCCCCGCCACCTGGACGGCCGCCTTGTGCTCTGGCCAATGGGCGCCCGCCTTCACCCACGCCGTCAGGTCGGCGATCTCGGCGTCACTCAGCTTGCCGGCCGGAGGCATCTTCAACTGGTCGTCCGTATAGGTGATTGCGCGCATCAGCCAGCCGCTCTCACCCAGTGCCGATCCACGCGCGCCGCCTTTCTCCAAGCCCACCCGAGCCGTGAGATCGAGCCCGCCCATCTTGCTCGCCGCGTGGCAGCCATAGCACTGCTTGGCGAGCACGGGCCGTATCTTCGTCTCAAAGAATTCTGGTGACGCGGCAGGACCGTCCGTAGCGGCGCGCGCCGTGACGGCACAGAGTGAAAGAGCGGTAACGAGCAGGCGCATGGAGCTTTGCGTTAGATTCTATCAAGATGAAAGAATTCACCGCTAAGACCGCCCTCGTCACCGGCGCCAGCCGGGGCATCGGCGCCGCCACCGCCATAGCCCTCGCTCAAGCCGGGGCTGCGCGCGTCGTCATTCAATACAACTCCTACCCGGAAGGCGCAGCCGCCACGGTCGCCGCCATTGAAAAAGCCGGCGCAAAGGGCACGGCAATCCAGGCGAACCTTTCCACCATGCCGGGCCTCCATGCTTTTCTGGCCGCGCTGGCCGACACCGCGCCGGAGGTCGACATACTCGTCAACAACGCCGGCTCGCTCATCGAGCGACGCGCCTTGGTTGACTACTCGGAAGATCTCTATGACCGCATCATGAACCTCAACGCCAAGAGCCTCTGGTTCATCACCAAAGCCCTTTCACCGCACATGATCGCCCGCCGGTCAGGTGCGATCGTCAACGTCAGCTCCATCGCGGCCCGCACCGGCGGTGGTCCGGGCGCGGCGATGTATGCCGCCGCGAAAGCGGCCGTGTCGGCGATGACCAAAGGCATGTCGAAGGAACTGGCGCCTCACGGCATTGTCGTCAACGCGATTTCGCCCGGCACAGTGGATAATCATTTCCACGAAGTTTTCTCCTCACCGGAAATGCTGGCGGGAGTTGTGAAGGGCACGCCGGCCGGCCGGCTCGGGACCAACGAAGACATGGCGAACGCCGTAGTTTTCCTCGCTTCGTCCGCCGCCTCCTACATTCACGGGCAAACGCTGGAGATCAACGGCGGCTTCTTCATGATCTAAGTAGCTCGCTCCGCTACTGTGAAACAATCAAAAAAGGAATGTTGAGGCCGATTCGCTTCCTGGCAGTCGCGTCCATGGTGGCGCAGACCCTGAGTTTTGCCCAGACTTTCGAATACAAGGGCGACTATCTGACGGACACAGCCCATCCCCGGCTGTGGCTCCCGGCTCGCCGCGCCAAGCTGTTATCGCGCGAGACCACGCGCGAGGCCCTCCGCTGGGTGCAGTTCAGCACGTTCATCCGCGGCGGCGTCAAGATGCCGGAGCCCGGCTTCGCCCTGGCGCTCTACTATGCGGCGACTCAAAGCGAGGAGCACGGCAAACAGGCCATCGCGTGGGCGCTTAGCCAGCCCGCTACCGACCTGCGCCAACTTGCGCTGGTCTTTGACTGGTGCCAACCGGTCCTGACTCCGGCGGACTCCAAGACGCTCGTCACTAAGATCGAGGCCCTCCTCGCCAAGTCCACGGCACAGGATGCCAGCGCGGTGCGGGACCGTGTTGCAGCCGCTCTTGCCATCTCCGGCCATACAGCCGGCGAGCCACACCTGCGCTATATCAAGCCCGCGATCGAGGTGTGGTGGAAGACGAAAATCGAGGCGGCGATTCGACGCGGCGAAACACCTTTCGAACTGCATGATCATCTGGCGCTTATCGAACTCTTCCACGCCCTGCGCGACAACCTTGAGATAGATCTGCGCGAGACCGCCAAGAAGCATTTCACCGTGCTTCCGATTTATCATTTGCTCGCGCACTACCCAGCCCCTTTCCCCGGCGCCGAAAACGAATACCGCGTGCCACTCATGAAGACGCACGGCGAGCCGGACGCGCGCGAAATGGCCCGGACCCGTGCCGCCGCCCTCGCCATGGTGGCCTATGACAACAACGCTCAAGAGATGCAGTTCCTGCAGGGCTGGCTCATTCAGGACAAGTTCCTGCTGCGGAGCCCCTACGGTATTCCCTACGAATTCCTCTGGGCCAATCCGTATCAGCCCGGCTTGAGCTTTCACTATTTGCCCAACGTTTTCCATGATCCGGTTAGTGGCCGCCTCATTATCCGGTCCACCTGGGAAGACGACGCCATCTGGTATTACCAGGCGAACGGTATCGTGCAGATGTTCCAGGAAGGGCGAGTGATTAACATGAAGCAGGAGCAGATCCAGAAGCAGATCGACATGGGGAACACGATTCTGCTGCCGGCGAATCTAAGCAGCCGGTTCAAGGTCAATACCGGCGAGGCCCGGATGCACTACTACGTGGTCGGGCTGAAGCCGAGCAGCCGGTACGATCTGGAAGTGGACGACGAAGAAATGCGCGAAGTGAAGACGGATCCCGGCGGCGTGCTGGAGTTGAATTTTCCCAAGGAGCGCATCACTGGCGTTCTGTTGAAGCCTAGCGCGCCGGCCCTTTAGAGGTATCGATTGATATGAACTCCCGCCGCTCGATGTTGGCCGGCGCCGCAGGGCTGGTTGGCCTCCCTGCTCTGGCTGCCCAATCGCTGATTGCTCCGGATCTTCCTGCTCCCGCCATGGCCGAGCGCGATCCGGAAAAATACTGGCGGCGTATTCGCGAAGAGCAATTCCTGATGCCAGACAAGCGCGTGTTTCTCAACAACGGCAGCCTCGGCGTCGCGCCCAAGGCCGTTGTGCGCGCCGTGGCTGACTATCTGGAGCGCAGCGCGGCGCTGCTGATTCCCGATGGCGAGTATCCGCGTTGGGGTTACGAGACACTTGACCCGCATCGCACCGAACTCGCCGCCTATCTCGGCTGCTCCAAAGACGATCTGGCGTTCACGCACAACGCCACCGAAGCGCTGAGCACGATTGCGGCGGGTATCGATCTCAAGCCGGGCGACGAAGTGGTGATGACCAATCTCGAACACCCCTCCGGCAAAGCCGGCTGGCAAGTGCGGCGCGCGCGCCACGGCATCGCGATTCGCGAAGTGGAGATTCCGCTGCCGCCCTCCGGCCCCGATCAATTGGCGGACGTGATGATCTCAGCCATCGGTCCGCGCACGCGCGTGTTGTTCTGTTCCGGCATTCTCTCGGGCATCGGCACCATTATGCCCGTGCGCAGGATCTGCGATGCTGCCCGCGCCAAAGGCGTGATCACGGTGGTGGACGGCGCGCATATGAACGGACAGATCCCGATGCGCATCGATGAACTCGGGTGCGACTACTATGCGGGCAGCCCGCACAAGTGGATGTTTGCGCCGGCCGGCTGCGGCATCTTGTGGGGACGCCCGGAGATGCTTGCCAAACTATGGCCTACCAACGTCACCGGCGGCTGGGATCGCCAGGACGCGCACGCGGCGCGCTTCATGTTTGTCGGTACGAACAACCGCGCGATCTTCGAAGGCATGGTGGCCGGGGTGCGCTTCGCCAACTCCATCGGCCCTGACCGCATTTTCACTCGCATCCACTTACTCGCCCGGCAGATCCGCGAACGCGCCGCCAAACTCGAATACCTCCGCCTGATGACGCCTGCGGACGAGAGCCTGTACGGTTCGCTGGTGACCTTCGAGATGCCGGGAATCAATCGCGAGAAATTCGGCCGCCTCTGCCGTGAACGAACGATGTGGGTGGCCGGCGGTGACCGGCTGCGCGTTTCGGCCCATATTCACACGCGCCAGCAGGATATCGATTTGCTGTTTAGCACGCTCGACGAATCGCGAGTCTAGCCCGCGGAGGGCGAAAGAAGAACCGCTCCCTGTGGTCACGGCTCAGCACCGATACCGTCTACCCCGCGCGTAAGTCGTAACAAAGCAATCGGGGCGTTGTCCCCCTTACCGGGTCTCGCGAATTCTGCGACACATACATCAACCCGCGGCTCAACACCGGCAGCGCCCAGGTCTGATCGGCGAAGAATAACCACGTCCGCCCGAGCACCTTTACACCTTTGGGCGAAAGATCAAGCCAGAGTAAGTGCCCGCGCTCGCCCAGGCAAAGAAAGCCTCCGTCCACCTGCAAGATGGATCCGCGATATGGCGACATCTGCACCGAGCGCGATTGGCCGTTGATCTCCACGGTCTCGGTCCACTCCAGCACTTCTCGCCACACCACTTTGCCCGTCGCCACATCCAGGCAGGCGAGCGAAGCGTCGGGCTCGTTGCGTCCCTCGAAGCCATACAGGAAGCCTTCCTTGTAGGCCGGCGTGGAGAAGTGCATCCCGAAGTCGCTCACCTTCCACAGCACCTTGTGCGAGAAGTCGGGCTGAATCTCCACCAGTGCGCCGCCTGCTTTGTAACTGGCCGACACGAAGACCTTGTTGTTATCAAAGATCACCGGGCAGGAGGCATTCACGGACTCATAGCTCCGGCTCCGCCATGGAAACGAAAAGTCCACCTTGCCGCTGGCCGGGTCAATCGACATCAAACCGCCGGTCGGTGGTTGAGACTCGCCGCCCGCCAACACCATCACGCGCCGCTGCCCGTGAACCCTAGCCGCAATGGGCGAGGCGTAACTGGGTCCCCACTCCTTGCCGGCTCGCCACACTTCCTTGCCGGTCGACTTATTCAGTGCCACCACGCAAGGCCCGTCCGGCGCGCCCACGTTCAGGATCAGGAGGTCGCCTTCAATCAGCGGCGTCCCGGCGGTCCCGAAAAAATCCTGTGGCACTTTGTAGTCCGCATTCACGCTGCGCTTCCAGATGATCCGGCCCGAGTCCAGCGCCAGGCAATGCAACACACCCTGCGCGCCCAGCGTGTAGACCCGCTCGCCATCTATCATCGGCGAACTGCGTGGGCCGTTGTTGTAGCCGTAGCGATCTTCGTACGTGGTACCGTAGGCCGCCTGCCAATGCTGCGCCCCGGTCTCAGGATGCAGGCATTCGATGAATTCCTGGCCGCCGTTGCGATGCAAATATACCAATCGGTCGCCCTGGATCGACGGCGACGTATAGCCGGTGCCCTTGCGCATCTCCCAGAGCAGCGGCGGCGGCAGCTTGCGGGAAATTTTTGTCTCGGTGGAGACGCCGTTCATGGCCGGGCCCAGCAAGCGCGTCCAGTCGTGCGTGACCGCGTCTTTGGCCAGCGCGCGCGCCTTGGCGTGCGTCTTCACGTCCGGGTGAACAGCCGCGGCAGCAGCTATCGGGGCGAGCAGCAAAGTACGTCGGGTCATCTCTCTGGAATACAATGATGGCACGGGCTAATGAACTACAGGGACAAGCGAGTCCTCGTCACCGGCGGACTCGGTTTTATCGGCAGCAACCTCGCCATCCGGCTCGTTCGGGAAGGCGCGCGCGTGACCATTGCCGATCCTCTGATTCTGGGCTGCGGCGGTAACCGTTTCAACCTCGATCCGGTGACGCCGGAAATCGAATGGCTCGCTTGCTCCATCGAAGACTCGGCCCAGATGCGTCCCGTGATCGAGCGTTGCGACGCCGTCTTCAACCTGGCTGGCGAGATCAGTCACATCCACAGCATGCTCTATCCGGAGCGCGATCTGGCAATCAACACCACCGCCCAATTGCACTTCCTGCAAACCTGCATGGCCGTGGCGCCGGGTCTGCGCGTGGTCTATGCCGGCACCCGCCAAGTCTACGGCGTGCCGGAATATCTGCCGGTCGATGAGCGCCACCCCGTCAACCCCGTGGACTTCAACGGCGTGCACAAATACGCCGCTACGCAGTATCATCAAATGCTCTCTCGTGCCGGGCGCCTCGATGCCGTGGTGCTTCGCCTGACCAACGTCTACGGCCCGCGCATGGCTCTCGACGTGCCCTGCCAGGGATTCCTTAGTACCTATCTGCGCAAGGCCCTTACCGGGCAGCGCCTCGAAGTATTTGGCGATGGCCGCCAACTCCGCGATCCCCTCTTTGTGGATGACGCCGTCGAGGCGTTTCTCGCCGCTGGAGCCGCCGCGCAATTGCCGTCGCGAGCCTACAACGTAGGAGGCGCTGAGCCGCTCACGCTCGCCGCGATCGCCGAGTCTCTCTCCGAGGCCGCTGGTTTGCCTGAGCCCACCCGCCGCGATTTTCCCGAGGAGCGCAAAGCGATCGACATCGGCAGCTACCACACGGACTCCACGCGGATTCGCACCGAACTCCACTGGCGTCCGGCGACGAACTTTGCCACTGGCATCGAGCAAACTCTCGCCTTCTATCGCCGGCATCTGCCCTATTACCTTGACCCGGCTGACCCGAACCCGGCCTGCAAACTCGCGCACCCCGCGGCCCTGCCGGAGACAGGCAAGCTGGTTCGCACATGATGAACCCGGCCGAGTTCGCCAACATCGCCGAGAGCGAAGCGAAGTTCTGGTGGTACCGGGGTATGCGCGAGATCATGTTCGGGTTGCTCGATCCAATCGCGCGCCGACGCACCCTGGGCCCCGTACTCGAAGCCGGCTGCGGTACCGGTCACTTCGCGCGCGAGTTGGAACGGCGATACCGTTGGCGCATGCACTCGCTCGACCTCGGTATGGAAGGCTTGCGCTTCGCTCGCGGCTATGGACTCGGCCGCCTCGTGCAAGCCGACATTCGCGCGCTCCCGTATCGCGCCCAGGCGTTTGACGCGGTCGTTTCGATGGACGTCATTGTTCACTTGCGGCGTGGGGAGGAATCGCTCCCTCTCGCTGAGTTCGCTCGCGTGCTGCGTCCCGGCGGACTGCTGGCTCTACGCGTTTCTGCGCTGGACATTCTGCGCAGCCGTCACTCCATGCACGCAATGGAGCGCCAGCGTTTCACGCGCGGCCGGTTGATTTCCGCCGTGCGAGCCCAGGGCTTTGAGGTGGAACGCGTTACCTACGCCAACTCGCTGCTCATGCCCGTCGCGCTCGCGAAATTCCGCCTCTGGGAGCCTCTCACCGGCCAGGCTGCCGACAGCGGCGTCAAACCCGTGGCACCCTGGCTTGACGCGCTTCTTCACGCGCCGCTCGCCGCCGAAGCGCGTTGGATTGGCGCCGGTCTTGGTTTTGTAACCGGCCAGTCACTCATTCTTCTTGCTAATCGGCTATCCTGAATAAACAGCCTCCCCGACTTTCGTTGGCGAAAGGAACCGCTTCAGGTGCTCAAGCAATTCTCTGGTCGTTTTTCCCTCCTCTTGTTTGTCGCGGCAGTCTCTGCTTCTTCCGCGCCGGGGCAAGCTGTCGCCGGTTTCGGCGGCATGTCGGGCGTCGTGCGCGATGCTACCGGCGCCGTGGTGGTGAACGCCGACGTCATCGTCGCTAATGAGTCCAAGGGCATTCGCCGCACGCTCACCACCAATGAGTCCGGGGTCTTCAATGCCCCGGCGTTGGTGCCCGCTCCCGGCTACTCGGTCACCGCCAACGCGCAGGGGTTCAAGCCGTGGGAACTCAAGGGCGTTGAAATCCAGGTCGGACAGAATATCAATCTGAATATCGGTCTGGACGTCTCCGGTTCAACCACGACGGTGGATGTCACCTCTTCGGCGCCGGTGGTTGAGCAAACCAAGACGGGCGTATCTCAAGTCATTAACGGCCGGCAGCTCTTGAATCTTCCGATCAACGGGCGTCGCGTCGATGCTTTCGTGCTGCTCACACCGGCTGTCGTCGCCGATGGCACTTTCGGACTCGTGAGTTTTCGCGGCATTGCCGGCGGCAATTCGTTCCTCACCGATGGCAACGACACCACCAATCAATTTTACGGTGAGAACGCCGGCCGCACGCGCATCACCACGCAGATTTCGCAGGACGCCGTTCAGGAATTCGAAGTGCTCTCCAACGGCTAGTCAGCCGAGTACGGCCGTGCCTCGGGCGGCGTCATCAATACAGTGACGCGCTCGGGCACCAACGATCAGCACGGCACCGGCTATTGGTTTTTTCGCAATCGCTCGCTCAACGCCCGCGACCCCTATTCCACCTTCAACGCGCCCGAAGTGCGGCATCAACTGGGCGGATCCATCGGGGGCCCGATCAAGAAAGACAAGCTGTTCTACTTCTTCAATGCCGAGACTACTCGCCGCAAGTTCCCGCTGATCGCTTCCCTCACGCGTCCTCCGTTGTTTGACTCCAATGGCGTCTTTGTTGGCGCTTGCACGGCCACGGCCGCACAGTGCCAGGCCGCCGTGCGTTTCCTCGATCGGCAATTCCAGGTCCTGCCGCGCACCGCCAATTCCGAACTTGGCTTCGGCAAGATTGACTGGCGCCCCACGGAAAAGCATTCCATCAGCGCCAGCTTCAACTACTTGCGTTGGATTTCGCCCAACGGCATTCAGACGCAAGCCGTATTGAACAACGGCAACGGTGTCGGCAACAATGCCAACTCTACCGTGCGCACTCGCTATGGGCGCTTGTCGTGGACGTCAATCCCGAAATCGACCATGGTGAACGAGCTGCGCTACGGCTGGTTCAAGGATCGCCTCTATGACGACGTCTCGGAGAGTCTGATTCCTGCGGCCACCGGTCGTGTCCAGATTACTGTGCAAGGCCAGACCAACCTCGGCGTCGCCGACGCCTACCCGCGCCTCAATCCTTCCGAGAACCGCCATCAGCTTGCCGACAACTTGACCTGGACCATGGGCAAGCACACCTTCAAGACTGGCTTCGATTTCGTCAGCACCCGCGACTACAACACGATTCTGCGCAATCGCAACGGTACGTTCGTTTATCCTACGTTCACCGCTTTCGCCCAGGATCTGACGGGCAACACCACCGGCGCCAAGCGATGGCAGAGTTTTTCCCAGCGCTTCGGCAACCCGACCATCGATACGACCATCACCGACATCAACTGGTATGTGCAGGATCAGTTCCGGATTACGCGCGGCTTGACCCTCAATTACGGTCTCCGGTACGAATTCGCCAAACTGCCGCAGCCCACGCTGACGAATCCGGACTATCCGCAAACCGCGAAGATCCGCTCGCCCAAGAGTAACTTCGCGCCCCGCTTCGGTTTCGCCTACGCCATGAAAGACAACAAGACCGTCATCCGCGGCGGCTACGGCATGTTCTACGCGCGCGTGCAAGGCGGCTTCGTCAACACGCTGTTCCTGGAAAACGGCATCTACCAAAAGCAGATCAGCTTGAACTCGGCCATAGCTGCCGACGCGGCGCTGGGCCCGGTTTTCCCGGCCGTGCTTCCGGGCATTGACCGCAATCCTCCTGCCGGCACTGTGGACGTAACCTTCCAGTCCCCCGATTGGCGCAACCCCTACACGCAGCAAGGCGATCTGGGCATCGAACGCCAACTGCGCGAGAATCTCGGATTGACCGTTTCCTATATTTGGTCTCGCGGCTTGCACCTAACGACGGCGCGCGATCTCAATATCGGCCAAGCCACCGGCACGGCCAACTATCGTATCCTCGACACCGCCAACAATCAGGTGGGCACTTACTCCACACCTGCCTACCTGCTGGCCAATCGCGTCGACCCCCGCTGGAGGCGCGTCAACATGGTGGACCACGGCGGCAACAGCTACTACAACGCCATGGTGGCGCAACTGCGCAAGCGCGCGGGCAAGGGTTTCGAGGGATCAATCAGCTACACGTGGTCACACGCGATTGACTACAACCAGGGCGGCGGCAATGACAATATTTTCTTCTCCGGCGGTCCGCGCTCACTGTTCAATGGCGATTACCGCCAGGACAAGTCATCCTCGGGTCTCGATCAGCGCCATCGCTTCGTTGCCACCACGATGTGGGCTCCAACGTTCAGCAAGAATTCGTCCGCTTGGGCCAGGCTGCTGGTGAACAACTGGCAGCTATCGCAGATCACCACGCTCGCCTCGGCACAGAATCAGACTGCCACGATTTTCGTTTCCGGCAATCCGTTTGCCGGCGCGGCTTACAACACCTCGCTGAACGGCTTCGGCGCATCGACGCGCGTCCCGTTCATCCCGGCGGCCAATCTCGATGTCGATCAGATTTATCGCACCGACGCGCGCCTCACCAAGATCCTCCCGTTCAAGGAGCGATATCAGCTGCACCTCAACTTCGAGGTCTTCAACGTGTTCAATCACGTCTCTGATACCGCCGTGAACGGCCAGGCTTTCCAGGCCACCGCCGGAGCATTGTCACCTACTCCGCGCCTCGGCGAAGGCTCGGCCTCCCAGGGTTTCCCGGATGGCACCAACGCCAGGCGCGCCCAAGTCGGTGCCCGTTTCATTTTCTAGCAATCGGCGGACGCACTCGTCTGGGCTGCGGATTAGATTGTAATGGCTAGTCACTGCCGGAGAACCACTGTGTGTTTGCTTCTTGCGACAGTGGCGTTGGCTATGTCGTGCGCCTGCTACCGGAGGTACGTCGAGGCTTCCACCGAAGCCGGGGATTGCACCGTGACCATCCGCGAGGCTGTCCACGGCGCGGACTCTTCATTGCGGGCCACTTGCAAGACGGCTCGATTCGACAAGGTGATATTTGACGAGCCCTCTGATCGGATTCCGGGTGTCGCCGAATTCGCCTTGAACGATGAAACCCTCAGCGTGCTCGTCTGTGACGGCCTTAGCAAGCACATTTTCGTTACTATAGACCTCCGAAATGGAGAGCCTTTATTATTCAATGCAGCCGCAATCAAGACCCCCCTGATGAGTCGCTATGCCTTGAGTGAAAGGGATTTGTCTCCTTTTGCGGGGAACGCCATTGAGTGGGCCTGTTTAGGTAAGTCAGATGCAACTTCTCGTTTCCTGGAATTGGTGGGCGAGAAGAGAGTATTGACGCCAATACGGACTCGCTGATCTCCAGGGTTGCTTACTTACCCCAGCGCCGTGTAATCCGTGTAACCCCGCGCGCCCGGCGTATAGAACGTCGCCGCGTCGGCATCGGCCAGCGCCGCACCCTTCTCGAATCGCGCGACTAAGTCCGGGTTCGAAACATAGAGCTTGCCGAAAACAATCGCGTCGGCCTCCCCGTTGGCGAGCGCAGCCTCGGCCGTCACCCGATCATAACCTGCGCCAAGAAAGAACGGCCCCTTGAACAGCGGGCGCAGTTGCGCAACATCAAACCCGGCTGACCGCATCACATGTAGATAACTCAGCCCCATCGGCGCAATGGCCCGCACCAACTCGCCATAAGTCTCGCCGGGATTGGGATCAGGGCAGTCGTTGAACGCCATGGCCGGGCTGATCTTGATGCCAACCTTGGACGCCGAACCCGCCGCCGTGATCATGGCTGCCAGCGTCTCCACCACAAACCGTGCCCGCTGCACCGCTCCGCCGCCATACTGATCTGTGCGCAAGTTAACCCCCGGCGTCAGAAACTGCATATGGAGATACCCGCTCGCCGCATGCACTTCCACGCCGTCAAAGCCCGCCTCCATCGCCAGTTTCGTCGAGAGAGCGAAGTCGCCTACCACCCCCGCGATCTCGTCTACCGTCAAAGCCAGCGGCTGATCGAACGGCTGCATGCCTTGCGCGTCAGTCCACACACTGCCGCTGGCGCGCACCGCCGAAGGCGCAACCGGCGCCGCAGCAGTAGTCCGGTTAGCCGAATGCGCGATCCGCCCCACGTGGAAAAGCTGCAGGAAAATCCGGCCGCCGGCGCCGTGAACCGAGTCCGTGATCTTCTGCCATGCCTCGACCTGCTCCGCCGAATGCATGCCCGGGGTGCGAGCATAGCCCTGGCCCATCGGACTCGTCTGCGTGGCTTCGGTAATCAGCAACCCTGCCGTGGCCCGCTGCGTGTAATAGTCGATGGCGAGTTCAGACGGCACCCCCGCGGCATTGGCGCGGCTCCGCGTCATTGGCGCCATCACGATGCGATTGGGCAGCTTCATGGCCCCTACCTGGATCGGTTCAAACAGTCGGTTCATGTGTCCTTTAGATGCAGCCAAGCCGCCGCCGGATGCAAGCTAATCTGTTAGCTATATGGATTCCGCTTCCTTGCTCCGTCACACTTTGGCGACTCTGGCCTATCGCACCCTCCGCGCCGTACACCCCGCGCCGCCGGGTTTTGCCGAATTCGGCGCGGCGGCAGGGTCACGCTCAGCCGGCGAGATCCTGGCCCATATGTGTGACCTCCTTGATTGGGCGGCACGATCCCTCGCCGGCGACAAGTCCTGGCAGGAGACACCACCCGCCGAGTGGGACGCCGACAAAGATCGCTTCTTTGCCGCCCTGACGCAATTCGATCTCGCTCTGCAGGAG
>JAYTKJ010000278.1:0-12564 GCA_043730365.1 Acidobacteriota bacterium | reverse complement strand
AGTAACGAGCCGGCCTTGGGCGAGCGGATTGAGGTCTTGTCGCTGGACTCGGTTGGTGAGCGGTTATACCGGATTCACTTTGGCGCGCCGAAGCTCGCTCCGCATGAGCTGGTTTCTGAGACGATCAAGGCCGCGTCCAATTCCACGGTGGAGACGAAGCTGACCGTTCCCTTCATGCTGGCCGAATGGGAGCAGATCGTGGACCCATGGCAGCTTTCGACCTGGGAAGCCTATCGCGATGCCAGCCGGTTGGGCCGCAAGACCAGACTCTCGGAGGCGCAGCGCGCGGCGGCTTGGGTGATCCTCGAGAAGGTCCGGGAGGCGATCCAGGCTCGAGGCTTGGTCACGCGGGCTGGACTTTTCACGCGATTGGCCGAACACTTTGCGGGTTCGGCGAGCCGACCGTACGACTTTGCGGTAGTGGATGAGGCGCAGGACATCGGTGTCGCCCAGTTGCGCTTTCTGGCGTCTTTGACCGCAAGCGGGAAGAACAGTCTTTTCTTTGCGGGCGACCTTGGCCAGCGGATTTTTCAACTGCCGTTTTCCTGGAAGGCCGTTGGGGTGGACGTGCGCGGCCGTTCGACGACGCTCAAGATCAACTATCGGACCTCCCACCAGATACGGGGACAGGCCGACCGTCTGCTGGGGCTGGAAGTGTCCGACGTTGACGGGAACAAGGAAGAGCGCAAAGGGACCATCTCATTGTTCAACGGGCCGGCGCCTTTGGTAATGGTGGCCGCCGATCAGGATGCGGAGACGAAGGCCGTGGCGAGTTGGCTGAAGGAACGGGTTGGCGAAGGCCTGTCCGCACAGGAGATCAGCGTGTTTGTGCGCTCGGAGAAACAGATCGACCGCGCCCGCCGCGCGGTTGAGGCTGCGGGATTGCGGGCGAAGGTGCTGGACGAGCGAGTAGACACGACGGTTGGCCGGGTCTCCGTCTGCACCATGCATCTGGCCAAGGGGCTGGAGTTTCGGGCGGTGGCGGTGATGGCTTGCGACGACGATGTGATCCCCTTGCCGAGCAGGATTGGTGAGGTATCAGACGACTCCGACCTCGAAGAGGTGTACAGCACCGAACGGCATCTCTTGTATGTAGCCTGTACTCGGGCGCGAGACCATCTTGTGGTCACGGCGGTGGCGCCGGCATCGGAGTTCCTGGACGACTTGCGGGGTTGACTAAGCGCTATGTGAAGATCAGGTTTGGCACACCGTTCGACATGCCCGAGGCGAAAGTAAGAAGGTCTGGCACGCAATCGGCTACGCAGGTTGTGCTTGCCAGCACGGGCTTGAAGGATGAAAAGCTAGAAGCCTTGGCGAGGATGACCGGACTGACGGAGATCTCTCCGTGGATGCTGGCTACCGACACGGCAGCGGGCCATCTGGCGGAACATATGCGCAAGGTGGCTGATTCCGCCTGCGGGCGGAGCATGACAGGGGCTTGCCTGCCAACGCTTCTGCAAGATCTGGACGACTGGTACAAGGCGCCAGTCCAGTAGTAGCCGAGGAAGCCGGTGATTTCAAGAGAGCGCCGCTATTGCGCGTCGCCCAAGTCGTAGGCTTCGGTGGCGGACAACGTCACAGAGTAGGAACCGAGATTGTTCTGCCAATGACCGTTGTCATTGACGGCCAGCCTCAACCTTCCCGCTGCCAGCCCTGTCTTCGACGCCTTCGCGCCCAGGAAAAATACGTCGCCGGCCGCGCCGATGCGGGCGACGAGAGCGCCGAAAGGATGGCCGTCGACGAGGTTAGTCTTATAAGCAGGCGAGCCCGGTTTCTCCAGCCCATTGGCATTGGAGGCCCAGCCGTCGGTATCCCAGGAGAGCCGCACGAAGCCGCGCGCCGTGGAATCGAGCTTCGATGAGGCCGTCAGCGCGACGCCGGTATCGAGATACTCGATTTGCGTGGAATGGCGAAGTGAGTGCGCGGCCATGGAGCGAGTCACCAGCTTCTGCCGCACCGCCAGAGTGCGGATGTCTCCCCAGGCGAGCTTGGCGGTTTGGCCGTCGGCTGTCTTCACTTCCACGGCGCCAGCGGCCGGCAGCGCGGTCCGCATTGTCTCGCCGCCGCGCAGACGAATCAGGCTCGCCGTGCGATCGAGCCCATCGGCGTAGCTGGGGATGATGCGTTCAAAGAGGCGATAGAGCGGGCGCGGCTCGTGTTGGTCGGTGTCTTTATAGGACTTCAATAATGGCGTCATGACGGGTAGACCGATCGCCGTCAGCTCCTCCACGGCCAGATCTCGCGCCTTGCGGTCACTCCCTTGCACCGCCGCCAGGCCCGCTTCGATGCGACCTTTTTCCGAATCCGACGCGGGGGCGCCGTTATAAATCGACAGTACTCGCTCCAGACGAATCGCGGTGGCGCCGGCGCCGATGGAGGCAAGTGTGGTGTCGCCCTCGATCATCCGGCCATCCGTGGTACGGATGAGCACTCGATGCGAGGCCGTCCAAGCGGCCAGTGGCAACAACAGAGCGAAGGCGAAACGATGGAGCATCCGTCTGTTATATACCAAGCGTGATGGGATGCGTCAGCGGAGCCGATCCCTTAGAGATTGGCGAGCCGCTCGCTGGTGTCGCCAAAACGGTCCAGCTTCACGCCCATGCGGTCCATCAACGAGAGATACAAGCTGCACGCGCGCCGCTTGTCGTTGTTGCCCTGTTCCAGACAATCCAGCACGCGGCCGGGCTGCAGCGTGCCGCCGCCCTTGCCCGCCAGCAACAGAGGCATTTGATCCGCCCCATGCACATCGCCGTCAAACAGGTTGGAGCCGCATAGCAGCATCGAGTTGTCGAGCAGCGACTGCCCGCCTTCGTCGATGCTCTTCATCCGTCCGAGCAAATAGGCGAATTGCTGAATGTGAAATTGGTTGGTCTTCAGATACATCGCCTCAACCGCCGGAGCCTTGCCGTTGTGGGTGAGATCCAGGTGCAGCGCGCCCTTCACGCCTTCGACGAATCTAAAGTTCATCTGCGAGAGATCATTATTGAGCATGCACGTGACGATGCGCGTCTTGTCCATCTGGAAGGCAAGCACGATCAGATCAAGCATCAGCTTCATGTGCGCTGGAATATCCTGCGGAATGGTGTCGGCCGGGCGCGGCATGTTGGGCTTGGCGAGAGTGGGTCGCCACCCCTCGATCCGCTCCTGCTTGGCAGCGTGCTCGATGCGCTTTTCGATATCGCGGATGGACTCGAGATACTCGTCCAGTTTCTGCCGGTCCCCGCGGCTGATGCGGGGCTGCAGCTCATGCGTTTCGGCGAGCACGGCGTCGAGAATGCTGCGGTCCAGCGGTCGACCGCTACCATCGCCCACCAGCAGATCGAACGTGCGCGCGGGATATATCTCCTTCGTGGCAGGCTTGGTTGGTGAAGCCCACGAGATGGCCGAGCCGTAGATCATCGACAGCCCGTCCTCGAGGCGCAACTCGTTCGGCTCGATACCGAGCGCCAGGCTCGGCACCGCGGTCTGGCCACCGATGCGCTGCGAGAGCACCTGATCGAAGCTGGTGCCCACGCGCACGTCATTGGGATCCAGACTCACGGTGGCGCCGGAGAGCATGTTCGGCATGCGGCCCAGATGAGGGCTGGTGGAAACGAAGGCCTGTTGATTGTAGAGACCGCGCAGGAACGTGATGTCCTCGCGGTACGGCCGCATCGGTTCAAGTGCCTGGCCGATCTCCATCGTTGCCCCCGCGCCTTTGGCCCACCAATGAATCGGTTCCACGCCGTTGGAAAAATACAACAGCCCGAGACGCATGGGCGGCTTGACGGTGGCGGCCGCCGCTGCTCGCGACTCAAGCCACGGCAACGCCAGCGCCACGCCGGCACCCCGCAAGAATTGGCGGCGCGAAGCCTGTTTGTTCCTCATCATTGTCTTGCCCCTTGCTGATTTAACCTTTGCGCGGCGACCGAGGGCGCTGGTGGTGTCGCAACATCCGCCTCGCGGCGATAGCGGAACTGCCGGCTGGCCACAATCTGCTGAATCAATGTCGAAAAGCTGGTGTCGCCACTTTGGCTGAGTGTGCCGATCAGCGGTTGATCGGAAACCAGCATGGTGCGGCCCAGCGCGTATCCCAGAAGCTTCTGCGAAAAGGTCTTCAAGACCTGACTCTCTTGCGTCTTCAGATATCCGAGCAAACCGTCGACACCGGCAATCGGTGTTTG
This sequence comes from Acidobacteriota bacterium, assembly GCA_043730365.1. GTDB lineage: Bacteria > Acidobacteriota > Terriglobia > Bryobacterales > Bryobacteraceae > VFZP01. The sequence continues at coordinate 8,401 of JAYTKJ010000278.1, read as the reverse complement.
GTCAGCGGTGGCGCCGGTATCGCGAATTGGTTGGCCGTCCTGATACTGGTCGCGCCAGCGGCCCACGGCATCGTAGCGCTCCAGAGGAAAGCCCAGTGGGTCAATCTTCGAGTGGCACGCCGCGCAGGTGGGATTGCGCTGATGGGCGGCCAAGCGTTCATGTACTGACTGCCCGCCGAAAGCCTTGTCATCGGCCGGAATGGAACCAGCGTCCGCTGGCGGCGGCGGCGTGGGCGTGCCGAGGACGCGCCGCAGCACCCAGTCACCACGCTTCACCGGACTGGTACGCAGCGGCGCTGACGTAGCGGTCAACACTGCCCCGAGGCGCAACAATCCGCCGCGCTGTGAAGCGGCCACGCCCTGCACCATCTCCACTCGATCTTTCGACGTCACAGCCTGTTTCACGCCGTAGTGCTTGGCCAGCGGCGCATTGAGGAATGTGTAGTCTGCCGAGAACATTTCGGTCACTGGCCGATCCTGCCGAATGATGTGCTCGAAGAAAGACACCGCCTCGTCGTACATGGCACTCTTCACCTCGTCTGTGAACTCGGGATAACGCCCGGTGTCCACACCGCGGTAGTCGTCAAAGCGATAGAAGCCCAGCCACTGGCCAAAGAACTCGGTGGCGAGCCGCCGCGCCTTGGGATCGGCCAGCATGCGGCGGGTCTGACGCTCGAGCTGTCGCGGGTCAACCAACTCGCCCGCTCGCGCCGCGCGGGATAATTCTTCATCCGGCGCCGAGGACCACAGGAAGTAACTGAGCCGGCTGGCCAGCTCCCAATCGGTGAGCGCCTTGGCTCCGGCCGAAGCCCGCGCCAGGGGCTGTTGCTCGAAGCGGTATAGAAACGCTGGCGAAACGAGGACCCGCGCGAGTAGCAGCCGCACGGCCTGCGTGTGATCAAGCTTGGACGTCTCGCGCGCCTTCGTATAGAAGGAGCGCAGTTTATCCTGCTCGGCAGCCGAGAGCGGACGCCGCCAAGCCTTCGCCGCAAAACGGAGCGCGTCCTCGATATGGCCCGGTTGGGCGGTCAATTGGGCGTTTCGCATCCACTCAAACTCGCTGCGCAACACTTGCGCGAACTGCCCCGGCTCGGCCGGCATCGCCTCGATTTGCTCACGAGTGAGCGCGGCCACGTTCTGCTGCAAGTTCAATTTGTACCTGCTCGAGACGAAACGCAGGATGGTGTCGTGGTAGTCGAACGAAGAATATAAGTCGGCCCAAGCCAGATCCAGCCGGACGCGCGTCGAGTGGTCCAGCATGTTCTCCACCAGGAACTGGTCGTCACGATAGTACTTCACCGAGGTGTGATAGAAGTTGCGCTCCGGCTTGTCGATGGCGTTGTCGTAAGGCGCAGGAATCGGATCTTTATCGGAGGGCGTGGGTTCTCCGTGTGAGTTCTGCGGCAACTGGCCGGCAAACTCCAGTACCCCAGCTTTCCAGGTCTTGACGCCGGCGCGATCCGGGCGGCCAAGCAGCACCCAACCCGGAGGCCGGCCCTTGGTGAGATCCTCGCGGTCGGCAACCGTGCAACGCAAGACAGCGTCTCCGGCAGCGCCATCGGCGAGTGTGGCCTCAACTGTGAATTCACCAGCCGTGGCATCGTCGGGCCTGGCGATGTCGATGGCCAGAGTCGCGCCTGCCGTGGTTGCGAAATCACCCGGTTCAATGGGGCCGCCGTCCGGCCGCTTACCAAATGCCAGCCGTTCGATAGTGGGCGCGTCCAGCCGCGTCATGAATGGTTGCTCAGGCGCGTTGCTCGGGCCGCGGTCCGCCTTGCGAAACTGAACCTCGGGATTGTGCCAGATCACGACGGCTTGGTCCGTCGCACGCGGATTGGCTGACTGCACGGAAAGGTAGACGCGGGTAGTCTTCTTCTTGGACCGGTCGAGCCAGCGGTACTTGAAGATGTGGGACGGCTTGACAGCGATCGCTTTGTCCGATAGCACCAGTGCCCGCTCATCACCATCGCCGCCCTTGGCCAAGGCGCCTGCGCCAAACAGCCAACGCGGCCAGTTGACGACGAACTTCTCCAGCTCCTCGCACTGAGCCCGGACCTTGGCTGCTTGCCCGGCCGCTGGCGAAGGCAGGCTTTGAAAACGGGAAACCACTTCGGACGTCGGGTAAGTGGAGGACGGCTGCGTGACGATGCTCCAAACATGCCGAAGGAATGTGGGAGGCAGGCCCTCTTGGGCACCCAATTGATCCAGCGTCACGCCGGCGCCGAGTCCCAGTGCCTGACGATGTTGAAAGCGCCACGCGGCATAGAAGGCCTTGCCGTAGCGATCCAAGTTAAATGACCGGCCGCCTTCACCGGAAGCGGCGCGAAATCCATGCTCACGATAGATGGCCTGAATCCGGTTGATGGCCGAGAGTTCAAAACCACTCTTGCCGGGATCCTGATAGAAGCTCAAGCGTCCGGCGCCAATCACGGCATGATCGGCGATCCGTTTGGCGGCTTCGAGGTATCGCTCCAGCTTGGCATCCTGCATGAACTGCACGTCGCCGAAGTTGGTGAAGCCTTCGCCGCCCACGGCGTCGCTGCCGAAGTCGCTGTCAAACTTGAGGTCGAAACCGATCAGGTCTCGAACCGTGTAAGCATACTCGCCGCTGGTGAGGCGCCGGACCGTGACGCGACCCGGATCCCCCGCATTCACGCGAGCGGACTCACTCAACTTGGCGCGAATCCAACTGGCGGTCTGCGCCCGGTCCGCCTCACCCGGCTGTGGCAGTTTGGCAGGAGGCATGCGCTTCTGTTCGAGCGCGGCGGCCACTTTCTCCCACTGCTGGAAATGCGCACCCATGGACGGCTGCGCCGCGAGTTTGGTGAGGCTCAGGCCACCGGCGGGCGAAGCGGCATTGCCGTGGCAATTGAAGCAATATTGCTTGAGCAACGCCGTTGCATCCATGGCGCCGTAGAGCGGCAATCCGGCCAACAGGACAGGGTATAGCCAACGATACAAGACGGGGTTCCTCGCAGCTTGAGTTTATCATTAGCCGCCGCGTTAGATCAGCATCAACTCGCGAGCCCTTGCCACCGCCTGGGTCCGCGTAGCCGCGTCAAGCTTGCGAAGAATTCGCTGAACATGGGTCTTCACGGTGGCCTCGCTCACAAAGAGCCGTTCTCCGATTTCGCGATTGCCCAGGCCTTCCGCCATCACACGGAGGACGCCCATTTCGCGTTCCGAGAGCGCCTCCCCTCCCGCCGCTTTGGCGGCGTTGAGCGGAGCGTCGAGGAGCGCCAGCACTTTCTCCACAAAAGGCCGCTGAATGTTCCGCTCATGGGCTTGACGAAGCAAAGGCTGCACGATCGGATTTTCATACATCAAGCGCCCGGGCACGCCGTCCTCCTCGCTCTCTTTCAGGTACGGCGAGAAGACCTCCATCGCTTCCTCAATGCGACCGCGCGTGAGCAAGGCATAGGCCAGCATGAGTCTGGCCGAGCAGGTCGATCGGGTCATGGGAAACCCGTCCTCTTCTCGCACGGCCTCGCGGAACGCCTGCTCGGCCTGAGCGTGGGAGCGCTCCGCCATGCGCATCATCCCGCGAATCAAGGACCGGTATACCGCGACCGGAGGCGCCTCAACCGGGTTCGGAGCCATCGCGGCTTCGTAGGTCGCACGCAAGCCATCAACGTTGCCGGAATGCCAGCGAGCTCGCGCCTGGAAGTACAAGAAGTGCAGCTTCCAGACCCGTGCGATCTGGCCGTGCCGAGACTCGTCACAGCCCAGAGTCGTCCAATGGTCTATCGATTGCCAGTCTCCGTGGCAGGCACTGACCAGACAAAAATTGATGTAGAGCGCCGCTTGAATCAAAGAGACCTGGCCGCAGTCCAGCGCAATCGACATGCTGCGTTCGGCCTCGGTCTTCGCCGTCGCCATATCACCGCGGTGCGCGAGAACGGCACTGTTCAGGATGTGATAGAGGGCGTGCGAGAAGTCCGGCGGTCCCGATAGCTGGCGGTGCATGATGCGACACATCGCCTCGATCTTGGGCACGTAGCCGGGTAGACCTTCGGCGTACAGCACCGTCATGAGAGCCAGCGGGTTAGTCCGGCCTTCACCGCTTTCCATCATGGAAAACACCTGATCGATGTGTCTGATGGACTCGGGTACGTCCTTCCGGTAAATGGCTTCCCAAGCGCAAGCGGTGTGGAGTTGAATGCGGCCCGCAGGCGGGATATCAAACGTGAGCGCTTCCTTCAGCAGATCCCGGCACCGGTCGAGTTCGTTCAACATCAGGGCACTGTTCGCCATGGCGACCGTCGCCTCGGCTTGGCCCTCGTGATCATTGGTCCTGCGGAAACCGTCGAGCGCTTTCTCGATGTACGGCTGAGCTTCAGCAAACTCGCTGAGGATCCACACCGCCTGGCCTAAGAAGTAAAGAATTCGGGGATGTTGAGCTTGGACCGCTTCCGGCAATTCGCCGATCCAGCGGCGTAGCGTGGCGACGAAGCCGCGCAGAGTGTACTCGGGACCGATGCGCTCAATCCTTGAGCCGCTTCTTCCCAAGCCTTTGCGGCCAACAGATGCCGCATCCGGTCTTGCGGCGATACTTCGGCCCTCGCCGCACGGACTTGCAATGCCTGCCAATCGGCCGGGCGCTCCCTGCGCAGCCGTTCGCGAAGGAAATCGGCAAACAGATCGTGGTAGCGAAAGCTCGACTCGCTCTCGTCAGCGGCCACAACATAGAGATTGCGGCGGTAGAGATCCTCGAGCACCTGCACAGAATCGTTGCGGCCCGTCAGGGCATCGCAAACCTCGGGTCTTAGGCGCGCCAGAATCGAGGTGTCAAGCAGGAAGCGCCGGAGATCGTCCGGCTGACGGTCCAAAACTTCTTCAGCCAAAAACTCGAAGATCCGGCGGCTGCCTTGCATCCCGCTTTGCAGGAGCGCTTTGCGGTTGCCCGGCGACTGGCCTAAGGAAGTGGCCAGGAGGCGAAGCCCGGCAGCCCAGCCTTCGGTCCTGGCATGGAGCATTCTCAGCTCGTCCGCGGTTAAGTTGAGTCCCAGGCACTCGGCCGCTAGCTGACTTACTTCGTCGCCAGTGAAATTGAGGTCATCAAGGCGAATCTCGCCCACCTCGCCACGCGCCCGCCGCCGCGGAAGGGACATCGCCGGGTCGTGCCGGGTTGCCATGATCACGCGGAAGTCGCGAGGAGCATGGTCCAGCAGGTAATCGAGGAGTTCGTGAACGGCACGTTCGGTGATGACATGCAGGTCATCCACCACCAGGGCACACGGCCCTTCTGTGTGCTCGGCGAGGCGATGAATTGCGAACTTGATCAGCTGACGCGGGTTATTAGGCGCTGGCGCATCTTCGCTGGGTAGCACTCCGGCCGTTTCGAGCGACGCGATCAAACCGGCAGCGAAACGCGAGGGATCGTTGTCCTCAGGTTCCAGCAATAACCAGCAGAAACGGAATTGAGGAAACGCCGGACCAAGTTCCGCCAGCAAGGTGGTCTTGCCCGAACCCGCCGGAGCCGAGATAAGCGTCAGGCGGGACTGATCGAGCGAGCGGGTCAACGCGTCAATCAGCCGCGGACGCAGCAAGGCGTCGTGACGCCTGGCGGGGGATGTAAGTTTTGTGGCGGTAAATCCCGCGGCGGCGGCGAAACTCAATGAAGGTGCAGGCGGTGGAATCCGTTGGGCGTACTGACTAGCGCCTGACGTCATAAGCTGCAATCTTATCGCAACCTTTTACTTCAGGCCCAGCGCCCAAAACGATTCCATGTTTTTCGAGTACTTGAAACCAAGTTTCTGGTTTGGAAGGTGACGATTGCGCGGCGTGCGCATCGGCGAGGAATAGATCAAGGCCACCCGGCCGTGCGACGACGAGAAGCTTTCCCGGTTGTGCGCTGGCAATGGCGAAGTCGGCGCCACTCCGGACGGTGACCGACGTGCCGGGGCCCCCATCCACCACCTCCTCCCCGATTTGAAACCGGAAATGCCCCTCCAGAACCAGAACCCACTGGTCCTCATAGCGATGCGAATGCAGGGGAAGATCAACGGGTCCAATCAGTTGCACCTCGCAGCCTGTGTAGTCCCCGCCGGTATCGCGACTCGAGATCAGCACGCGGACGACTAGATTTTGGCTCTCGAAAGATATCACGGCGTGTGGCATGAAACGCTCCCAAGGTAAAGGATGCGGCTGCGCGTTGTCCAATTGCGTCGTCCAAAAGGATGATCTGTTGTCGGCGGGAGGATGATACCGGGGCCGGCCAAGCCGCTCGTCATCCTTCAGCGTCTTGAAGATCATCCCTGCGGCTGCTGAGAATCAGCCCTTCAGTGGACCCGCGGCCGGCGCCTTCCGCTGCATGATCTTCATGTCAGCAGAAACAAGAAGGAACTACCAATGAAGATCAATCAACTCACAGGATTCTCCGCGATGGCTCTGGCCTTTACTTTGGCGGCGCACGCCGAAACCAAACTAACCGGCATCCACATCACGTCCACCGATTCCGCCGGCAAGCTGCAGAGCGTCGGCGCTCATCACTTCAAGACCTTTAACCACGGCGGCCAGCCAGCGCTATTTCTGGTGGAAGGTGACAAGCTGGACGGCGCCATCTTCAATGGCCCCACCTATGCGCAGAACGGGATTAACCGTTCGCTGCCAGTAGGCACGCACACCTTCACCATCTTCGCCGAGAAAAGCAATTCCTATACCTGGACCACCTACGCCCTGAACCTATTTTTCGACTACTCCAACGACCCACTGATTTCCGGTTTAGCGCCGCTGAATGCCCAATCCCGCGAGTTCTTTCCACCCTTCCAAGCCAACCCTGGACCGATCCTGGGCAATGGAACGAAGCCGTCTCCGGGCCTGAGCTACAAGAATGGCCCTATCGAGGTGAAGCTAACAGCCTTCCAGTTCTCGGCGCCGCCGGTGTTTGGGTTGGATCGCGTGAGCCCTGTTGAAATCAAGCGCAACGGCGTGATGGACTACGTCGGCAGCTTCACGGTCCAAGTGACCGGGCCGCCGGAAATCTTCCCTGGCGGTTCAGTGAACGCTGCCAGCTTTGCGAACAAGGTTGCCCCCGGCTCGATCTTCAGCGTGTTCGGCAGTGGACTCGCGCCGGACTTGCACAGCGCCGGAGGAGCTCCTCTGCCCACTAGTCTTGCCGGGGTGACCGTGACCGTTGGCGGCAAGCCTGCGCCGCTCTTCTTCGTCAGTCCCGGGCAGGTTAACGCCCAAGTTCCTTACGAATCCGAACTCGGGAATGCCCAGGTTGTGGTCACGGTCAATGGAGTCGCCAGTGTGCCCAGCACCGTGAGGGTTGCCGCTGCGGCGCCAGGCATCTTTCAATTCGGCGAAAAGCGCGCGGTCGTCCACAATCAAAACTACACCGTCAACATTGACGACAATCCGGCCGAAGTGGGAAGTTTTGTCATCGCCTACTTGACTGGATCAGGTGGGTTAGACAACGCCGTGCCAACCGGAAAAGCCGCCGGCGCCAATCCGCTGTCGCGCCCCCGGGGCGCCGTGACTGCGACGCTCAACGGCCAGCCCACCGAGATCGTTTTCGCCGGATTGACGCCGGAATTCATCGGACTGATGCAAGTAAACCTGAGGGTGCCCTCGCTGCTTCCGGGCACGTACCCCTTAGTCATCACTGTCGGTGGTGAGACCAGCAACGCCGCCTTGATGACGATCAAGTGAAATTCAAAAACCAAAGAAGGAGAAACACCATGACAACCGTAATCGAGAAGCCAATGATCCAACCCGTGATCGTAGCAGCGGGCGAAAGCCGCACTGCCGAACCCATCCGCCTGATGGGACAGGAAATCCGTATCAAAGTGTCTGGCAAAGACACGCGAGGCAACTTTGCGGCCGGCCACTTGACGGTGGAGCCGATGTGTGGCCCGCCGCTACACGTGCACTCCCGTGAGGACGAGTGGTTCTACATCCTGAAAGGCGAGTTTACCTTCGAGGTGGACGGCAACCGCGTCATCGCCGGACCCGGAAGCTCCATTTTCGCGCCTCGCGGAATTCCCCATACGTTCCAGAATTTCACCGGCTCGCCCATCGAAGCGCTGGTGATGATCACTCCAGCTGATCTGGAGAGGTTCTTTATGGAGGCGTCCGCGGCTCAGCTTTCGCCCCAAGACATCGCCGCCCTCTTTGAACCGTATGGAATGACCTTACTCGGTCCGTCACTGGCCCGTTAGAAAGCGCAAAGGCCGCAGAGGGGCGGCGCCAAACCGCGAGGAACCTCTCGCGATGCCGCGCCGGAGCGAGTCCGTCTTGCGCGTGCCTCAAAAGCGGTAGAGCAATTCCAGATATCCGAAGTTGGACCCCGTCCCCTTTGGATAGATCGTCCGAATCGCCGCGAGCCCCTGAGCATGACCAACGTAGCCGGTGACTGTGATGTTGGGCCGGAACCGATAGTCGATATTGAAATCGT
>JAYTKJ010000277.1:0-29693 GCA_043730365.1 Acidobacteriota bacterium | reverse complement strand
TCCTGTCGTCGGTCTGGACCGAATCGCAGGGTAAGCCCTGGATCTACTTGTCGCTAGACCGCACGGAGTTCGCACGAGTCCGGACCATGACGCTACGCGTGGACGTGAAGGTGTATGCAACGATGTTCGGCAACAAGCAAACAGCAGCCATGCCGTTTGGCGCTGCTCACCGCGTCGTCCCCCGGTTTGGAGTGTGCGGATCGCGAGATCGAAACGGCGCCGAGGTCTAGTGCCGCGGAGCCTTCTCGTCGCAGTTGTGGACGCGTGTGGCACTACGCGATCGCGAGACTGGGGAACGCAGTCAGTTGAACGGGTTGACCATGGCCGACTATGCGCCCTTCCACGTCGATCCCGGCATCAGTCCCTTGAACAACCACCTTTCGGGATTCCCGGCCTCCTTCAAAGAGACGCCCGGAGCGAAGAGCTGGAATCCGCGCAGGCTAGGAGTGACGGAAATCGAGTTCACAGGAATGGAGCCGCTCGATCACGTCATTCGAACCGTGCGGTTTGACAATCTGCGACTCGAAGACTTCGAAGTGCTCGACCCCGACCCGCTCTAGCCGGCCCCGAGACGATGCACGGCCACCCATTTGGCCGTCGAGCTCATCAGATTCAGATGGCCCACCATGGCCTTGCGGATGCTCATCTTAGAAACGCCGAATTGCCTTGCTTCAAGCGGCATCGCCACTTCTTCCACGCGGCAGCCGGTGAGAATCGCCTTCACCATGATTTCGGTCACGGCCGAAAAACCAGTTGAATCGAATTGGATGTTGTCCAGGCGAGACCGGCGATACGCGCGAAACAAGCAGGTATAGGTGTGCACGCGCGCCCCTACCATCACCCGGTAGACCCTGGAAGCGCTTCGGCTCAAGCCCACGCGGAACTTGCTGGCATGAGCCCGTTTGTTATCCGGATGCCAAGGCGAAGCCGTCACCAGGTCCGCGCCGCGCTCGATGCGGGCCACGAACTCGGGCAGGCGTTCAGGGGGATAGGTGCAATCGCTGTCAATCGTGCAGACGATCTCGCCGGTGGCCGCCGCGATGCCCGTGCGCAGAGCGGCGCCCAAACCGCGGTTGCCATGGTGATGCAGCACACGCAGCCAAGGGACGCGGCGGGCTTCGGTATCCAGCATCGCGCCGGTTTGGTCGTGGCTGCCATCGTTGATGGCAATCACTTCCCAGTCGCGTTCGCGTCCACGCATCAGGCCAGACAACCGGCCGAAAAGACTGGCCAGACCTTCGGCCTCATTCCAGCAGGGAACCAGTATCGTTACTTTCATTGAAAGGGCTTGGTGCTCTCCTCGCCAATGTTAGAACTGTAAAGCTTCAACCGGCAGTTTGGATAGTCCTGAAATGGGCCAACTAGTACAAATCGTGAGGAGGAGTACGGTGAGACAAAAGAGCCCCCGGCCGGCATGGCCGAGGGCTGGAGTGGGCCGGAACGTTTCGCTAGGACCAGAGCTCGTGCAATGGCGCGTACAGATCGTTGTTCGACTCAGGCACGTAGTAGAATCCCCGTTTGAACGGATCGTCGTAGCGTACGCTGGTCCAATCAATCCCCATCGCCGAGTAGATCGTAGCTTCGAAGTCTTCCACCCGCAGGTTGCGGTCGCGAGACCAGCCGTAGTCCTTGGTACTTCCACCCATCTCATCCGTGGAGCCGATCGTACGCCCGCCCTTGACGCCCGCGCCGGCAAACACAGCGAACTGCTGCAAGTGGTGGTCGCGGCCGTCGGTAGCCGTGAGTTCGCCCGTCGTCCGGCCGAACTCGCCCATGATGACGATCAGAGTCTCATCGAACGTGCCGCTGGCTTTCAGGTCATCGATCAGCGCCGACACGCCATCGTCAAGCTGCTTGGCCATTGGCGGCAGAGCGGTGTAGATGTTCGTGTGGTGGTCCCAGCTCCCAAATGAGATCTGAATATACCGGGTGCCGCCGCGCGCTCCCAAAACCTTCGCGGCGTTAAGGCACGCGTTGCCGAAGCCGGAACTTCCGTATCGAGCCGACTCAGCCGTCGTGTAGCGGAAAGCCTTCTCCACGTCCGGGTTGAACATCATCGCCTTGCCGGCCTGATAGAAGCCATCGTAGCCCGCCATTTCAGTCCCGTAGGGGTTAGCCGCCGCGTCGCGCAATGGCTGGTCCAGCTTCTGCATCAAGTCATACTTGGCGGTGAAACGCGCCTGCCCGTCCGGGTTGTTGGTGTCCGGCAGGCCGCTCACTGCGGGCGTGATCTTCAGCGGCGCGTAGGTGGCCGGCAGGTAGCCGGAACCAACTCCCGCGCCGGAGTTCAACGCCAGGAACGTGGGGAAGACCTGGCCGGGGACGCGCTCATTCGCCTTCTCCGCCGCGATGATGGCGCCGATGTTGGGAGCGATGTCGCCCAGCGCCGCCGCCGGTGAGCGGCCAATCTGCGCCCAGGACTGCGCCAGATTATGTTGCAGCGCCCAGGAGCGGACCGAGCGGGCAATGGCCAGATCGCCCAGTTGATTGCCCAGCTTCGGCATGATGCCCGCCGGCCAGACGATTCCCTTGATCGTGTCCGGCTTCATGACGTTCAGTGGCGTGTCGGCGGACTGTTTGAAGTCAAACAGGTCCGTGTGGCTGGGCGCGCCCGTCAGCAGCATGAAGACGACGTTCTTCGCTTTGCTGATTGGCGTCGCGCCCCCCCGGGTGATTTCCTGGCCAAACGCCGGGCGATCCAGCAGCACCGCCCCGGTGACGCCGGCTCCGGCCAGTTGGAAGAAGCCGCGGCGAGTGAAGTAAGGGCGGATCGCCGCATGCTGGTGCGGATGCGGATGCCGCTCCACATATTCACGGAATTGTTTTTCGTTTTTCATTGGGTGTGGCTCCTCCGCTTAGTAGTTGTAGATGAAATCGACCTTGTTATAGAGGGCCCAGAGTAGGTCCTCCACTTGTGCCTGGCGCGCCGTCGCGCCGGTGGCTCGGGCCAGCGTCGTGGTGGCCGTGCGCAACTCATCCTCGCCGGCGGGCCGGTTGAGCACCGTCAGGAACATCTCGTTGACCAGCAGATTGTCACTCAAGGCCGTGTACCGGTTGAGCAATTGCCGCGCCAGGCTCGCAGCCGCGCCGTTTCCGGATGCCCGGGTGCGGTTCTGCACAAACGCGTCATTCATCAGGTTCAGCGTCTGGGGCACCGCGCCATCGTTCCTCCGCTCTTCTTCAATGCGGTTGCCGCGTAGGAAGCTGTCGAGGAACGAGCCCAGCGGCTCGGCCGGTACGCGGAAGGTATCGGGTAGCTGCATCGCCCAGCTCAATCGTCCGAGGCCGGCCACATTGATCTGCGTGTTGGGCACGTTGCTGATCTGCGTGATCGCATCCATAACCTCTTCGCCCCACAGCCGCCGCACGAACTTGCGGGCGAAGAGCTTCTCATACTCTGGCTTCCACGTGCCCTCATAGCGCGACGACAACTGATAGGCGTCTGACGTGGCGATCTTGCGCATCAGGTCCTTCAGGTTGAATCCGTTGTCGGCAAAGTCCTTGGCCAGTGCATTGAGCAGCGCCGGATTGGTGGGTTGAATCGTCCACGGCTCTGCCGGCGGGTTGTCGGGATCCATCCGCGCCAGGTCAAACTGGTTGGCCGGTTCCACGATCCCGCGAACAAAGAACTGCTTCCAAACGTAGTTGACCGTGGCGCGCGAGAACTGAATGTCGGCGGTGATGAAGCGGGCCAGCGCGACCCGGGGGTTCTCGCCGGGGTTCGGCTTGCCGCCATTGGCGAAGGGATACTCCGGCGAGACGTTGCGGATGGAGCCGAGGGGTTGCCGTGCCGGGCGATTGCCGGTGGTGGTGTTGAGCGGATAGTCGGTTCGATAGGTCGTGTTATCTTCGATCGCGTAGTAGTAAGGGTTGGCCGGTGGATTGATCACCACCCGGCGGTGATTAGTACGAGAGAAGAACGAGGCCAGTTGCCAGGACTTCAAGCGCGTTTCTTTCCTGCCCCAAACGCTGAGCGGGTCCAAATGCCCGCGCCCGTCGTGGCACAGCACGCAGTTTTCGTGAGCGATGCCCAGGAATTTCTCGGCGGTGTTGGCGGCCAGTTGATCGAAGATGTCCTGCCCGGTGCGAGGGCCACCTGTGACAAAGCCGCCGAGAATGAAGCCCAGTTTGCCGTCCTCATACGTGTTGGGGCCGGCTGACGAAATCAACCCAGTGGCGATGACGTTGTACCGCTTGTTGGCGGCGAGCGAATCCTTCAGGTACTGGTAAAAGGCATTGCGGCCTTCGGCGAACCGGTTCACCTGGTTGTTGTTCTGCGTGTTCTCGTAAAGGTCAGATAGGAACATTTGCCACTTGTCGACCCACTCGGAGCGCTCGAGCAATTCATCGACGTACTTGGCGCGCTTGTCCGGCGTGCCGTCGGTGACGAACTGGAAGAGCCGTTCGGCCGTGGGCGGACGGCCCACCAGATCGTATGTCACCCTTCGGCAGAATTCGTAGTCATTGGTCCGGGGAGCCGGGGTGACCGAGGCGTCCTGCATCGCTTTGAACAGGTACGTGTCGATCACGCCTTGCTCCCCGGCCAGCCTGGGACCGGCAGCTCCGGCGGCGGCGCCAAAGCGCGACTTGGCGACGCCCAGGAGCGGCACCACTTGCGACGTCAATTCGCTCATCCGGTATCGCTGCCGCGCTTCGGACGCCAGTCCCGAACCGCTCAACTGATCCCGTTTGGAGCCGAATAGCGAACACTCCGAGTGGTCCACCACCAAGCTCTGCGGTTCATCCTGGGCCGGGGCTAGCGCCACCAGGCAAGTCCCGGCCGCCAGAGCGGCGCCGGCCGAAACCATCCATTTTGTTGATCTGGTCATTGCTTTCTTCACCCTTCGGACCCAATCTATCCGGTCTGCTTCATACGAACACGAATTGCCCGGCACAAGTTTCTATCGGCACAAAAAACCACGCGGGCGCTCGGGCGCTCGTCTGACCCCTCACCTAGAGAGAACCCCTTATGCTCAAAAAAAGACGGAGCGGCTTGAAACGAAGAACGGGCGTGCGCCACATATACTGATAACCTGTGCCAAACGATCCGTTTGCCCGCCGAGCGCTTTCCCGTGAGGAAGCGCTCCAGATCATTTATCCCCGCTCCAACCGTGTGCAGGGCCAGCGTTTTACCCAGGATACGCCGGTCACGCCAGACGTCTGGTTGCTGTTTGCCACCACCGAGCCTGACACGGCTCACGAGGTGCTTTTCGCACCCCATCGCGACAGCACTCTCGAAAAACTGGTGAGGGAATTGCGCATCAGCTTGAGCGGCGTAGGCGGTCTGCGGGCTCCGGTGGTGATCTACAACCAATCCCACGCGATGGCGAAGGTAACCTTCCGGCAGTTGATCCAGGCCATTCTGCCACTCTCGGTATGGTGGTCCAAAGAGTTGCCGGATCATGTGCTCCAGCAGCTTCCTCTGCTGTTGGAAGAGAAAGCGCAGTTGACGCAGCTCCTCATCAATCCCGCCGAACTCAGGCAGTTGGGGGACAAGGAAAAGGTCTACAGCGAAACTCTGTTGCATATGGTCCGCATCGCCGGCGCGCTCTCGCTGTGTGAACCGATGCCGGCGTCTGATGAAGCGCGGCGTGATTATTTCCTGCGGGCCGTCAGAAGTCTACAGCAACTGCTGAGCGAAGCAGACGTGACTGGATTGTGGACGAGGCTGAAGGTTGTCAGAGGCGTCACCAGGAAGCCACAAGCGTCGCTGTGGAAGATCTTCTTGAATCGGGAGGCCGAGTCCGCCGTGTACGTGTCGCGCCAGACCGTGAAGGCCGATGCCGCGACGCAAGTATTCAAGATCTCCTGCGAAGGCTTGCTCTGGGCGGTGGTGGATAGCGGGGTGGACGCCGCGCATCCAGGGTTTGGAGGGGACAAGGATGTGGCCGATAGCCGCATCGTGAAGACCTTTGATTTCACACGGCTCAAGGACCTGCTCTATACAGCGGCGGCCGACCGGGACCTCGAGAGTGCGGCCGCGCTAGAGGCGCAGATTCGCAAAGACGCCGGCCTGGACGAAGGTCAATGGAACGGTCTCAAGCAGGATCTGCAGCTCCGGCTGGCCAGCGGCCGCTTTTTTGAGTGGGATCTGCTCGAGAGAATCTTGCGGATTGAGCACACCGCAGACGCGTATCGCCCCCCAGAGAATCAGCACGGGACGCATGTGGCCGGCATCCTGGCGGCGAATTGGAATCGAAGTGAGGACACCACCACTCCGAACCATGCCGGCATCGGCCCAGGCGACATCAAGGGTATCTGTCCAGACTTGCAGATCTACGATCTGCGCGTGTTCACGGCCGAAGGCACCGGCGACGAGTTTTCTATCCTGGCCGCGTTGCAGTTCATCCGCTACCTGAATGCCAACAAGGATACGGTCTCCGTTCATGGCGTGAACATGAGTTTCTCGCTCAAGCACTCGGTGGATAGTTATGCGTGCGGCGCCACGCCGGTTTGTGAAGAGTGTACCCGGCTAACCGGCGCCGGCGTCGTCGTGGTGGCCGCGGCCGGCAACCGTGGCTACCAAGCCGAAACTGCCGACGGGCTCGGCGGCTACAGTGACATCTCGATCACCGATCCAGGCAACGCCGAGGACGCCATCACGGTGGGATCCACGCATCGTTTGATGCCCCACAAGTACGGTGTCTCCTACTTCTCCAGCCGCGGCCCGACCGGCGATGGCCGGGGCAAACCGGATCTACTGGCACCTGGGGAAAAAATCGTCTCGACCATCCCTGGCGGCAAGAAGGCAGCCTTGGACGGCACCAGCATGGCGGCGCCCCACGTCAGCGGCGCGGCGGCCCTGCTGATGGCGCGCCACCGGGAATTGATCGGAGATCCCCGCCGCATCAAAGAGATCTTGTGCAACACCGCAACGAGCCTTAACCGGGACAAGAACTTTCAAGGGGCCGGCCTGCTCGATATACTGCGGGCCCTGCAGTCTGTCTAAAAGGAACGTCGAACATGACTTTCACGTTGGAGGCTCTTGAGGCGCAGAAGGGCGATTGTCTCATCTTGAGCTGGGGCAAAACCAACGAGGTCGTGCGCCACATTGTGATTGACGGCGGCCCGGCCGGCGTTTGGGCTAGTTCGCTGTCCAAGCGTCTTGACCAACTCCGTAAGAATCACAAGATTCCCAAGCTTGAACCCTTGCCGATCGAAATGGTGATGGTCAGTCACATTGATGACGACCATATCAACGGCGTCCTGGAGTTTTTCTCCATGATCGAGGACGTCCAACCGGCCGTGCCCTATCGCGTGAAAACGCTCTGGTACAACAGCTTTGACGACATTCTGAGTAATGGCTCGGAGGAGTTACGCTCCAGCGTCGCCTCGCTCGGCGCCGAGGTGGCGGCCGGGCGGCTAGCTTCGGCCGTGTTTGGAGAGGGCGAAGGCGGGCGTCACTCGGCAGCGATGCTTGCCTCGATCAATCAAGGGCGGCAATTGCGCGCCAAGGCGGAAGGTCTCAAAATCATCATGAACATGGGCTTCAAAGGGCTGGTGATGAGCCAGCGGCAGCGCGTGACTTTTGCCTTGGCCGACGGACTGAAATTCCACATTATCGCGCCGAGTCTCGAGCGGCTCACGGCCCTGCACGGGGAGTGGGAGAAGCATGTGGCCGCTCATCCCGGCGCCGCCAGCGTGGCGTCGTTCGCCGATCGGTCTATCGCTAACTTGTCCAGCATCGTGGTTGTCGCCGAGATGGACGGCCGTACGATGCTGTTGACCGGCGACGCGCGAGGGGATGACATCCTGTCGGGGCTGGCAACTTCCGGATTCATCGACGACGCCAAGACCGGCAAGGCTCATTTCGACTTGCTCAAGATGCCCCATCACGGGAGCGATCGCAATATGACGCTAGACTTTTTGCAGCGCATCACCGCCGATCACTACGTGATCTCGGCCAACGGTGAACATGACAACCCGGATACCGGCACGGTGGAATGGATCGCCAAAGCGCGGGCCGGCGAGTCATTCCGTCTCCACTTGACCAATGAGAAAATGATTGAGCCAAACAAGCAGACCGATGTAGGGGCCGCGATCAAGGCGGTGATCGCCCAACACGGACTGGAGGCTCAGACACAATTCCGCCCAGCCCCGGATCTGGGACTCCGAATTGACCTGTTCGATGCTTTGAAATTTTAGCCAACATTTTCGAGAAAGGAACGCTACGCATGCCACTGAAACACTATGGAGTTCTGAAGGGCTGGATCACCCACCGGTTGCGGCCCAAGACCAACAAGGATCATTATCAGATTCTGGTGACCGACGGAAGCCAGTTGCACCGGATCGCCGTGAACGTGATGTCGCAGGTGAAGCCCGCTGATCTACTCGCCTTCACCACCGAGTCCCTGCCGGCTGCCTTCAGGACTAAACTCAAGCAACTTCCGGCCGGCTTTTCGGAATTGGACAGCAAGCCCGGCGGCGCCGCGATCGACTTCGTGCGCGGAGGATTATTCGCCCGCAAAGACATGAAGGTGGTGCCCAACATCAAACCGGGGCCGAAGAACGATCTGGGCGATTTGATTGACGACGCCGTCATGATTGGCATCCATGAGGACAAGCCGCAGGTCTACGCCTTCGGTGAAAAGTGGGGGCCGGAGAAAGTCGCCGACAAGTACTTCGACTTTGAGCCCGGTCAGGGCATCCACGATATCCACATGAACCAGGGCAACGTCAAGCAGTTTCGCAAGGACGACGGCATCTGGCAGGACGGCGCGCTGATCCTGCATTTTCCAGCAGGATCGAGCGGGCCCAATGAGAAGTGGATCGCCGTCTTCCTCGGCTTCCAATCGCAATCGTGGCACACTGACGCGAACGGGCATACCATCGCCGGTGGTCCTCCCAAGCCGCCCAAGAAAGCGCCTGCGAAGAAGAAGGCCATGGCGGCCGGCGCGGGGCGCTAAAACAGAAACTTCAAACCGAACTGGATCTGCCTGCCGGTGGCTGTGCCATTGGACAGCTTGCCAAAGTTCGGGTTGCCCGCATTGCAAGCCGCGCCCGCCGGGCCAATGCACGTCATGTTGTTGGAACTTGCCGACGGCAGAAAGAACGTGGGCGTATTGGTGAGATTGAAGAACTCGGCGCGGAACTGCAGTGTGTAGCGCTCGGTGATGCGGGTATTCTTGAAGGCCGACATGTCCAGGTTCACCGAGCCCGGGCCGCGCACATTGCGGCGTGCCGAGTCACCCAGCAGTTGGATGTTGGCGCCGGTGGTGGACCGGACCGTGCCCGGCACCTTGAACGCACCGGGGTTGAAGAAGTTGTCCACGCTCCGGCCAGACTGCACTTGCGCCACCTGCCCGGCCACCACGTCCGGCATGTTGAACGTGTTGAAGATGGGCGCCAGCACGTTAGTGCGAAGATCGCTCGGGAAACCGCCCCGCACGCTGGTGATGCCGTTCACTTGCCAGCCGCCGAGGATCTTGTTACGTCTCATGAACGGGATCTCATAGCCATAGCTGGCCACGAAAATCTGTGGCACGTCGACCGGAGCCACCGCCCGTTCGCGCGATAGATTGTATTGATCGAAGACGAAACTGGTGCCGCCGTTCTGCGTGAAAGAAGAGGGGCCGGTGCCGTTGGTCTCCATATTCTTTTGGATCGTGTAGTTGATGAGAAAATTCAGTCCCGAGCTGTGCCGCTTCTCCAACTTGAAATTGACGGCGTGGTAGCCCGACGTGCCGGTTGAGTCCACCGTGGGCACTGTGCCGTTCACATTCGGGAAGGGCCGATTGGCTTGTGTGTTCCTACCGTTCAGCGCAAACTCAAAGGGCACCTGATTGCTGTGGAGGAACGACGTCGCCAAATCGCGTCCACGTGAAGTGGACAGCGTGGTCTCCAACAGCCAATTCGCTTTCGGCTCCCACTGGAAACTAAGGTTGGCCTGGTGCAAGAGCGGGAACTTGGCTCCATCGAAAACTTGCGTACGAATGGTGCGGACAAAGGGTCTGGCAGCCGTGAAACTCACGAGGGTGGTGTCGCTCGGCACCGCGACAATCGGGGTGTTCAGCGTGAACGGCGCCGTCACCGTGCGTTGCGCGTCCACCACCGGGAACGTGAGTGTGGGCACGTTTGGATTGTTGCCCGAGAATTGCGTGGTCTCCTGATTCTGATCGCGCAGGCCATAGAACAAGCCGTACCCGCCGCGAACCACCAGCTTGGGTGACCACTGGTAGGCGAAGCCGAAGCGCGGGCCAATGTTGTTGTGATCGCCGTTAACAATGGCGCGCGAGAATCCGTCCACGCCCGGGAGTTGGAATCGGCCTGTCTTGACGTTGAATAGTGAACCGCGATCGCGCGCATCCACCGGCTGTGTGTAGACCTCATACCGCACGCCCAGATTCAGCGTCAGCCGGCGGGTGGCTTTCCAATCGTCTTGAAAATAGAGTCCGCCATAGAGAGTGCGATGCCGTCCCCAATCCAGCATCTGTGTGCCTTCATAAAAGGCGGGTAATCCGAGCAGGAAATCGGCCAGCGGAGCTCCCGAGCCGCTGCTATCGGAACTGGAACTGAGGACCGACCCAAAAATAATATTGCCGTAAAAAGGAGAACCCTTGAGCACCTCATAGCGATACCGGCGGACGTCTCCGCCGAACTTGAGCGTGTGATCGCCGCGCGTGACGTTCACGTTGTCCGACCACTGAAATGTGTTCTCGATGTTGTAGTTCGAAGAGCCGCCACCCCAACTGGAAAATTGCTGGGAACCGGACGGGGCGCCCGAGAAGTTGAAGCTGATCGACGGAAACCCGAGGTCGGGGAAGGGAAATAGCGCGAGGCGGTTCGCGTTCGCAAATCCCACCCCGCCCGGTGCGTCACCCACGTCCGAGCCATTGTGACGGATGAATCCGAAACGGAACTCATTCACCACCGTGGGAGAGAAGATGTGAGTGTCGCCGAGCACGGCATGGCGCGAGAAATCAATCCGTTTGGAGCCGCCGCCGATGAATCCTTCAAAGGCGCCAGGGATCGGCTGGCGTTGGTTCCAGAGCGAATAGCGGGCATACACGTTGTTGGAGTTGGTCAGCTTATGGTCAATGCGCAGGTCTCCGCGATCGCCGCGAAATTGATTTGGTCTTTGGCGGAAAAAGTTGCGTCCGGCCGCGCCGGGCGCTCCCGTATTCGGCAGCGGTAGCAGGCTGGCGATCGCGGCGCTGGTGGGGTTGATCCGGGACGAGGGGATGCGATTGCCTGGCAGTGGCGTCGAGATGACCGTGCCGGCCGGACCAAGTTGCCGTGCGGCCGGATCATAGATCAGTTGACTGATTGGAAGTCCAGAGAAGTCCCCCGAGCGAAAGGCCTCCGTCGGCACGTCCAGGATCGAACTCGAGGACTGCTGGCGGATACGCGTAGATTCAAAATCCGCGAACCAAAACGTGCGATCGCGAAGAATACGCCCGCCCGCTGCCGAGCCGAACTGATTCTGACGGAACTTGCCTTTGCGTTGCCCCGCCGAGTTGGTGAAGAAGTTATTGGCGTCAAGCTTGTCGTTGCGAAGAAACTCAAAGACCGACCCATGGAATTCGTTGGCGCCGGACTTGATGGTGGCCGTGATCACCGTGCCCGCTGAGTGTCCAAATTCAGCCGAGAAGTTATTGGTCTTGACCTTGAACTCCTGCACCGCATCCACCGAAGGTGTGTAAGCAATGCCGGACCGTCCCACCGCCCCCGCGTTCTGAATCGTGTTGTTGTCCACGCCATCCAGCAGCACTTCGTTCGAAGAAAATCGGCCCCCGCCTCCAATAAACGGGAGGTTGGAACCCATGCCGAACATCGGCGTCGTGTTCCCGGCCAGCAGCCCCAGCGCGAACGGGTTGCGTCCATTCAACGGCAGCTCCATGATCTTCTTGTTCTCGATGACTTGGCCGATCGCCGACGAGGAAGATTCAAGCAGCGGCATCGCGCCGGTGACCTCGATCGTCTCCTTCACCTCACCAGGCTGCATCGTCACGGTCACGTTCGCATCCTGGTCCACCAGCAATTTCAGTCCACGCAGGCTCTGGCGCTTGAAGCCCTGCATCGTGGCGGTGATCACGTACTCGCCAATCGGCATAAAGGCCGCGCGGAACTCTCCGCGCTCGTTGGTAACGCCTTCCCGTTTGGCGCCAGTGGACGGGTGCTCGAGATTGAGACTCACGCCCGGGATCAGTGCGCCGGTTGAGTCTTTGACTTCCAGATTGATGGTGCCCGTAGACACCTGCGCCCATGCGGCGCCGCAAGCCAACAGCAAGACTGAGATGAATCGCATCCGAATAGCTCCTTACAGATCGATCGCAATGATTTCGTGGTCGAGTACACTAGGCACGGTCAGTTCAACCCAACCGTTGGTCACCCGATTCGGCGGCGTTTGCCCCGCGGCCAGCAGTTGCACATTGCGCGGCCGCGCGCCCGGCGGAAGCTTGACGCGCACTCTCTGGGGCGGGGAAGGAATCAACTCCCGATAGGGCCCCTTCATCAACATCGGATTGGTCAGATTGACCAGATGAACCGTCATCGACTGTTTCTGCTTCCACGCCGTGACGTCGAAAAACCCTTGACCTTCCACTTGAATCGCCGGCTCCTCGTTCGCCGCCCAGTCAATCGCGTTCCTCAGCAATCTGCCGTGGTCCAGCGAGAGCACTTCCCAAAAGGTCCGGTCAATGTCCCAAGGGAAATAGACAACCCTGCCCTTGCCCACTTGCCGCGCGAAAACTTCGGCGGTGTCGGTGCGGGCCACGCGCGGATAAACCATTTCCATTGGCAAATCCGGATAGGACGGAATCAGCGTGATGGGCCGTCCCTCGAAGCGCGCTGCCGCGTCCGGCGTGACGGGCTGCCGGTGAACGCCGTGAATAATGCGTGGCGCGTCCTCCAGTCCGCGCAGTAGCGGGTGTCCTTTGAATTGCTGATGCTCGAGGCGCAGATAGGCGTTGCGCATCGGGCCTTCCACCGCCCCGGCGGCCTTCACGCCGAACAAAGACGCGAGACCAAAGTCCGCGCGGCGCTGCCCCCATTCGTTGTAGAGCGAGGTCTCATGCGTGGCCACGATGCCGCCACCGCGCTCGACAAACTCGGTCAACTGCATGCACTGCGCCTCTGACAAGGCGGCGATATTGGGCAGGATGAGCAGTCGGAACTGGTCAACATGGGCCGCGTCAAGCAGACGGTCGTGCACCATCTCAAAGGGCAACCGCGCTTCCAGCAGAGCCTGATAGAAGCCGAGCGCCGGATCTTCTACTTTGGCCTCCGCCTTGTCGCCGCCATAGTACGTGGCGGTCTGCTGCGAATAGATGACGCCAATCCGCGCCACCGGTGACTCGTTGCGCAGATACGGCTCCCACCGCGCGTAGCGAAGGTAGAGATCTTCCACCGTCTGGAGCCAGCGCTTATCGTAGAGCACGCCGGAGAATTTGGTGAACCACGGGCGCAAATCGTTCGCCACTCCGTCCGCCACCCAAATGCGAATCTCGGCATCCGATTGAACGGAGTCCTTCCAGCGATGCGGTTCTTCCACGCCGACGCTGAAAATACCTACGATCGCTTTTCGCCCCAGCGTGGCGCGGTATTCCTTGCCGTTCTTGCCGTTTTCCCAAGGAGCCATCAGGCCGCGGCGCGCCTGACGATCGGCAAACAAGGTGGGCGCCAGCTCTCCGATCGTCTTCATGTCGAGGTTGGACAGCGCGCCGCCGCCGGCGTTGGCGATGTACCGCGCCGCGGGATTGATCTTCCTCACCTCGCCGTCCCACAGGCGCCAGAGTTCGAACAGCCGTTTTTCCCGCCACAGAATATAGCGCCGCCGCTGCGGAGCGAGCGGGTTGTTGGTGCGCGGCAGCGGCATGGCCGAATCGGCCCGAAACAGCTTTTCGCACGAGGCGCAATAGCACATCCCTGAGCCCGCCCAGCGATTGGTGAAGATGCCATCCACCTTGTACAGACGCACGATCTCGCGCGTCACTTCGGTCATGAATTCAAAGTTGTAAGGCCCCAGCGCGCACGTGACCCACAGCGTGGGATCGGCCCAGTGTTTGCGCGGCTGTCCCTGCTGCTCCACCGCGATCCACTCCGGGTGCGCCGTGGCTGCGTCCTGGTGGACGGCGTGCGGGTCCGTGCGCGCGATCACCACCATGCCGAGTTTTCGACAGCCCGCTACCAGTTCGCCGAATGGATCCGATTCACCCAGCCAGCGGCTGCGGTGGTGCAGCGGAATCTTCGTCGGGTAGAATGCAACAACGCCACCGGCACTCAGACAGACGGCGTCGGATTTGATGCGCGCAAAATAGTCGAGCCAGAACTTCGCGTCGAACTTGCCGGGGTCATCTTCAACGAGCGTCAACTGCGACCAGCGCATCGGCCGGTCAAACCAGTCACCCTCGGCGGCCAAGGCCGGGAGCAAAGACGTGGTGGCCGTGGCCCCTGCGGCAGCGAGAAACTCGCGACGATTCGAAGACCCCATGCTTGGGGAAGTACATCACGTCTGAACCAGCCGCGTCAAGCCGTCGGCTTGGCCGATTGCTTGCGTTTCTTACTGGGCCAACCCGGTTTCACCGCCTGCCGGGCGCGCCCCAGCGCGAGCGTGTCTTCACCGACATTCTCGGTAATGACCGAACCAGCGCCAATGTAACTGCCGTCGCCGATCTCCAGCGGAGCAACCAAGGTGGAGTTGGATCCGATGAAGCTGTTCGGGCCAATCCAAGTCTTGTGTTTCGCCTGCCCATCGTAGTTGCAGGTGATGGTGCCGGCGCCAATGTTGCTGCCGGCTCCGATCGAGGAATCGCCCAGGTACGCCAGGTGCCCGGCCTTGGCCTTGACGCCCATGCGCGTCTTCTTGAGTTCGACGAAGTTGCCGATATGCACTCCGGCCTCCACGTCGTTGTCCAATCGCAGGCGCGCGAAGGGTCCGATCTTGGCGCCGGGGCCGATACGTGAGGTGCCGATCAGCGTATAGGCGTCGATGTCCACTCCGTCCGCCAGCCGGGTGTCGCGCAGGATCGATCCGGCGCCGATGCGGCAGTCCTCGCCGATTTCGGTGTTGCCCAGGATCTGCACAAAAGGTTCCACCACGGTGTCGCGGCCGATGCGAACGTCCGAATCAATCGAGACTGTCTCGGGGCGCTCAATCGTAACGCCTTCCAACATCAACTCCATCGTCTTGCGCGCGCGCAGAATTCCATTGGCCGTGGCCAGCTCAACTCGCGTGTTGATGCCGAGCAGTTCCTCTTCGTCGGTGATCACCATCGGCTCGGTCTTGAGACCAGCTGCCGCCAGAGCCTCCACCATGTCTGTGAGATAGATCTCGCCCGAGGCCGCATTGGGGGCAATCGCGGCGATGCGGTCCCACAGCGCGTCGGCGCGGAAACAATAGATGCCCGAGTTAATTTCGTCGATCGCGTTTTGGTCCGGCGTACACGCCTTCTGCTCCACGATGGCCGTGACATTGCCGGCCGCGTCGCGCACGATCCGGCCGTAGCCTTGTGGGTTGGCCACGCGTGTAGTAATCACAATGGCCGCCGCGCTGCTGGCCTGCATGCGGCGGACCAGTTCTTTCACCGTTGAAGCTTTGAGCAACGGGCAATCGCCGTAGAGAATGACCACCCAGCCCTGGGTGTTCTTCAACATCTCGCGGCACATCAGTACCGCGTGCCCGGTCCCGCGCTGTTCGGTCTGCTCGGCGAAGCGGACTCCGTAGGCCGCCACCGCATCGCGCACCAGCGCCGCCTGATGGCCCACCACAGTCACGATGTTTTCCGGCGACGCAACTTCCCGGGCTGCCCGCACCACTTGCTCAACCAGCGTCAACCCGCCGGCCTTGTGCAAAACCTTGGCGCGTTTCGATCTCATGCGCGTGCCGAGGCCGGCCGCCAGAATGACTACGCTCACCGCGGGCGTTGAAGAGGGAGGTTTCATCAATTCCAATTATCGAACGAGCAGCGGCTGCGCGAAAGGGACGCCGGTTTCAATTGGAGGGGGGCCGCCGGTACTGCCACCAATGGGCTAGCCGGCAAAACCGGATGACATCGACGACAAAATAGTATTGCGCGCGCCCAAACGCGAAACCCGCGATTCCTGCGCCAATTCCACTGCGACCGCCGCGGTCTCCTGCGGAGAGTGCCGGATGCGTTCGCCACGGGCGAGCAGGTTGCGGCCCACCACCCGCAGCCCGAGTTCGGCGAGTTGCGGATAGTTGTTTTGCACCGGAAACACGCGCTGGGCGGCATAACGCCGGCGGCGCGAGCCCGTGATCGGCCGTGTATTGATCACGATGGTATCGGCCAGCGGCATGGGAGAATGCCGGTGCAACGCGGCGATGTGATCGGAAGCGGTGAAGTCAATCGTCTCGCCCGGCTGCCACATCAGATTGCAGAAATACGCCTTGCGGGCCGCCGAACGATGGATGGCTTCCGGGATGCCCTCAACCAACAGATTCGGAATCACGCTGGTAAAAAGTGATCCCGGCCCAAGGCAAATCAGGTCCGCCTGCTCGATGGCCGCCAGCGTCGCCGCCAGGGGCCGGCAGCGGCGGGGCTTCAGGTGAATGCGGAAGATCGGCAGCTTGCTTTTGCTGATCCGCGTTTCGCCCAGCACGATCTTGCCGTTCGACAACTCCGCCTCCAGCGAAACATTGGCATGGGTGGAGGGGAAGATCCGGCCGCGGCTGGCCAGCACTTCCGATGAGATCGTTACCGCACGCGCGAAATCGCCGGTCAAGTGTGTGAGTGCCGAAAGAAATAGATTGCCGAAGCTGTGGCCCTTTAGCCCGCGCCCGCTGGAGAACCGATATTGAAACAGCTTGGACAGCAGCCCTTCATCCTCAGACAAAGCGACCATGCAGTTACGAATATCGCCGGGCGGCAGCACGTCCAACTCCCGGCGGAGGATGCCGGAACTGCCACCGTCGTCGGTGACCGTCACTACGGCCGTGACTTCCACATGCGGAAATCTGGCCGGTGGATGTTGCGACGCGAGCGGACCCGGGTGCGGGACGTATTCTTTCAGGCCGCGCAAAAGCGTGGACAGTCCCGTTCCGCCGCCAATGGCGACGATACGGAGAGGGCCATGCGCCGGCGGAGGGAGTGGCTTAGCCAGCGTTGTTCCTTTCCCCACCCAACAACTCGCGCATGGAGGGATGCTTGGCGATCGAGTGAAAATCGGCATCGTTCAGCGCTGCAATCCGGTTGGACGGTTGCAACTCGATAGCCCGCTGAAGATGCGTTACAGCGGCGGGCATGTCGCCGCGCTGACCCGCGCACAGAGCCAGAGTGTAGTGAAAATGATCGGCATCCGGTTTCTGCTGAAGAGCCTTCTCCAGGGCCGCCATTGCGCCATCAATGTCCCCCCGGTTGAGCAGGGACACCCCCAGCGTGTACAACTCTTCGGGTGATTGGTTCTTCGCCTGTCCCTCACCCATGCGCCGCTCGCACATCTTCAGGTACATTTGCGCCGAATGCGTTAAGCCGACTGCGGGCCCTTCGGCGGCCTCCGCGAAGAGGTCGCGCGCGCGGACGAATTCTCTTTTTTGGAACAGTGCGGTCGCTTTTTCAAACGCCACCGCCTGCTGCTCCATGGCTGCTTCAGGAGACTTAGATGGCACGTTAGTTTCTTGCTTCAAATTCTTGCTTCAAAGTGATGGCGGCGAGGAACGCCTGGGCTGCCGGTCGTTGGCCGGTGTGAACGACGCGACCGCAGTCTATTTGAATTCCTCGTACTGCCAATCTCCTCGAATGATCGCCTGCCGGATTTCGGCCGGCTTCTTGCCTGTTTTGTGGAGCCGGTATGCAAGGAGAACCTCCTTGAGACACACCATTCAACCGGCCGAGTGGTTGTCGCGATGACATGCCAGGAGTCCTTTGTGGCCGGAGCGTTCACAGTAACAGTAACAGGGCTGTTGGGCCAGCACCCCGGGAATCTCGCGCGCGGCCCGATAGGCGCGCTGCACCAGCGGATGCTTGAACTGCGCCGGATCTAAGGTAGCCGGAAACGGTTTGGCTTCGGCTTCACTCTGATAGTAGGCGGGGATCTTCTCCGAGGCCGGCTTGCCGCTTTCCTGAAAAGCAAAATAGGCGGGAGCGCCGCACAACAACGCGACTGCAAACCCCACAGTTGGTCTGAGGCTCATCCTTATATCTTACTGCTTCTCCTGCTGCCTCACGAAGACCGCCATATACTGCCGGTCTGGAGTGAAGGGTCCAGTGCGCAAGAGACGGAAACCGTGGCTTTCTACTTCGGCGATCAATTCCTTCTCGTCCAGCCGGATGTGCTTGGGGTCGCGAAAGCCCTGCTTGTAGAAATCGACGATCACCAGCCGCCCTTCTTTCTTCAAGCCTTTTGCGACGCTGGCCAGCATCTCGGCCGGGAAGTCGAAATGATGATACACGTCCAGCACCAGGACTACGTTGACCGAGTCGGGCGGCAATTGCGCGCTGCGCTCGGTGCCATGGATAAAAGACACGTTGGTCAGCTTTTGTTCGGCCGCGCGCGCTTTGGCCTTCTCCAGAAAGTCCGGGAAAATATCCTCGGCAAAAATCTTGCCTTCCGCGCCGACCGCTTGATGGAGGTACGGGAGCATGTAGCCCACGCCCGTGCCGATGTCGGCCACCGCCTGCCCTTTTTCCAGCCCGAGCGCCTGCACCAGTTCGCGGGGCTTCTGTGTCTGCTCTCGATCGTGCGAGGCCAGCGTACCGGCCACGCGAGCCCGCCCCTCGGGCGTCTTGTATCCGGAATTTGCGTAGTCCGCCACCTGGGCGGCCGCGATGGCTGCGGTGCTGAAACACCACAGAAAAGTGCGCATCATCATAAAGAAGTCTCCATAGGCAAGGCGAGCGGCGGCTCGGTCAGGAAGTCCAACCCGGCCATCTGGGCCACCGCCTCGCGGACGGCCGATTCCGGAGTCGGCTCCAGGGTGATCACGAACGGCAGGCTCTGTTTGGAATCGCTGGGTAGTTGCAGGACCGCGTCAAGGCTGATTTTCTTCTCAGCCAGGATGGACGACAGCGATGCGATGATGCCGGGCCGGTCCTTGACGCGAAAGCGCAGATACCAGGCGCGCCTCTGGGTCGTGATCGGGATCGGCACATACTCGCGGAGTTGGGCATGCGCAAACGGCGACACGCGATCGTGGCTGCCTCCGCGAATTTCGCGGGCCACGCGCATCAGATCGCTCACCACGGCCACGCCGGTCGGCTGCGCGCCCGCTCCCCGTCCATAGTAAAAGGTGTCGGCGCCGTAGAGTCCGCGGACCCACACAGCATTGTAGGCGCCCTGCACGCTGGCCAGAATCGTGCTCGCCGGAATGAGGGCCGGCCGCACCGAAAGCAGCAGCCCCTCCTCGGTAGAACGCGCCGCGCAAATCAACCGTATGGTGTGGCCGAGCCGATGTGCATATTGAAAATCGATGGGACCCAGGCGACGGATGCCTTCGGTGAATATGCCGTCGGCCGTGATCTTTTGTCCGAATGCCAGAGCCGCCAGAATCGCCAGCTTGCTGCGCGCGTCAACGCCATCTACGTCGGCACTCGGGTCGGCTTCGGCGAATCCCAGCCGCTGGGCTTCGGCCAGCACGTCGTTGAAGGCGGAGCCGTGCCGCTCGATTTCGGTGAGAATGTAGTTGCTGGTGCCGTTGAGAATGCCGTACAGAGCCACCACGCGGTCACCCGATATGCCTTCGCGCAGCACGGCGTGAATCGGGATGCCGCCCGCTACACTGGCCTCCATGGCCAGATTGATGCCCGCTTGAATCGCCTTCTCCCAGATTTCCGGACCGCGCCGTGCCATCAATTCCTTGTTGGCGGTCACGACGGACTTGCCGCGCGACATCGCCGCCTCGACGATCTCGGCCGCCACCGTGGTACCGCCCACCAGTTCGGCCACCACGTCGATCTCCGGGTCGGAAATTACTTCCCGCCAATCGGTAGTGCGCCGGACACTGGCTAGTTCCCTGGGTAACTTTTTTTCCAGGACCGACGGACTGCAAACCGCCTGAACCACCAGACGAAAGCCAAGTTTATGGGCAATCTGGCTCGCATTTTCCGCCAGGATCGTCAACGTGCCCGAGCCAACGTTGCCCAAGCCGATGACACCCACCTTGACGTCTTGCATAAACGGCTATCATAGCAAGCGAGTATGGCGCGACCCTTGATTTCAGCGGCGATCAGCTTGGCGGTGACGATGCTTTTCCTCGAGCTTGCTAGCGCCCAGCGGCACCCGGTGGACCAGCCCGATGAAGACAAAACCGGCGTCCGCTTGAAGCGTTCGCAGGTGGAAGAAATTCTCAAGGCCGATCGAGCCAAGTCGATCGAGGACGCCGCGCAACTGGTCAAACTCTCGGGGGAGCTTCAGACCGAGCTCGAGAAGAACGACAAGAGCGTGCTGTCGGTGGCTGCGATCCGCAAGACGGAGGAGATCGAAAAACTGGCCAAGCGAATCCGTGGCCGTTTGCGCCGCTTCTGAAGTCCCGCCTTGCCGTGTTACCATTTTTTTTCCGAACCCCATGCCCGTCACCCGTGAAAAAGCCCAGTTGATGAGCGCCAGCGAAATTGATCGCACGCTGGTGCGCCTCGCTCACGAGATTCTTGAGAAGACCGCCGACCTTGACCGGCTTGCCTTTATCGGTATCCGCCGTCGGGGCGTGCCTTTAGCCCAGCGCTTGGCGGCCAAGATCGAGGCGCTTGAGCAACGCCAGATTCCGGTCGGCGTGCTGGATATCAATCTGTACCGTGACGACTTGTCCACCGTCTCCCATCAACCGGTGCTCAACGCCACGGAGATTTCTTTTTCCGTCAAGGACAAGGACATCATTCTGATGGACGACGTTCTTTACACGGGCCGCACGATTCGCGCCGCGCTCGATGCCCTCTTCGATCACGGCCGGCCAGCGCGAGTGCAATTGCTGGTGCTGATCGATCGCGGCCATCGTGAATTGCCGATCGAGGCCCGCTATGTTGGGCGCACAGTGCAGACCTCGGATATCGAAATCATCGAAGTGAAATTCAACGAGATTGACGGCATCGAAAAAGTGCTGTTGGTCGAAAAGGTGAGCGACTGACGTGACACGCGGGCTCCTCGGCATCGAAGAAATGAGCCGGGAAGATATTCGCGCCATTCTGGAGCGCGCCAAGGATTTCCAGCAGAGCCATCAGCAGCCTGTTAGGAAGTTTGAGATTCTCCGCGGCAAGATGGTGGTGAATCTCTTTTTCGAGTCGTCCACCCGCACGCGCACCAGCTTTGAGATCGCCGCCAAGCGGCTAGGCGCCGATGCGGTCTCGATCACCGCCAGTGGCTCCAGCGTTTCCAAGGGCGAGTCTCTAGTGGACACGCTTAACACGCTGGGCGCCATGCGGCCCAACGCCATTGTCATGCGTCACGCCGCTTCCGGAGCCCCGCACTTTCTATCGCGCTATCTGCCGACCCCGATCATCAACGCCGGTGACGGCACGCATGAGCATCCGACGCAAGCGCTGCTGGACGCGCGCACGATTCTCGATCACCGCTCGTCGCTCGAAGGCCTGAAGGTGGCCATCATCGGCGATATCGCCCACTCCCGCGTGGCCCGCTCCAACATGTATCTGCTGTCGAAGTTTGGTGCGCGCGTCGTGCTGTGCGGACCGCCGACGCTCTTGCCTCGGGAACTGGCGTCGCTGACGAGCGGCGTCACGCTGACCTACAACATGCGCGAGGCGATTGAAGGCGCCGATGTCATCATGATGCTTCGCGTGCAACTGGAGCGGCAGCACGAAACGCCTTTCCCGCCCAACGAATATTTCCCCTTCTATGGCCTGCGTCTGGATCACGTCGGCTTGGCCAAACCGAACGTGCTGGTTATGCATCCAGGCCCGATCAATCGCGGCAGGGAGTTGTCCAGCGAAGTGGCGGACTCGCGGCAATCGGTCATTCTGAGCCAGGTGGAAAATGGAGTGGCGGTGCGGATGGCTGTGCTGGAAAAGGTACTCAACGAATCATGAGATCGCTGTTCGTCAGGAACGGCCGCGTGATGGACCCGGTCTCGGGTCACGATGGCGTAGGCGACGTTTTGATCCTCGACGGAGCCATCGCCGCGGTCGGGCGCGGACTTGACGCGCCGTCTTCTTCGATTCCCACCCTGGATGCGACCGGCCTGGTGGTGGCCCCGGGCTTCATCGACATGCACGTGCATTTGCGCGAGCCAGGCTTTGAGTATGCCGAGACGATTGAATCCGGCGGACGAGCGGCCGCCGCCGGCGGATTCACTTCGGTCTGCTGCATGCCCAACACCGCGCCGGTTAACGACAACGCCACGGTGACCAGCTATATCATCGAGCGCGCCCGGCGCCTCTCGCCGGTGAATGTGTTTCCGATCGGCGCGATCACCAAGGGCAGCGCCGGTGAGGAACTGGCCTCCATCGGCGCGATGAAGCAGGCGGGCATCGTGGCCATCTCCGACGACGGACGGCCAGTGATGAACTCGCGCGTGATGCGGCGCGCCATGGAACTGGCCGCCGGTTGGAACATCCCCGTGATCGACCACTGCGAGGACCTCAACCTGAGTGCGGGCGGCGACATGCACGAAGGCTCAACCTCGGTTCGCCGCGGATTGCGCGGGATTCCCTCGGCCTCTGAAGACGTGATGGTGGCGCGCGATATCCTGCTCGCCGAGTTGACCGGAGCCCGCTATCACGTTGCGCACATCTCGACCACCAACGCTGTGCGCATGGTGGCTTACGCCCGCGCCCAAGGCTTAAAAGTGAGCTGTGAAGTGACGCCGCACCATTTCGCGCTGGCCGATGAAGACACCGCCGCCTACGACAGCAACTACAAGATGCGCCCGCCGCTACGCGGGCCTCGCGATATCGCCACCGTGCTCGACGGGCTCGTGGATGGCACCATCGAAGTGATCGCCACCGATCACGCGCCCCATGCCGGTAGCGAAAAGATGCAGGAGTTCGAGCGTTGCCCGTTCGGCATAACGGGCCTGGAGACGGCTTTGGGCTTGTCCTTCGATCTGCTGGTTCACTCCGGCCGCATTTCGCTGATGAAACTAATCGCTCTCTACACCAGCGGCCCGGCGCGAGTGCTTGCCCTGGAGCGCGGCCGCTTGGCCCCCGGCCTGCCCGGTGACCTCACGATACTGGATCCGGAAACGAGTTGGACCTACGACGTCAACAAGACGCGATCCAAGAGCAAAAACTCGCCCTTCCACGAGCGGACCTTTCGGGGCGGCCCGGCTGCTACGATCGTCGCCGGCACCGTGGTCTGGTCTCGCGAATAGCTGCGCCAAGCCACAGCCGCTTCGCCAGTGGGCTAGACTAGGCAGGCGTGATCCCCTTTATCATCCTCTTCTTCATCGCCCTGACTTTGTCCCGAACCATTGCCGGGCTGGTGATCGATTACCAGTGGTGGAAGGAAATCGGCCAAGTACAAACTTGGCTCAACCTGGCTATCTACGGAATGGCTCCGGTGTTGACGGCGGCGGTGGTGGCCGGGATCGTGCTTTGGGTTGCCATGGCCCGCGGGCTCAAATCCGGCGGCGACGGCTTTGGCTCGATGCCACGGCTAGTCCGCCTGGCTACGCTGGGCGCCTTCGTGCTGGGTTTATTCATCGCCTCGAACACGATTGAGAACTGGGACGCCGTGCGGTTCATCGGCGGATTCGGCGCGTTGCCGCCAGCCGGCTCATGGCGCGATCCGATCTTTGGCCGGCCCCTCGGCTTCTACCTGTTCGAGTTGCCGTTCTATCGCGCGATTCTGAACTTCGTGTTGGCAACCTTGGCGGTCGCCGGCGTAGTGTTCTTTGTCAGTTCTCGGGGTAATGCCATTCGTTCGCAGATTGCGCCGCTTCGTGCCGGCGGCGATGTGGACCTGTCCGCACTGCGGATCGGCGCGGGCTTCGAACTGCTTTTCCTTCGCGTCACAGCGGCGCTCTTTCTCCTCGTGCTGGGCGCGCGTGTCTATCTGAGCCGCTTCGCGCTGTTGTCCTCAGACCACAGCTACATGACCGGAATCGACTATGTTGATCACACCATCCGGATTCCTCTGCAGTGGGTCTTTATCGCCGTGTGCTTGATCGCCGCGGCGTTTGCGTTGCAGGGCCGCTGGCGGATGCTCTTGTTGTTGCCGGCCGTGCGGGTAGTGGAACTGGTGGTGCCGCTCGCTGTCCACACGCTGTACGTCCGCCCCAACGAAATCAATCTCCAGCGGCCGTACATTGCCAATCACATCGAAGCGACGCGCAGCGCTTTTGGCTTGAGCGGAAAATTGAAGGAAACCGAGTTTGCCGCCAAACTCGACACGCGGGTTGATCCATCCCGGCATGCTGCCCTACTTGATAACGTCCGGCTCTGGGATGTCGAAGCGTTTCACGATACCGTGACCCAGATCCAGGCGCTCCGGCCCTACTACGTATTTAACGATTCGGATGTGGACCGGTACATGATCGACGGCAAGCTCCGCCAAGTGATGTTGACTCCCCGCGAACTCGACATTGCCCAACTGCCGGACGCCCGCACCCGTTGGATCAATCCTCACTTTATTTATACGCACGGCTATGGTGTGGTGATGGCCGAAGCCAATCGCATCACGCCGAACGGCCTGCCACGGCTGCTGGTGAAGGACGCTCCGCCCGCCACCGAAACGGCCAGCCTGAGGCTGACGCGCCCCGAGATTTACTTCGGCGAGAAGGTGCACGAGCCGGTGTTCGTGCGCACCGGTCAGAAAGAGTTTAGCTACCCAGCCGGAAACGACAGCGTGTTCACGCGCTACGACGGCACCGGCGGATTTCCTATCGATTCATTTGGCTTGCGGCTCGCCGCCGCCGTGCGAGACGCCGATTTCAACGTCCTACTCACCAGTGTGTTCACGCCTGACAGCCGGATGATGATTCATCGCAACGTCGACGCGCGGTTGCGCGAGGTTGCCGGCTTTCTGCATTGGGACCCGGATCCGTATCTGGTGGTGACCGACGATGGCCGCCTGGTTTGGACCGTGGACGGCTATTCGCTTTCTGACGCGCATCCCTATTCGGCGCACACTGAGATCGACGGAGAGCGCTCCAACTACATCCGCAATTCGGTCAAAGCCACTATCGATGCCTACCACGGCACGATTCACCTCTACGTGTTTGACCCGTCGGACCCCTTGATTGCCGCCTATCAACGCCTGTTTCCCGGGCTATTCGAGCCGGCCTCGGCCATGCCCGCCAACCTGCGCCAGCACGTGCGATATCCGGAGCTCATCTTCCGGCTGCAGGCGGAGATCTACCGGCTCTACCACATGCGCGACCCGCAAGCTTTCTACAACAAGGAAGACGTCTGGGACATACCTCGCAATTCGAATGCCCGGCGCAATCAGGATCGCGATTTCAAACCAACCTACCTGGTGGCGGCGGTCCCCGGGCAGGATACCCCGGAGTTCATCCTGACCATACCGTTCACCCCGCGCGGCAAGGACAACCTGATCGGGACCATGATTGCCCGCTGCGATGGTGAGCATCTTGGCGAAATGGAGGTGCTGCAGTTGTCCAAGCAGGCCTTGATTTTCGGTCCCCGGCAGATGGACGCCCGCATCGATCAGGACCCTGATATCTCCAAGGATCTTTCGCTCTGGAATCAGAAGGGCTCCGAAGTGATCCGAGGGCAGATGATCGTGCTTCCGGTGGATCAGACGTTTCTCTATGTCGAGCCCATCTACATTCAATCGGCTGAAGCCAAGATGCCGCAGTTGAAGAAAGTGGTCATCGCCACCGGCAACGAGCTCATCTATCGGACCAGTTACGAGGAGGCGATTGCCGCCCTGGCTCAACTGTCTCGCCCGACGGGAGGTAGTACCGCCATGGTGGCTGCCGGAGCCACGGGGGCCTCGCCGCCCGCCTTGCCAGGCGCGGCGCCCACTGGAGAACCTGACCGGCGGCTCACCGAGATTCGCGATCGGTTGCGGCGTTATCGAGAGCTTTGGGGGCTCGGAAAGTATTCCGAAGCCGGCAAAGAGCTGGAGCAGATTGAACAGTTGGTGGGCCGCCGCTGATACCTCGGCCCTCCCGATCTCAACTGCAAACTACCCGTTAACCACTTTTTTGCGAGTAACCGAGAATTCCAGGCCTGATGGCTTCCGGTTTCTCTTGGTCTGATACATGCGCTCACGTGCCGAGGCAACGGCTTCGGACAACGTCTCGTTGGTGACCTCAAGGCCTCCCCAACTGAACATGACCGAAAGGTTGCCCAGGGACCGCAATTGGAAGTCCCAAAGTTTCTCGGAGACCTGGAACAAACGGCGCTGCGCCGAAGACCCTCGTTCGCCGGGGTAAATCAGAATGTATTCGTCATCCTGGAACCGGCAGGCGAAATCCTGAGGCCGCAACATCGAGAGCACCATCTTGTTCAAGGCCGCCACCGAGTCTGTGCCCGAGGCCAGCTTTTCCCGTAAGGTGTCGTAGTCGTTCAAACCAATGGCCACCACGACACCGCTGTAGGGCGTCTGGTTCTCGATCAGGTACGAGAGCGTCGCCGACTCGTGCAGGCCGGCCGGAATCTCCAGCTTTCCTTCACCTTGAGGCTCTCCGAGCATCGTTGCAGGGGGCATCAGGCGATTTTCGCCGGTGGCTTTTTGCAGGGCAGCTACGTCCAGGGCCGGCTCGGCAGTCTCGACTTGGCGTGCTTCGACAACCGGTGACGCCACCAATTCCGTTGCCGGCAACGCAATCGCGGCTGGCTGCTGAACGTACGGCGTTAAATCTTCTGTTATCGCTTCGTCCCGGGCTGGCACCTGGACGGGCTGGATTCGCGTGCGGATTGGTTCTTCAACTGCTTTAGCGATTTCCGGCGCGGGAGGGTAAAGCCAGATATTGATCCCGCTGTCCTCCTCGGATGTCATGGGGGCCGCTTCGGCGACGGGAATTGATGTGGGCGCTTCTACCACGGTCGGCACCGCCTCTGCGGTCAACACCGGCGCTTCTGCCTTCAATACCGCGGGAGGAAGTTCGGCTTTGCCGACGAATTCAACAGGCTTCGGAGTCTCGGTGACCAGGTGAAACAACAACGGCGTCGTAGCCGGCGTCTCGGCCACAACCGGAACAGGCGCTTCGACAACCACGGGAGGCTCGAACGCCACTACCGGTGCCTGAACAACCACGGGAGGCTCAAACGCCACTACCGGCTCCTGAACAACCACAGGAGGCTCAAACGCCACCACCGGCTTCTGAACAACCACAGGAGGCTCAACCACCACTACCGGCGGTTCCTCAACCACAGGCAAGTCGATCACAATCGGAGTCTCGACGGCAACCGCCTGCTCAACGTTAACCGGCAACTCAGCTGCCAGCAAAGCAGGGCTCGAAAGCTCGACCGCCGGCGCCAACTCCGGCAAAACTTTCGCTATCGCAGCCACCGCGGCAACCGGCGCCAAGGCCTCAACCGGCGTCGCGGCCGGCTTAGGTTGCTCCAGCTTAGGAGTTTCGGCTAGCTTCAGCCTCATTCCTTCACGGTGCTCGAGTGTGGCGGGCACCGGCTCAATCGCTTTGTCGGGCGTCGCCAACCTGGCAGCTACCGACTCTTCGTGTCTGCGCTGCGAGGCCTCGTGGCGAGCCCGGATCCGAGAGGCCCGTCCCGCCAATTGCTCCAACTCTTCCTTGGTAGCCCAAGACTGATTCTGCGCCGTTGCCTTGAACTCGTCGTAGCGGTGCCGCCTCTGCGGATTTCGATCCGCCGAGCTTTCACCTGACGCCGACGCCGCGCCAGTCAGATCCGAGAGATCTGTCCGTTCGGCTCCCCTCCCGGCGGTTGCAGGCTGAGGGGCCGTCGTCCCGGCAGCAGCTTGAGTTGCTCCCTGCGCATCGGCCACGCTGGCAGGGTTTCGGATCAGCGCCGCCAGCCCCTGCAGCCACACGATTGGGTGGGCGAGCGGCTCAAACAGCCCGAGACGCTCCCTCTCATCCTGCCGCACACGCAGCTCTATGTTTCTTTCTCGAAGCTGTTCGTTATTGCCCTTAAGAAAGTCGCAAACCAATGCGACAAAGGCGCTACCCAGCACCAGGGTAAGGGCTACGAAGATTTGTAGTTCCAACGATCCGAGTTGCATATCTCGTCCCTATTCTAATCGTCGGTAGCACGAGTGCTAAATAGATCCGCAGCGAGAAAACTCAGGTGATTTGCGGTCCCGGCGAACGAAATCGACCGTTTACTCAGGTGAACAGCTTAGGACTCACCCCGTCGTGAGTACTGTCAGATAGGGCCTGACCCCCACCCAAGCTAAGGTGTCGACCAGCCCGGACGCCTCGGTACAAGCCCCTACCGGCCCCGGGAACCCGGCAGACCGCGACCGGGCAACGGCAGTCCGTCCCGCCGTGCACTTGGCGCGGGACCCGCCGGAGCGTCCACCCGGCGCCGGCTCGTTCCCGTGCCCGGACCGCTGAAATCCAGCTCCGCCTCTTCAAAGCTTAGTTTTCGATCCAGCACCATTTCCATGGTGCTCCCGCGCGCCAGCACCGCTTCCGGGCCCCGGCTGGCCAGCACCCCAACCAGCCCCGCCGCCGCACCCGCCGCCGCTCCGATACCTACGCCAAGTCCTGTATGGCCGGCGACACTGCCGGCGATCGCCCCAACGCTAGTCCCGGCGCCAGCCGCCTCACCCACCGTGCGCGCGTCGCCTCCTTTATTAGAGTCACCCCGAATCGTGCCCTCCTCACGGTCCAGCTTCTCGGACGCCTGCCCGTCCAATCCGCCGATCCGCGCCCGGAAATCACGAGTGACGCCATTGGGCAGGGTCAATGAGTCAAATCGAATGAATAGTTCGGCCTTGCCCTTTACACGGCCCGGCCGCTTTACTTTCGTAACCGTCGCTGCCACATAGCTGCCTACCGGGAGAATGATCTTGCCATTGGCCAAAATCGGGAACGCCGTCTCCATATAGACGCGGTCGCCCTCAACAGCTTGCTTGGTGCTGACGCTATTAATGAGGCTCAGCGGGATGCGAGTACCTTCGGTCAGGTCATACGAGAGGCCGAACGCGGTCACACAAAAGACGAATCCGCAGACAATAGGCGATTTCACGAGGCAATCACTCCAATCACGATTGTAGCCCTTGCGGGCGGGTTTGCTCTACCAGACGCGCGCGGCCCGCTTCCGGTTGCCTTCACCACTCATGGGCTTCCAAGGGATAAACTGATGGGCGATGACATTGTGCCGGGCTGCCCTCCTTTTCTCCGGCTTCCTGCCGCTGCTTCCCGCCGCAGCGGCGCCGGTGGACTACGCCACCCAGATTCAACCGATTCTCCAAAAGCATTGCTACCAATGTCACGGACCCAAGGCCGCCATCCACGGGCTGCGGCTCGATCGGCGCGCGGCTGCCTTCAAGGGCGGCGAATCTGGCGTCGCGGCGATTCTGCCGCGGCAGAGCGGGCAGAGCCTCTTGTACCGCTACATATCCGGTCTGGACAGGAGCCTGAAAATGCCGCCTTCAGGTACGGGGCTTGTTCCAGCCGAGATCCAGTTGGTTCAAACCTGGATCGACGAAGGTGCGGACTGGCCCGGCGACATGGGCGAAATCGTGGACGAGAAATTCGTCCGGGGTCAGACCCATTGGGCTTTCCAGCTTCGACACCCGATCGCGGTTCCTGCCGTGAAAGACCGTGCCTGGGTGAAGAATCCGATTGACGCCTTCGTGCTGGCCAAGCTCGAAGCCAAAGGCTGGCGTCCAGCGCCACCGGCCAGCCCCAGGCAGTTGCTCCGCCGCGCGTGGCTCGATCTCACCGGTCTGCC
>JAYTKJ010000276.1:0-4874 GCA_043730365.1 Acidobacteriota bacterium | reverse complement strand
GCAGATCTCTTTCGATTCCACTTGCCGCAAGCTCCACCGCTTCCTCACGAACCCCCAGCGCTGAGCCCCCAGTTACCCACAGATTCCCCGGACGAGGCAGATAACTCTGGTACTTAGACGGATCGTACCTTAACTTAAGCAACTCAGGCCGCACCCGCTCCATCTTCTCTTTGTTGAGATACACCGGCGGCTTGGTGTCAGCTGGAATGAGGGACTGCCATTTGACGTCCTTGGTCTGCTCGGCAAAAGCCGCCTTGCAAGCCGCGAGCAACTCCGGCTTGGTCAGCAGGTCCAGCACCGTCATCGCATGCGCCTTCGCCCCGGCCGTCGCGCCCTTGTGCGCGATCGGCGTCGCCATAGCAATCCCGCTTGACCAGTGATGCCCAACCATCCCCGGAATGTTGCCTGGATACCGCAGCACCACGGTGGGCACGTTCCACGAGACCTCGGCGATGTCGTCCGATCCGGCGTTGCCACCCATGCGCCCCTGTCCCAGGTCGCCCACTTTCGTCGCCAGTCCCACCACGGCGGACTTCATCATTTTCTGCGCGCCTTGCGCCAAAGCCTGATCGTCGGCGCTCCACTCAGGCATGCCCACCTTGGTGATGTTGGCGTAGAGCGCATCGGCCAGCGGCTTGTTGAACGCGCCCGGCCACGCTGCTCCGAGCACGCGTTCAGTCATGGTAGTGTCGGTCATCTCCGCCGCGGCTTTGGCGATCTTAGTCCCAATCGCGTGCAGTTCGTTGATCTTCTCGAAGTCCCATTCCCGAAAGAAGTACCAGACCGTCGCCTCCGGTGGCACCACATTGGGCTGATCGCCGCCATGCACGATGACGTAGTGTGAGCGATGCTCGGGCCGCAGATGCTCGCGCCGGAAGTTCCAGCCCACGTTCATCAACTCCACCGCATCGAGCGCAGACCGTCCCCGCCAGGGCGAACCCGCGCTGTGCGCACTCACTCCGTGAAACGAGTACTGCGTCGACACCATCCCCGACCCATTCGGGAATCCCCACGCCGTTCCAAACTCGGAAGCGATGTGGCTTGACAGCATGATGTCCAGATCCTTGAATAGCCCGGCGTTCACCATGAACGTACGCGAGCCGAGCAACTCCTCGGCCACACCAGGATAGAGCCGGATCGTGCCCGCCATCCCGTAGCGTTGCATCAGGCCCTTTACGGCGAGCGCCGCCGTCACGTTCAGAGCCTGGCCTGCGTTGTGACCCTCGCCATGCCCGGGTCCGTTCGCAATCAGCGGATCGTGATACGCCACGCCCGGCTTCTGCGAAGTCTCCGGCAATCCGTCGATGTCGGCCATCAACCCGATCACCGGCTTGCCTGCACCCCACGAGGCCACCCAGGCCGTGGGCATGCTGGCCACGCCGCGCGTGATCTTGAAGCCCTCTTTCTCAAGCAGTCCCGTGACGTAGGCTGACGTTTCCGTTTCCTGATAGCCCAGTTCGGAGAAGGAAAAAATCGAGTCCACCATCTGCTGCGTGAAGACTCTGCGCGCGTCCACCATCTCAGTTGCGGCCTGTTTGAGAACGTCAATCGACGGTGGCGCCGTCTGTGCGGCGAGCGGAAAAACAAGAACGGCGGCGAGCGCCCAGCGAAGCAACATAGCGCCAAGTGTAGCATCGCGATAAGCTACGGAAGATGCAAAAGACCCTTCTCCTCTTGGCGTTGACTTGGACGGCGCTGGCTCAACCCAAGACCGAACCCCTTTGGCCCAATGGCGCCCCCGGCGCGCAGGGCGCCGCCGATGTGGATCAACCCTCGTTGACCCACTACGTTCCCAAACGGCCCGCCAACGGCACGTCCGTCGTCGTCTGCCCAGGCGGAGGCTACGGCATGCTGGCCATCGATCACGAGGGCGTGCAGATTGCCACCTGGCTCAACTCGCTCGGCGTCCATGCCTTCGTTCTCAAGTACCGCCTCGGCCCCAAGTATCATCACCCGTCGCAGATGAACGACGTCCAGCGCGCACTGCGCACCGTCCGAGCCCGCGCCGCTGAGTTTGGCTTGGCGCCGGGCAAGATCGGCGTCTGGGGATTCTCGGCCGGCGGACACCTTGCCTCCACGGCCGCCACCCACATCGCCGACGCCGTTGCAGACTCGGCTGATCCTATCGAACGCGTCACCTCGCGTCCGGACTTTGCGGTGCTCACCTATCCCGTCATCTCCTTCACCACCGAGTATGTGCACAAGGGCTCACGCCGGAATCTACTGGGCGACAATCCATCGGAAGCTGACATGCGGTTGATGTCGAACGAACTCCAGGTCTCCAAACAAACGCCGCCGACGTTCCTGGTACACACCAGCGAAGACACCGCCGTTCCCCCGGAGAACAGCATTCTCTTCTATCTGGCGCTGCGCAAAGCCGGCGTCCCCGCGGAAATGCACATCTACGAGAAGGGGCCGCACGGCTTCGGGCTAGGCTCGCTCGATGCCGTGCTCAGTTCGTGGCCGGCGCGGCTCGCCGATTGGATGCGCGGCCGGGGGGTGCTATGATCACGCGCCGCCATTTTGTCCCCGTTGCTACTGCGGCAGCTACGGCGATGGCCGCCGCGGACCGGCAGATCAAAGTCGCCCTCATCACTCACGAAGGTGGCCCGCATCTGGTCAACTATCTGCCCTCGCTTGCCGGCACGCCGGAGGCCAGCGCGATTGTGTTGGCCGATGCGAGCGGTACTGTCGAAGCCTCGGCACGCAAGGCGCTCGGCCCCAGGCTCACCGCCGTCTATCGCGACACTGCCGAGCTGCTTCGCAAAGAGAAGCCCAGCATGGCGTTGATCACCATGGAGGCCGCCATCGCGCCGCCCCACATCCGCCTGGCTCTCGAAGCCGGCTGCCACGTCCTTGCTGAAAAGCCCGCCTGTGTGAACGTGGCGGACTTTGACGCCCTCGCCGACTTGTCGCTCCAGAAGAAACGCATGCTCGTCCTCGCGCTGGCCAATCGCCTCGATCCGCTGGCGGTAGAAGCGCACCGCCTGATGCGCTCGGGCGTCGTGGGCAAAGTGTTCGGCGTCGACATTCAGATTGTGGCCGATCAAACTCGCCTTAAGAACCCTGCCTACCATCAGAACTGGTTTGCCAAGAAAGAGCGCGCCGGCGGAGGCCATCTCATCTGGCTCGGAATCCACTGGCTTGATCTGGCGATGTACCTCACCGGCTCCCGCATCTCCGAAGTGGCCGGTTTCATAGGCAATGCCGGCGGCCAGCCGATGAATGTGGAAGACTCCGCCACCGCCGCGCTCCGCTTTGACAATAACTCTCTCGGCACCATAACCTCCGGTTACTACGTCGACAAAGGCTATCACTCGCTCCTGAAGATCTGGGGCGCGGACGGCTGGATCGAGTTACGCAAACATGGGTCGACCAGCCCACTGGAGTGGTACTCAAACAAAGAGGGCAAAGTCCACCGCTACGCTGGACCGCTTGAACCTAGTGGCTATGAGCCATTCGTGCGGCACATCGTGCGCGCCGCGGCCGGCCTTGAAGAGCCGGTCTTGGGCGTGGAGGACTGCCGCCGAGTGCTACACACGGTCTTTGCAACCTACCGCGCGGCTGAGACGGGCCGCACGCAGAAGGTGAGCTGATGACTCTGATGCGTGTTCTTCCCATCATTCTCCTGGCTGCCCGGTGTCTGCCTGCCCTGGAACGGCCGGACGTCGAGTTCAAGGTTTACCAATTTCCGGCGAACAAGATCCCGCGCATTGACGGCCAAACGGACGATTGGGCGATGGTGCCGGCGTCCTATACAATCGGCAGCGATCAGCTCAAGGACACCGTCAACTCCACGCCCCGCGATCCCAAGGATCTAGACGTCTCCGTGAAAGTCGGTTGGGTGAAGGGGCTGAACCGGCTCTATTTTCTCTACGAGGCCTACGACAACTACTGGGATTTCAAGTCCACCGATCTGCACAACGACATCTTCGAAGTTGTTGTCGATGGTGACCGTTCTGGCGGCCCCTTCATTCGTCAAATGCACCCGGACCTTGTGCTCCGCGAAAAGCTCTCCACGCATCGCGCCTTCCACGGCGTGCATGCGCAGAACTATCACATCTTCACGCCGGCGGAAGGGAAAGACTGGGCGATGGTGTGGGGTACGCAGCCCTGGATTCGCGAACTGCCCTGGGCCAACGCCGCCTACAACTACAGTTTCAAGCACGGCCAAAGCGGCAAGCTCGTTCTGGAGTTCTACATCACGCCGTTTGACTACGCGCCTTACGAGGGGCCGGCCCGCGCCGTGGAAACCAAGCTTGAAGTGAACAAGGTGATCGGCATGTCCTGGGCGATTCTTGACTATGACGATGATGCCAAGCCCAGCTACCGGGCCTTCTGGAATCTCTCCCACAA
This sequence comes from Acidobacteriota bacterium, assembly GCA_043730365.1. Classification (GTDB taxonomy): domain Bacteria; phylum Acidobacteriota; class Terriglobia; order Bryobacterales; family Bryobacteraceae; genus VFZP01. Next base: position 518 of record JAYTKJ010000276.1, on the reverse strand, counting down.
GACCAGCATGTACGGCAACGCTTCTGACCTCGTGGCTTTTCGGCTGATGCCACTGGAGCCCTCACAGCGCCCGGCTATCGACGCCAACTGGAGTTTCAAGATCCTAAGCGACGCCTCGCGCGTCGTGGCGTTTGAAGACCGCTCCCATGGCGATATCACCAGTTGGCAATGGGACTTCGGCGATGGCACCAGTTCCACAGAACGGCACCCCGTCCACCGCTACGACAAGCCCGGCGAGTTCATCGTCGTGCTCAAAATCAAAGGACCGGCAGGCGAAGCCCACCGGTCCAAGATTTGGGATGTTACTCTCCCTTGACTATTTCTGGGCCGGCGCTTTCGCCTTAGCCATCTTCTTGCCCTTACCCGCGGCGTGGAAGCCGGCTTTGTCGGCGTCGGCAACGGTCATGAACTTGCCTTCCTTAGTGGCGCCGAAGTATTCACCGTCTTTGTGATACACGCCCGTGCCGGTGTTCACCCAAACCATTCCCTTGGCTTTGGCATCGGCGATCTCGGTGGCT
>JAYTKJ010000275.1:0-19958 GCA_043730365.1 Acidobacteriota bacterium | reverse complement strand
GGTGGAGACATGGGTGCGGTCCACGAAGCCTCGGGGCGGCACTGCGGCGGCGGCCCACCATGCGGCGGCGAGAAAAGCGACGTGCAGTTTCACGGCAAGGATCAGAGTTCTAGCTTCCAGGGTGCGCGGTACTGCCGGCGCAGGTAGGGCCGTGCGGCCGCCTGCACCGTAGTGCGTTTGGCGTCGTCCCAATCGAGCCGCATCTTCAATTGCAGAGACAGATTGCCGAGAATGCAAGCCGCCGAAGAACGCGCGCACGTTTCGATGTCACTATTCGGACGTTGGCGCGTGCGCACACAATCGAGAAAGTTGACCCAATGGAGGGGGTGTGGATCGGTCACGCGTTTCATCTCGAGTGATTTGACGGCGGAACCCTTTTCCGGTGTCACCCGCAGTTCGGCACGGTCCACTTGCAAAGTGCCGCTCGATCCATAGAAAGTAGCGCCCATGAGTCGCGCGGCTGAGTTGCCGGTGTTGTGAGAACGATGTTCCCAGGTGACTAGCGCGCCGGGATACTCAAAGGCAACTTGCATGGTGTCCGGCGTCTCAGTGTCATCGGTAAGCCAATACTTACCTCCCTGAGCGCTAATTGATCGGGGCATGGCTTCCTGAAACGCCATATGCACGGTGTCGATCATGTGGACGCCGGAGTCTGTCAATTGTCCGCCGGCGTAGTCCCAGAAGAAGCGAAAGTACGAGTAAGCCTTCGGATAAACGCCGAAGCGGTTGGGATTGAACGTCCGATCGGCGGCGGGTCCCAGCCAGAGGTTCCAGTCCAGGCCCGGCGGGGGAGCGCTATCGGGAGGCGCACCGATGCCGGCGCTGGGCGTGTTGTTGTGGATCCACGTGTGGCATGAGGCGACCTTCCCGAGTTCCCCGCTTTGGACAATGTCCCGGGCCCTTTGGAAGTGCGCTCCAGAGCGCTGCCACGTGCCGGCTTGCACGATGCGCTTGTATTTGCGGGCGGCGTCCACCATGATGAAGCCTTCTTCGACGGCTACGCCCATGGGCTTTTCCACATAGACGTCCTTGCCCGCCTTGCAGGCCTCGACGGTCATGTAGGGATGCCAGTGATCGGGCGTGGCGATGCAGACGGCGTCAATGGAACGGTCCGCGAGGATTGCGCGGAAGTCAGTTACCAGTTTGGGCTGATGGCCTTTGCGGCGAGCCAGCGCGGCGGCACGCTCGAGGTTGGGCTGATAGACATCGCACAGCGCGGCCAGGGCCACTTCCTTTTGATCGGTGGCGGCGTCCAGATTGGCCGAGCCCATTACGCCGGTGCCGATGACGGCGAGCGCGATGCGGTCATTGGCTCCGCGCGCCTTGGAGCTCAACAGAGTGAGGCCCGCCCCGGCGGCGCCTCTTACGAAACTTCGGCGGTCATTTTGAGGCATGGCTTGCTGCCGCCATCATTGTAGCTTGCCTACCTTGTACGGGGCGATGGTGCACGGCGAATTGTGCACGGCGAATACCACGCCGTCACCCTGCCGGAGCGGGATGACCATAGGGCGCGACTGCATCCGAGGCCGCTGCTCGGTCATCACAAATTCGCCGCCGGTGAAGTCCCGATCGGGCTCAGACAACAAGATGGCCAGTTGCAACGGGAACACGTGCTCGCCGTAGAGGTCCTGATGGAGGCAGTTGTAGTCGCCCGTCTCATATTGGAGCAGCAGCGGCGTCGGTTTGGTCTGGCCCGCCTGATGGCGCCGCTCCAGAAATTCGACGTGCCGATCAGGGTAGCGAACGTCGACGCCCATCGCCTGGTTCCAACGATTGGCTATCGGCGCCAGTTGCGGATAGACCGCGGCGCGCAGGTCGGCGATGAGCTTGGGAAGCGGGTAGCTGAAGTATTTGTACTCGCCGCGTCCGAAGCTATGGTGCGCCATGACGATGCGGCTGCGGAAGATTTCGCCGTTCGGATAGAGGCCGGCGATGGTTTGGCATTCCTCCGGTGAGAGGAGTTGCGCAATCGTGGCATGGCCCTGCGAGTCGAGATCCTGGGCAATGCGCGGCGAGGCAAGATCGGCAATAGTCACGGCCGTGCGGCCTCGCGCGCAAGCAGAGCCTGCTTACGTTCGACGCCCCAGCGATAGCCGGAGATCGTGCCATCGCTGCGCACGACACGATGACAAGGGATCGCCACGGCCAGCGCGTTTGCGCCGCAAGCCTGCGCGACGGCCCGGACCGATTTCGGCGAGCCGATGCGGCTGGCGATATCGCTGTAGCTCGCCGTGGCGCCAGGCGGGATCTCGCGCAGAGCCTGCCAGACGCGCTGTTGAAAGGCGGTGCCGCGAATGTCGAGAGGCAAGTCGAGCCCGACGGCCGGGGATTCCACGAGGCCGACGACTTTGGCAACGATATGCTCAAACTCGCGATCACCGCCGATCAGGTTGGCTTGCGGGAATCTATCTTGCAGGTCGCGCGCCAGCAGATCGGGGTCTGCACCCATCAAGATTGCGCAGACTCCACGTCCGGTGCTGGCAACCAGGATGGAACCGAGCGAGCATTCGCCCACGGCGAAGCGGATATCGGTGTCTGCGCCGCCGGCGCGATAGCTGGACGGCGTCATCCCCAGGACCTCGCCAGAATGAGCGTAAAATCGGCCGTTGGAGTTGTACCCGGCGTCGTATATCGCATTGGTCACGGTTCCGCCTTTGCCCAGTTCGCTGCGCAGGCGTTGAGCGCGGTGCGCGGTCGCGTATTGTTTGGGCGTCAATCCGGTGATGGTTTTGAACACGCGATGAAAATGGTAGATACTCAGGCCGGTGGAACCCGCCAGCTCGGCAAGGCCCGGCAATTCTTCCAGCGTTTCGATGAGCCTGCAGGCTTCGGCCACTTTGGCGGCATGCTGTTCCACTAGCGAGGGCTGATTCGGCTTGCAACGCTTGCAGGGACGGAAGCCCGCTTGTTCGGCGTCCGCACAAGAAGCATGAAAGCGAACATTCTCAGGCCGAGCCAGCCGGGCTGCGCACGAGGGGCGGCAGTAGACTCCGGTGGTCTTGACTGAATAATAGAAGCGTCCATCGGACTCGGTGTCGCGGGCAACGACAGATGCCCAGCGAGGGTCGCTGGCGGTTGTTGATTGGCGTTCCATGCATTCAATCTAACAGCGAAGACGCTCCTCAACACTCCGGTTCTTGCTTTCAAATTCGATCTTTCGTTGGGTATCGGTCAACTGATCAGGCCGTTCCTTAAGGCGAAGCGGACCATATCGCCGGTGTTGTGCAGGTTCAGCTTTTCCATCAGGCTGCCGCGGTGCGATTCGATGGTGTAAACGCTGAGGTTCAGGGTGGCGGCAATCTCCTTGTTGGACTTGCCGTCGGCAATCATGGTGAGGACCTCGCGTTCACGGCTGGTGAGTAGATCGACTGGATTGGACACGTGGCGGCGATAGTCAGTGAGGACGGCGTCAGAGATCGCGGGGCTGAGGAAAGCTTCGCCGCGATGAACCACACGTATCGCTTTCAAGAGGTCGTCGTCTTCGGACTCTTTCAGCAGGTAACCCCGGGCCCCCGCGCGAAGGATCTCGCGGACATAAACCGAATCCTTATGCATGCTGAGCGCCACGACCTTGGTGTCCGGGAACTCTTCCGAGATCTGGCGGGTGGCCTCGATGCCGTTGAGTTCGGGCATGGATACATCCATGACCACGATATCGGGCTTCCATTTGCGCACTCCGTCCACGGCTTCGCGGCCCGTCTTAGCTTCACCGGCGACTTCCATGTCGGCCTGCGATTCGATCAGCATCCGGACGCCTTTGCGCAGGATGGTGTGATCGTCAGCCAACAAAATTCGTATCTTCCTGCTCGGCATTGTTTTCGGCTGAGCGGAGGGGCGCTTCCACGCGCACCCGCAACCCGCCCTCCTTTCGATTGGCCACAATCAATTCTCCATCGAGTTGCCGGGCCCGCGCCCGCATGCCAACCATGCCAAGGCTAGGGCTCTTGTACTCAGCCACCGGCTTGAGGCCGCGCCCGTTGTCGCAAATTTCGAGGCAGACGGTTTGATCGTCGACCGACAAGGCTACCCACGCTTCAGTGGCTTCCGAGTGACGGGCGATATTGGTGAGGGCTTCCTGAGTAATGCGAAACAGGTGGGTCTCGAGCGACTCGGCCAACCGCAGCGCGCAGGCGCACGTGTAGTGAACCGGGATCTGCGTCCTTTGGGTGAAGCGTTCGCAGAGCCAGCGCAAACCGGAATCGAGGCCAAAATCATCCAGGATGACGGGGCGAAGTACGTGGGAGAGCTTCCTCACGTTCTGCAGGACCTCGTCGACGATGCCGATAGCTTCCTGGCGGATAGGGCCGAACTCGGTGGCAGGCACGCGGCTCAACATGCGGCGCAGGCTGGTGAGGGACTGACCCAGTTCATCATGCATTTCGTGAGAGAACCGGCGGGCCATCTTTTCGTGGCCGTCGATCATGTGCCAGGAAACGTGGGCGAGTTCGGTGGTCTGCCACTCCAGTCTGGTGAAGGCGCGCTGGATGATCCAGACGGTCATCACGGCCGTACCGGCGGCGAGGAGAAAGCACAGGCCCAACACCCAGGCGAGGCTGTCGATCAGTTCCTGAGACTGCCGCACGATGCTGGCTTCGAGAACCGCGCCGCGATCGGACTGGATGAGATGTTCACGGACGAGAGTCTGGGCGGTGTCTTGGATCCGGTCCGAGCCCCGATAGCCGAGATAGGCAGCCAGGAGCACCAGGGCCACCACCAGGGCAAAGCCCACGATAGAGACGCGGATGACGCGGGCACGCGACATGGGTGGATGGACTACGAGATTGAGTGGCGAGTTGCTGGCGAGCAGTTGATCCATAGGGCATCCGCGGGTGCTGTCCTTTATAGGATCGCAGCCTGCAGCCCGGAGCGTGCATCCCGCCTGGGGGCGAGAAAACTACGCCTGGCGGGGGACCGGCTCCCCTCCTGGGCCGGTTGAATCTCCCGGCCCGAAGATAGACCAGCACGATTTGCGGATGCTCCTGCACAAGAAGCCGGATGCGGGGATCGTTATGCTGGCAATGCTGGGCCGGCAGTTTCACGCCGCTCAGGATCTGGTCCGGGTCCGTTCGCTGAGGGATCCGAATGAGGTCATCGAGCAGCAGTCCACGTTGGGGGACCGCATTGCAGATGGGGTAGCCCGGTTCGGGGGCTCCTGGCGATTCATCATCTCGTTTGGTGTGGTGCTTGCGGCCTATACGGCCTGCAATGTGGCGTTGGGCGGCCGGGCCTGGGATCCCTATCCATTTATCCTGCTCAACCTTTTTCTTTCGATGTTGGCGGCGATTCAGGCGCCCGTAATCATGATGAGCCAAAATCGCCAGGACACAAAGGATCGGGTCCGAGGAGAGCTGGATTTTGACGTAAACCGGCGTGCCGAGCTTGAGATCCGCGGGTTGAGCAGGAAACTGCATGTGCTCAGCGACAAGCTGAACGACGTGGAAGAATTGTTGCGCGAAAACTCCGCAGGGCCCAGGAATCAATGACCAACCGGAGCGAGCAACCCGGGCCAGAAACACAAATGATTACTGATACGTTTGGTGGGCGGCTGACACTATTGTTATGTGAGCGCCAAGACTATACGGCCCGTCGCGCCAGATCGGTGGCTTTTGCTGCAATGGCGTCGTGACAATAACGTTGCGGCCACGGCCAGCCAGTCGCGGGAACTGATTGATACGATTCGCCATGGCTGTCAGCGGGGGCGTTACTGGCTTCGCGCATACGCGGCCTTACCGCATCGGTTTGCATTGCTTCTGTACCCGCTCGAAAAGCCGACCCAGTTGATTGCCGAGTTGGAGACGGTGGTTGGATACAGCCTCGAAAAGCTCCGGCCAATGAGAGACGATGCGGATCTGGAACGGGCGGCTCGATACGTAGAGGCGCTTCCGGTTCGATCTCGCCTCTCCCAGCGCGCTGAGGACTACCCGTGGTCAAACTTGGGCTGGATTGGCGAGTTCGGCGGCGCCAGGGCCGAACAGTTTCGGCCAAGTCACTAAGCACTCCGTGTCTGGAGCGCCCAGCTGGATTCGCCCGCGAGGTCGGGATCGGTGCCTCGACAGAAGAGTTATGGTCTCACGGTACTCCGGGTTCTAGTCCATCCTTGACCTCCACCCATTCGGGGGGAATTGTGGCAGACACTCAGCACGATAAACCTAAGCTAGTTATAGCGATACGGTAGTACTCTCTACTCGGCATGCGGTTGGAATTTACACAGATGTGGGTTGTGTTTGCCCCCACTTGCGTTATAGTAGTAGAAGGAGCCCCCGTTCTGTTGTAAAACGGAGACGGTTAGTTTCCTTACCCCTGTCGGTCCCTGGGTCGATGCCTGTGGCCCAGAACGTGTCTCTCTAAACGAGTTTTTTTGTGCGCATACTGAATAGCCCGCAGTCCATCTCCCGGCGTGTGGTCCAGGCTGAGTCGGCAGGATTGCCGGAATTCGGCGAACTTGGCGAGGAGTCGAACGGCAAGTTATTTGAATATGCAAAGACAATATTTCGAACGTGGCGAATCGTTCTACTCTTCGGATTGATGGTACTCGTGCTGGCAATACTGGCCAGGACGTTGGTACCGTTACGTTATTCGGCCCGTGCGGTTCTGGATGTGCGCTCTCCAAATGAGCGATTCATGAATCGAGAGGCGTTTGATTCGCGCTCCATGAATAGCGCAATCGGGGCTGAATCGTATTTGCAAACGCAGCTGCAGCTTCTTGACGGCGATCATCTGTATAGAAACGTCTTGAAGCGAATCTCCAAGGGGCCCGGAGGAGCGGCGGCGGTAATGGCGAACCTGGGAATCAGTGAGGCGGAGATTGCTTCCTTGCAGGGCCGGACGATAGAGCGGATGCGAGCGGCAGTGCGGGCGAGAGTCTTGCCACAAACCCGGCTGATTGAGTTGGTGACCAACACAACCAGTGCGCAGTTCTCGGCCGAGCTTGCCAATGCCATGGCCGCTCAGTTCATTGAGGAAGAAGGGGTGGCCCAGCGCGCGGCGATGACGGAAACCCGTCAGATGCTGGCTCACGAGATTGATGATCTGAAGTCGCGGCTGCTGCGATCGCAGGACGAGTTGGAGCGGTTCGTGCGCCGGGCGGGGCTGTTGATGAGCGCCAAGAACGAGAACATTCAGGAAGGGCAGTTGGTTCAGACGCAGAATGAGCTTTCGAGGGCCGAGGCGGAGCGAATTCGGGCGCAGTCGCAGTACGAGCAGATCGCGCAAAGCGATGCCGATTCGCTCCCCGATGTTTTGAGCGATACCACGCTCAAGGACTACCGAACCAATCTGGCGACGCTGCGCCGCGAGTTGGCCGACCTCTCCACCACGCTGGCGCCCAAGCACTATCGGATCCAGAAAGTCAGAGCGCAGATTGACTTGGCTGAGAAGGAACGCGCTGCCTACCAGCGCAAAATCATCAACAAGATCCGGAACGAATATGAATCGGCGGCTCGGCGCGAAAGGCTCCTGGCCGGCTCCTACAAGCAATCGACGGTGCGCCTTACCGATCAGACCACCAAGGGATTCCGCTACTCGCAGTTGAAGGGCGAGATGGACACCAATCGGCAGATCTACGAGTCGATGCTGGCGCGTCTGAAGGAAACCGAGGTGATCTCGGCGATAGGGGCCAGCAACATTCGAGTGGTGGATCCGGCTTGGCCCGCGCCGAAGCCGAACTCTCCCAATCTATGGCAATCGGGGCTGTTGGGGCTCGGCGGCGGACTGATGCTGGGCGCGCTGGCGGCGATCGGACGCAAGTCGACCTCGCGGGCCGTGGGTGAAGCTGGCGACGTGGCTGCGCTCCTGAGCCTGCCGGGCGTGCGCGTGAGCCGGACAGGCTTTGCGCCGCTCTCGCGGCAGGGGACAGTGGATTTGAACGGTTGGGCACTGGCAGATCTGGAGTCTTACGCCTCGGTGATTGGATCTATTGAGACCGGTGAGAGGCAGGCCTTTGGTCCGAGAGTGACCGGGCTGGAATGGGCTGAGCCCGCCAGTCAGTGCCTCGTGGTGTCGAGCCCGGGCAAGGGCGATGGCAAGTCCGTCACGACGGCCGGACTGGGTTTGGCCCTGGCCAGGAGCGGGCGGCGAGTGCTGCTGATCAATGGAGATCTGCGCCAGCCGCGGCTGCATGAGCTGTTCGACGTGGATAACTCGGAAGGGCTTGCTGACTTGCTGGTGGAAGGCGACCTGACCCACCTGATGAAAATGGTGCGGTCAACGCCGGTTCGCGGCTTGTCGATCCTTCCAGGCGGCCCAGCGGTTGGCGAGACGATGCAGCTGTTCGATACGGCCCTACTGTCTCCCCTGCTGACCAGCTTGCGCGGCCAGTTCGATCTGGTGCTGATCGATACACCTCCCTTGCTGGAAGCGGCCGACGCGCGGCTGCTGGCGCGGCATGCCGATGGCGTAATCCTGGTCGTGCGGAGCGGCCATACCGATCGTGGTGATTTGGTGGCGGCGCAGCAGCGGCTGGCGAGTTTCGGGTTGCCGCTTTCAGGCGTGGTACTCAGCGGCGGCGTCACGCACCGGCAGCGAGGAGCCGCAGCGTGACACCCGCGCTGGTTGTTGAGAAAAAACCCGCGGTAGCGGCGGCGCCGGCCGCGCGCATATTGGGTATGCGCATCGACTGCACCAGCTACGCCGATGCTTGTCAGCGGATTGTTGAGTGGGCTCGCGGCAAGCGGGGAGTGATGGTGTGCGCGGCCAACGTGCATATGGTCATGGAAGGCTACGACAACCCAACGTTCCGCGCCATCGTCAATAGCGCGGATCTGGTCACGGCCGACGGCATGCCGCTGGTTTGGGGACTGCGCAGGTTGGGCTTTCCCGGCGCCTCAAGAGTGTACGGGCCGGATCTGACGCTGGCGGTGCTCGAGGCGGCTGAACAAGCGCAGTTGCCGATCGCTTTCTACGGCGGCTCACCTGTGGCACTGGCCGGGCTGAAGGATCGCATTGCGCGGCAATGGCCCGAGCTTCGGGTGGCCTGCGCGATTTCGCCGCCCTTCCGGACGTTGACCGCAGAGGAGGATCAACAGTACTGCGAGGAACTCCGCCGGTCCGGGGCACGGCTGATTTTTGTCGGTTTGGGATGCCCCAAACAGGAGCGCTGGATGCATGAACGCCGTGACCAGATCGGCGCTGTGTTGCTTGGCGTAGGAGCGGCTTTCGATTTTCTGACCGGCGCCAAACCGCAAGCGCCGCGTTGGATGATGCGGAGCGGCCTGGAATGGTTGTTCCGCCTGGTTTCAGAGCCGGCGCGATTGTGGCGCCGTTATCTTATCTTGAATCCGCGTTTTGTCGCCTTGTTCGCAATACAACTTCTGCTGGGCCGCGTGCCGCCGGCAGAGGAATAAATGACTACCGGTCTTGGCGTATAGGCGCCAAGAACCGCAAGACCAACAGGAGCAGTGGCATGAGTGTCGGGATATCTCTATATAGGCCTTCGGCCACCGCCAGCCTTCCGGCGGCGGACATTCTGCATTTTGAGGAACGTACCTGGAGCCGGTGGCTTTTTCTGGCCGCCGACGTGGCGATTCTCGAACTCTCGCTGCTGCTCGGCCTGTGGCTGCGGCAATTGGTGCTGCCGCCCACCATCACTTTGAGGCAGTTGGCGGGCATGGCGATCGGCATCTTGCTTGCGCCCTTGTCGCTCTGGCTGGTGGGGCTCTATCCTGGCACCTGCCTCGGCCCGGCCGAGCGGCTGCGCCGGCGCACGTATGTCACGCTGGCGGTTTTTGCGGCGCTGACGGTCTGGGACAACATCGTGTTGCGCGGGATGTGGTCGCGCGGAGTACTGCTGTCGGCGCTGGTGTTCGCACTCACCCTGCCGCCGCTGGTGGAGGCGGCGGTCCGCGGCTTTCTGATTCGCCGGCGATGGTGGGGGACGCCTGTGATTTTGCTGGGCGCCGGCGAGACCGGCCGCGCGTTGGTGCGTATTTTCCGCGAGGAGCCGCAAGTGGGGTTGGTGCCGGTGGGCTTCTTCGACGACGATCCGCGGAAGTGGGGATCGGATCTGGAAGGTGTTCCCGTAGTGGGTCCAGTGGCGATGGCGCAGCAGTATCGCCGGTTTGCGAGGCTGGCGTTGGTGGCGATGCCCAGCCTGCCGCAAAAGCGGTTGTGCGAAATGCTGAGCACTCTCGGGTTTGCGCGCACCATTATCGTGCCGGACCTCCTTGGGATTCAGTCGCAGTGGGTCACGGCGCGAGATCTGGGCGGCTATCTCGGCCTGGAGATTCGGAAGAATCTGCTGATTCGCAAGAACTGGATGCTCAAGCGGGCCATGGACTACGTGCTGGGTGTGCCCGGTCTGCTGGCCAGTCTGCCGATGATTGCGGCGGCCGCATTCTGGATCAAGCGGCGCAGCCCGGGGCCGGCGTTCTATTCGCAGGAGCGCATTGGCTTGAACGGCAAGCGGATTCAGGTCTGGAAGCTGCGCACGATGCATGTGGACTCAGACCGGCTGCTGCAGGAGCACTTGCGCGACAACGAACTGGCTCGGATCGAGTGGAGCTCGTTCTTCAAGCTAAGAAACGACCCGCGGATCATTCCGGGCGTGGGACACTTTCTCCGCCGTAGCAGTTTGGACGAACTGCCGCAGTTCTGGAACATCGTGAAGGGCGAGATGGGCCTGGTTGGTCCGCGGCCCTTCCCGGATTATCACCTTGCCGAGTTCCCGGCGGATTTTCGGGAGCTGCGCTGCAGCGTGCTACCGGGGCTGACCGGACTTTGGCAGGTGGCGCGGCGGAGCGATGGTGATCTGCTGGTGCAGCAGACACTGGATACGTACCTGATCCGGAACTGGTCTCTGTGGCTGGAGATCTATGTGCTGGCACGCACCGTGCGATCGGTGCTGGGCAAATCGGGGGCGTATTGACAACGCCTTTCGCAACTCAAACGGCACCGGCGCCGGTAGCCTCCTTGCGGTGGCGCTTGTGGGCCGGACGCGGGGTCGCGGCTTTCGTCGACCAGTTGCTCACATCCGGGTCCAATTTCGCGCTCTCGATCATTCTTGCCCGTGCTTTGCCCGCGGCTGAATATGGCGCGTATGCGGTGGCCTTTGCGATTTTTCTGCTGATCGCGAATCTGTATCAGGGTGTGCTACTTACGCCGTCACTCCTGCTGGGCACGACGCTTTTTGCGGATCGAAAGGACGAGTATGCCGGAGCGATGATCAGGCTGCACTATTGGCTGGGGGCGGGATGTCTGGCGGTGTTGGGTTTGGCGGCATTGGCTTTTGCGACGCTGAGCGACAAGCAGGACCTGGCGCGCTGTCTGGCCGCTATGGCAGCAGCTACTCCGGCGGTTCTCCTGCTTTGGCTGGCGCGGAGCGCCTGGTATTTGCGGCTGGAGCCAGAGCCCGCGGCCTGGGGCGCCGCTCTCTACGCGGTAGTGTTGGTGGGTGGTGTGATGGCGTTGCGCCACTTGGGATGGCTGACGGCGGTGAGCGGGATTTTGATGATGGGGTCGGCTGGCATGGTGGCGGGAATGTGGCTTCTTTTTCGGCTCAAGCCGGTGTGGGGCGGGCAGCTCAGCGTGAGGGAAGTGTGGCGCGAAGGCTGGCAGTACGGCCGTTGGGAAATGGCCATCGCGTTCGTGGCCTGGCTCCCGGCGAGCTTGTGCTACCCAGTGGCGGCGACCGTTCTTGGCGATGGCCAGGCGGGTGCGCTGCGGGCGCTGCAGAACTTCTCGCTGCCGGTAACGCAAGCCATGACTTCGGTGCTGCGGCTCTTGCAGCCCTACGTGTCGGGGAAGTTCGGCAGGGATGGCGAGTCGCCGGAACGGACGGTCTGGCTTCTGACAGGGCTGGCTCTGGCAGGGACGGCATTCTATATGCTCATCGTCAGCGTGCTGAGACGTCCGTTACTGGGCATCGCCTACAGCGGCAAGTTTTTGGAGGTGGTTGACCTTTTGCCCTGGATGATTCTGCCCGCCGTATTGGCCACAGGGACCGAGAGCCTGGCCATGGGATTGCGCGCCATGCGCGGTTCCAAGAGACTGATCCTGGCCTATCTCGCTGCGAGCGTTGTATACCTGTCCACCGGCATCCCGGCCGCGCGGACGTTCGGATTGGCCGGCGTTGCTTCAACCTTGGTGCTGGCCAATCTGGCCGGGCTGGTTACAGTAGCGGTGTTGTTTCGGCGCCAAACCAGGCGAGCAAACAGCGCGATGGGGAGCGCTGCGCGATGAACGTTCTAGTTTGGAATAGTTGGGTTACGCCGGCGGGCGGCATGGAGCGGGTGGCGCTGAGCATCGCCAACGGGCTTGCTGCCCTTTTGGACCGCGTGGTGTTGGTGGGGCCGTATCAGACCGTGCCGGTATTGCGGGAGCGAATCAGCCCGCAGGTGGAGTTTGTTCCTTGCGCCTTCGCGCGACGGCCGGATGCATTGCTGCGCAACTGTTGGCAACTACGCAGCCTGATTCGGCAGTGTGCCATCGACGTAGTCTCAGCCCATGGCTCGTTGCTACCTCTGTTGCCGCTGGATGTGCCAGTGGTTTGGACCGAGCATGGCCTGCGCTACGGGAACCGGCCGATCCTGCAGGGAGCGCGTACTTTGCCGTGGCGTGCCGTGCAGCGCCGCCTGGCCAATGGAGACTGGAAGTTGGTGGGTTGTTCGGAATATGTGCGCCGGAGCGTTTGTTCGCATCTCGACGTGGCCGAATCCAAAGCAGTGGTGATTCTGAATGGCGTGCCCGATTCCGATCAACTGAGTAGCCTCGCTCCGCCGCGGTTTGAGAAGCCCTTCCGGTTGGGGTTCCTTGGACGCCTGGAGCCGGAGAAGTATCCCTTCGACATTTTCGAACTCGATCGCGGGTTGGTCGCGCGGGGAATCCCTTGCGAATGGCACGTCTTTGGAGATGGCTCGCTGGCGGAGGAGATGCGGGGCCGGGCGGCCAGCGAACCGCGTATCCATGCCCGAGGCCTGGCCGCCAATCCGGCTGAGGCTTTCAGCCAAATGGACGCGCTGGTGTTCCTGTCGCATGGGCAGATGGAAGGCTTGCCGACCGTAATTATCGAAGCCAGGCAGGCGCGGCGTCCGGTCATTGCCTGGGACGTCACGGCTAATCCAGAAGTCGCGGGGCCCTATGACGAACTGGTGCCGCCGTTCAATCTGGAGCTATTCGCCGACGCGATAGGCCGGGTTCTCAACCGGGCGGAGGCACCGCCACCAGTTGACGACCAATTCAGCTTTGAACGAATGATCCACCGCTACGTTGACGTGCTGACCGAGCAAGCAGGCGGCCGCCCGTATCCTTGGCCTTCGATGGATGCCCGAGCGACCGGAGGCGCGGCATGACGACTGCGACCGCGGGTGCATGGCCCTCCTCTACCGCCGCGCCAGTCCGCGCGGACTCGCGGCTGCCTTGGCCGGTCTGGATTCTCTGCGCCTTCTTGTTTCTGGTGACCGTGTTCGGCAAGGGACCCACGTATCTCGGAATCCCGCCGTTGTTCATCGGGGAGATCGCGCTGGCAGTGAGCGTGATCTGGATGGTGGATCGCTACGGGTTGCAACGGGCGCTCCTTGCCGACCAGAGTTTGCTTGCCTGTCTGATCGTGGCATTCATGACCTTGGGCGCAGTGCTGACGGCCCGCTGCCTGGGTGAGAACGGTATCGACGCGGTCCGCGATGCAGCGATCTGGTATTACGGCGCGTTCTTTTTCGTTGGGCACGCGATCGGTTCCGATGTGCGGATTGGCCCCCTGGTCTGGCGCTCGCTAGCGATTGCCTGGGGCTTCGCGCTGGTTTGGGGCACGGTGGATCAACTGATGCAGATGACGCTCGGGTGGGGAGTGGCGACGCTAGGCCCCGTGCTGCCCTGGCGCGGGGAGCCGCTGTTTTTCAACTCCAACTACGAGGAAGTTCAGCAGATCGGTTTGGCAGGCCTGCTGGTGCTGCATCCGCGGCTTCACCAAGGAAACCTCGGGAAGTGGCGGAAGCCGTTGGCGGCGGTGGGGGTGCTGGCGCTGGGTTTGGTGGCGATCGCGCATGGGCGTGGCGTGAAAGTCGGCTTGGCGCTGGCGGCTGGGATGCTGGCGATCCTGCACTTTGCACCGGGGCGGCCGCTGCAGATTTCGAGGCGCACGGTGGCCGTGTTTCTGATCCTCGCCATCGTGGTTGCGGGCGGGGTGACCCTCTTCTCCGATGACTTTCTGCAGGCGACAAAGCTTGATCGTTTTGTTGATGCTAATCCATCGGCCCCTTCGGGTACGGCTTATTGGCGCGTTGTTTGGTGGCGCGTGCTCTGGCAGGAGGTCAACAGCAGGAACCCGCTCTTCGGGTTGGGGTTCGGACAAAGCCTGAGTATCTACAATCCATATTTGCAGGGCGATGAATTGAATGCCTGGCCGGTGCGATCACCTCATAACTTCAATATCACGGTGTTCAGCCGCATGGGCTTTGTCGGCTTGGCGGCGTGGCTGTCGGTGTTGGCGGTTGGGGTGGGCGGGTTGTTTCTTAAGGTATGGCGGGGTCGAGGCGCCGTGGCTAACGCGCTGCGCCGTGAAGAACTGGCGTTCTGGATTGTGCTGCTCGTAGCCACATGGGGCAATGGCTCGTTCGGGGTGCTGATGGAAGGGCCGGTGCTCGGCATCTGGTTCTGGTTTGCGCTGGGATTCGCGCACGGCAGGTCTAAGCCGATGCAGATGAAATGGGAGATGGCCTGAGATGAAGATTCTGATCACGGGTGGCAATGGCTACGTTGGGCGTGAGCTCACGCGGCGGCTGTATGACAGCCACGAAGTGGGAGTGATGGACAATCTCCGCTACGGCAAGTTCCGTTTCAATGAGCCCGAGCGCAGCCGGTTCGCCTTTTTCGAAACAGACATTCGCGATGCTGCGGCGGTGGCGCGGGCCTTGGCTGAGTTTCGCCCTGATCGCATTATTCACCTGGCGGCCATTCACTTTATTCCGGAGTGCGAAAAGCTGGTGGACGACGCGATCGGCATCAACACACTGGGCACGGCAAACCTGTTGAAGCACGCGGCGGAGGGGACGCGATTTGTGTTGGCTTCGACGGCGGCGGTGTATGCGGCCGAAGATACTCCGCACCAGGAGGCTTCCAGCGCGTTGGGCCCGATGGATGTTTATGGTCTCACCAAGCTGCATGCCGAGCAATACGTCAGCTACTTCGCGCGCGAGCGCCGGCTGGACGGGCGGGTGGTGCGGCTGTTCAACGTGGTGGGGCCGGGCGAAACCAATCCGCACATTCTGCCGGCCATTTTTGCGCAGGTGCTGAAGGGCGCGCGCACTTTGCGGTTGGGCAATTGCCACCCTCGGCGCGACTATATTCACGTGAAGGACGTGGCCGACGGTTTTGCGGCAGTGGTGCTAAATGGGCCCGCGCGACAAGGTACCGACACTGTGAATCTGGGCACCGGCCAAGCTCACTCGGTCTATGACGTCGTGGAAAAGCTGGGCCTGCTGGTGGGCGAAACCTTGCGCATCGAGCAAGACCCGGCCCGGATGCGCGCGTCGGACCGGCCGTTTCTAGCGGCGGCCATCGAACGTATTGGTCAGTCGTACGGATGGACGCCGCGTTTCACACTGAGTGACGCGCTGCGCGACTTGTGGAATAACCCGGACATTCCGCCGGAACTGCTCGAAAGATCCTGATCACGGAGAGAAAACAACTATGAAAATTCTTGCCGCCATCATTGCTCATCCGCTCCGCAAAGTATCGGGGGCGACGAACGCCGCGCGCGACTTGACGGTTGCCACGTCGAAGTTGATCGATATCGACTTGGCGATCATGTGGGATCACGACCACACGGTGACGAATGACGGATTGACGACGCATCACCTGGCCTGCTGGAACCGGTTGGGCCCGGCTGCGCGGTTTGCGCCTCGCATGGCCAGCGTGCCGCTCTATGACTCGCGCTTACCCGATCTGGCTATCAACGGCGGCTACGATCTGGTGCATATCCATAATTTGGTGCCGACTTTCGCGGCGGCGCGCTTGGCCAAGGCATGCCGCCAGCGCGGAATTCCTTACGTGATCAGCAGCCACGGGTTCTACGAGCTCAGCCGCTATGCCGAAATCAACGGCTTCGGCCGCGTGAAGGCGGCGTTGGCATCGCTGGCCATCACCCGGCCCTTCCAGCGTCTCATCCGTGAATCGTCGGCAATCTTTGCCTTGACCGACTATGATCGCGGGTTGGTGGCGCCGCTGGGCGTCGGGCCGGAGCGCGTACATCTGGTCACCAACGGTGTCAACGAGTTTTTCCTGGAGCAGCCGTCGGCAGAAGAGACACGGGACGTCCGGCGCAAGTTCAGGTTGACGGACGACCCGAAGCTGTTGTTTATGGGCAGCGTCCATGCCTACAAGGGCGTGGGCGTGTACCTGCGCTCGCTGAAGGATATTCCCGGGCGATTCCAGCCAATCCTGGCCGGCCGCTTCAAATCTACCGACGAGCGCGATACGCTGCTACGCGACGCGCAACTCCCCGAGGAACTGGCCAAACGTGTGATTTTCACTGGCGGTGTTTCTAACGCTGAACTGCGCGCGCTCTATCATGAGGCCGACGTGTTCGTTTATCCCACCATGGGCGACACGCTGCCGCTGGTGGTGCTGGAAGCGATGGCTTCGCGCCTGCCGGTGGTGTCAACGACCGTGGCGGGGATTCCATTTGCCGCGACGCCTGAGTGCGGAGTGCTGGTGCCCCCGGGGGATGTGGGTGCGGTGAGCCGCGCGGTAACCGGGCTCCTCGCTGACCCGGAGATGCGGTTGCGCATGGGTCAACGCGGGCGGGCGCGAATCGAAAAAGTCTTCCGCTGGTCTGAAGCTGCCAGGTGCGCGGTAGCGGCCTACGATCGCGTGCTGGGGACGAAAGTGGCGATCGAGAATCGAGACGAGGTGCGAACGGCATGAGTGGGGCAGTGCTTTCGATTGGAGTGATTGGAGCGGGTGACATTGCCCGCACGGCGCATGTCCCGGTGTTGAAGGCGCTGGGCGGTGCGCGACTCGATTGGGTGGCCGATGTCGATGCGGCGCGCAGCCAGGCGCTGGGCAAAGCCTACAAGGTGCCGTCTCGCGTGTTGGGGAACCAGCCGGGAGAGTTCCCGAAAGCCGATGCGGTGCTGCTGGCGATTCCCTATGGTGCGCGGCTTCCTTACTACGAGCACTATCGGAAGCAGGGTACCGCTCTTTATGTGGAAAAGCCGTTTGCACGCACAGCGGAAGAGCACGGGCGGATTTGCTCCTGGTTTCCGAGTCATGTGCTGGCTTCCGGTTTAATGATGCGTTCGTGGTCCACCAATTTGATGGTCCGCGAAATTATCGACTCCCACATGTTCGGCCCGCTGCGCACGGCCCGTTTCGCACATGGCCGGCCCGGTTTGGTGACGTATGGCCGCTACTATCTCGATGCGCAAAAGGGCGGCGGCGGAATGGTCTCCGAGTTCGGCATCCATGGCATCGATTCGCTGCTGTTTATCTCGCGCGCCCAGTCCGTTTCGCTGGACCGGGTTCGCACCGTGTGGGAGGGCGACCTGGATCTTCACACCCACGCGGTCTTCACGCTGAATCTGGAGGGGGAGCGCACGGCCAAGTGCGAGATCACCGTCACCGGCATTGAGGATCTTGTTGAAGGCGTAGAACTGGAGTTTGACGACGCGGTGATATCCTACCTGCTGCCAGGGCAGGGTTATGCGCTACACGGCGACGCGGTCGATTTGAAGATCAGCGTCCGGCCGAGGCGGGCTGGGGCTGTCTATCATCTGACGCCCCGCGATGCGGCCGTGTTTCCCTCTACCAAGTTTCAAATGTTCCATGATTTTTGGAGTCGTTTTTTGGACGGGGTGCGGCGTGGTGAGTCCAATCACACCACGGCGGCGGAGGCGTACCTGACGACAGTGGTGATCGACGAGATTGCCCGCCAGCGGAGCCGCGAGGGAGGGTCGAAATGAAGAAGATCGCCATTATCGGCGCCAACGGACAGGTGGGCTCAGAGGTCTGCCTGCTGCTGGGCATGATGAAAGATATTGAAGTCGTGCCGGTTTGCCGGACCGAAATCGGCTCGGCGTTTCTACGGCGCTGCGGGTTGCAGGTGCAACATGCCAAGGCCAGTGATACGGTGGCCATGCGGCAAGTGTTGGCCGGTTGCGATCTGGTGGCGGATTTTTCGCTGCCCACCGGTTCGGCGTCCGAGGTGCGCGCGACTATGCGGGAAGTGATCCCGAGCCTCGCCGCTGCCGCGCCTGCCGGCGTGCCGTATGTCTACCTGAGCAGCGTCACCGCTTTTGGCGTTCCGGACTTTCACCAACCGCTGAAGGAGTATTGGTTTTCGCGTAACATGTACGGCGCCTGCAAACGCTACGGGGAACGGTTGGCCATGCGCTCGGCTAGTGAGCAGAAGCGGCCTGGCTATGTGTTGCGGGTGGGCGTGGTGCATGGCGAGTTGCAGGCTGTGACGCGGAAGACGCTGCAGACGGTGCGCACGGCGGGAGACCGGCTCACGAGTGTGCCGGATGCCGAGTCCTATACCGTGTTCGCGTTCTCGATTGCCGAGGCATTGATGGGCATCGTCAATGGACGTGAGCAGTCCGGGCTCTACACGATGCTGTCGAGTCCCGGCTGGTTCTGGCGCGACGTACATGAATGGTATTGCCGGCGCGCCGAGGTGACGCCGCGCATTCAGATGCTGGCCGCCGATCCTCAGCCGTCAGCTTGGAAAGGCGTGATTCGCGGTATGGCTGCGCCGGTGCAGAAGCTGGTATTCGCCAGTAAGGACGTGATCGCCAGCTATCTCACCGCCGCGATGCCTGCGATCGAGAATCAGTTCCGGGCCGTCTATCACACGCGCAATGCCGCTCGCGAGATTGCGGCGGGCGAACGGGAGAGCCAGTATCGTCCCTATGGGAATAACCACACGGTGTTTCCAGGACAGCGGCTAAGGAGTCTTTCCGATAGCCGCGTTACGATGGAGCCGTATGCGGGCCAAGTGCGCGAGATCCTGCGCCGCGCTTTGGATGGTGATATGGAAAGCGTCAGGAGGCGCTAGGTAATCATGTTGATACGCCTATTTCTTCTGGTTGCATGCGGGGCAATGGTCGGCTCGCAGGCCGCCGAAAATGTTGTTGCCCCACCCGCCTACACGTTGGGGGCGCACGATCAAGTGAGAGTCCTGGCGCTGCACGCCCCCGAGATTCCTCGCGACGCTCTGGCGATCGACGATGAGGGCTATCTGCATCTGCCGCTGGTGGGCCGGGTGCGTGCCGCCGGACAAACTCTCGAGCAACTAGAGGCCGCGCTGCGTGAGCAGTTGAAGGAGTTTGTGCTGGAGCCCGAGGTCGCGGTGACGCTCGTCAGCCAGCGCAATCTGCCGGTCTCGGTGATCGGCTCTGTCAAGACGCCGGGAGTGTATCAGGTTACCGAACGCAAACGGCTCATCGAGATGCTTTCGCTGGCCGGCGGCTTGCGGGACGACGCCGGTCCCAAGCTCACCGTGACGCGACAACTGGCCCGCGGCCGGGTGGCACTGCCGGGAGCGCACGACGATTCTACGGGGCAGTTTAGCGTCGCCGAGGTTGACAATGACGCGCTCACGCGGGGTATGAATCCCAGCTTGAACGTGATCATTGAGCCGCAGGATGTGGTGTCCGTGCGCCGCGCCGATCTCGTCTATGTGATTGGCGAAGTGAAGAAGCCGGGCGGCTTCACGCTGCGCGAGAAAGAGTCTGTGCGCGTGCTGCAGGCGCTGGCGATGGCCGAAGGCGGGCTGGCGACTGCGTCCACCAAGAGCGCCAAGATCATGCGTCCGAAGCCGGATAGTTCGGATCGCACCGAAATTGCGGTGAACCTGAAGCGCGTGATGCAAGGGCTTGATCCGGATGTACTGATGCAGCCTGACGATATTTTGGTGGTGCCGCCGAACGTGGCCCGCAGCGTCGCGCTACGCACGGTGGAAGCGGCAGTGCAGACCGCTACCGGCGTGATTATCTGGCGGCGATAACTTAGGCCAGAATAGCCTGAAT
>JAYTKJ010000274.1:0-4043 GCA_043730365.1 Acidobacteriota bacterium | reverse complement strand
CGCCGATGTGGCCGCGTCAGGGCGGGGAAGCCCGGGCGGTGGCATCTGCCGCGTGCCCATCTGACGAATCACCTTCTCCCAAATGGCTGGATTCTCCGCGGCACGAACCGGGTCCAGACCCTCGAGTACGAGCCCCGCGGTTTTCAACTTCTGGCTATGGCAGGCAGCGCAATACTTGTCCACCAACGGGCGGGAAGTTGGCTGGCCGATCGCACGCGAGGCGATCAAAAACGCCAGCAAACACAGCCTTGCCATTGTCTTTGAAGTATATCATTCAGCCTCTGGGCTCGATCTGTGCCGTTACCGATATTCTTCCATCAACTCGGCCAGCTTGTCCGCACCCGGGCACAAGCTTTCGAACGGCACACCGGTGAGAGGCCCTGGAATACTCTTGTTCATCTCGTGCATGTCCGCGGCGGATTCGTCGAGGAACAGCAGGCCCGTGGGCACTTCGTTGCGGCTCTGCTGTTCGTAGAGATAGCCGGTGACGCGCTGTCGATTGGTCGGGTCGTACCCTTCAGGCAAGCTCGAGAAACGCACCACGCTGCCGTCGTGCATGGTTACACTCGTTGACCCGGCCGGGCCGATGTTGGCCAGAATCTCGCTAGCCGGAGGCACGAAATCGGCCTGCGTCACTCTGCGCTGGTGCTTGCGCGTGTGCAGGTAGCTCTTCGTGGAGCCTTGGTGATCGTTGAACGTCACGCACGGCGAAATAACATCGACGAGCGCGAACCCCCGGTGCGCCAGCCCTGCCTTCAGGATCGGTACGAGTTGCTCCTTGTCTCCCGAAAAACTCCGCGCGACGAACGTGGC
Organism: Acidobacteriota bacterium; assembly: GCA_043730365.1. Classification (GTDB taxonomy): domain Bacteria; phylum Acidobacteriota; class Terriglobia; order Bryobacterales; family Bryobacteraceae; genus VFZP01. The sequence continues at coordinate 3,230 of JAYTKJ010000274.1, read as the reverse complement.
GCCGATGCTCAGCGCGAGCATCACCGGATCGATCGGCGACATCGGATTCGGCTCACCGCGCTTGCTCTTGGAGCCGAGGTCAGACGAAGCCGAGAATTGACCCTTGGTCAAGCCGTAGACGCCGTTGTTCTCGATCACATAGAGCATCTTGACGTTGCGGCGGATGATGTGGGCTAACTGGCCGAGCCCGATCGACAGCGAATCACCGTCGCCTGAAACACCAATGTAAGTGAGTTCACGATTGGCCGCGCTGGCGCCTGTGGCGATAGCAGGCATGCGCCCGTGCGCCGAGTTGAAGCCGTGCGCGCCTGCCACAAAATAGGTGGGCGTCTTCGATGAGCATCCAATGCCGCTCAATTTGGCGATGCGATGCGGCGGGATGCTCAGCTCCCACAATCCCCGCACGATGGCGGCGGTGATTGAATCGTGGCCGCAGCCGGCGCACAGCGTCGACATTGATCCCTCATAGTCGCGAATGGTGAGGCCCACTTCATTGCGCTGCAAGCTGGGATGCTTAGCGATCGGTTTGACGATGGAGGGCATGCTGGTCCTTTACTTCTCCACTTCACTTAGGATTCTGTCGACGACGGAACTGGCGCTCAAGGGGAAGCCGCCATAAACCAGGATGGAGCGGAGCTTATCCTTGGCGATTCCGGTCTCCAGCAGTAACAGCGAGCGCAGTTGCGCGTCACGGTTCTGCTCAATCACATAGTTGAATTCGTGCTGGTTGAGGAATGCCTCCACCGGTTCGTCGAAGGGGAAGCCACGCAGGCGCATGAAATCGGCCGCCACGCCGCGACGCGCCAGTATCTCCACTGCTTCGCGCACGGCCAGATCGCAGCCGCCCAGCGTGACGATACCGAAGCGCGCGCCTTCAGCCCTCTGGATGAGCGGGGCCGGCACGAACCGCGCCGCCGCCTTGTGTTTGAGGGCTAACCGGTCCACTACTTCCTGATACTCGTCCGGAATCTCCGTATAGCCACCAAACTTGTTGTGACCCGAGCCCCGCGTGAAGAAGGCGCCCTTTGAATGGATACCGGGAAGCGTGCGAGGCGGCACATGATTCTCGTCCTCGTCCGAGTAACGGCTGAACTTTGGCAGCTTCTCGAGTTGCTCGGCTGTCAGTACCCGGCCGCGGTCCGGGCGATAGGCGTTGTCCCACTGCAAACGGGGCACCACCCAGTCATTCATGCCGATGTCAAGATCGGACAACAGAATCACTGGCGTCTGGAAACGCTCAGCCAAGTCGAAAGAGTTCACCGCGAATTCGAAGCACTCGGCCGGGTTGGCCGGGAACAATAGGATGTGTCGCGTGTCACCGTGTGAGGCGTAGGCGCACTCCATCAAATCTCCCTGTTGCGTGCGCGTCGGCATGCCGGTGGATGGGCCCACGCGTTGCACGTCCACCAGCACCACTGGAATCTCAGCATAGTACGCTAAGCCCAGTAACTCATTCATCAGGGAAACGCCCGGGCCTGACGTTGAAGTGAACGCCCGCGCGCCATTCCACGATGCGCCGATCACCATGCCGATCGCCGCCAGTTCATCTTCGGCCTGCAGGATCATGTAGTTGTTTTGGCCGGTGACGGGATCCTTACGGTACTGTTCGCAGAACATCTTGAAGGCATCCATCACCGACGTGGCCGGCGTAATCGGATACCAGGCGGCGACGGTCGCGCCGGCATAGACGCAGCCGAGCGCGGTAGCAGTGTTACCGTTGATCAGAATCTTGTCGGCATTGGAGTCCATCGTCTCCAGATGGAACGGCAGCGGGCATTCGAAATGCTTTTTGGCATAGTCATAGCCCAGCCTCAAGGCACGCGTGTTGGACTCGCGCAGCGCTTTCTTGCCGGAAAAGGTCTCGTCCAGCAGCGTCTCCACGATCTTCATGTCAATGTCGAGAATCGCCACCATCGTCCCGGCATAGGCGATGTTCTTCATCAGGATTCGCTCGCGCGGTTCCTTGAAGGTGTCATTGCACATTTGCGCAAAGGGCACACCGAGGTAAGTAACGTCTTGCCGAACCAGCGAGCGATCGAGCGGCCAACTGGAATCGTAGAGTAAGTAGCCGCCAGAACGGACTTCCTCGACGTCACGCGCATAAGTCTGCGCATTCATGGCCACCATCAGGTCATAGTCAAGCGCCCGGGCCACGTGCCCGCTTTTGTTCACGCGAATTTCATACCAGGTGGGCAGGCCTTGGATGTTGGACGGAAACAGATTCTTGCCCGACACCGGAATCCCCATGCGGAAAACTGCCTGCATGAGCAGACCATTGGCGCTGGCCGAGCCGGTTCCGTTGACGTTGGCAAGTTTGATGGCGAAGTCGTTGACGCGTGTGGCGGCTATCTGGTGCATGCCAGGCTCCCGGCGTATGGTATCTCGATCTCGAATTTCTGCATGTCCCACGCGGCGGTGGGGCAACGCTCGGCACAAAGCCCGCAGTGGACGCAGACATCCTCATCTTTGTACATCAGCCGGGCGGTGTGCGGCAGCGGAGCCGACGCGTAGATGTCCTGCGTGATGTTAAGTGCCGGCGCCGACAGCCGCTTGCGCAGTGATTCCTCGTCGTCGGCCGGCGCGCCAATCGTGAGGCACTGGACCGGGCAAATGTCGATACACGCGTCGCACTCGATGCAGCGTGGCGCGGCGAAAACCGTTTGCACGTCGCAATTCAGGCACCGCTGCACTTCTCGTGCCGTCTGCTCGGCCGAGAACCCGAGTTCCACCTCGATGTTCAGTTGCTGGAACCGGCGCTCCAGATCCACGTGCTGCATCTTCTGACGCGAGGCCGGATTGTAGTCATTGTGATAGCTCCACTCGCTGAAGCCCATTTTCTGCGTGATGAGATTCATGCCGCGCGGCGGCCTCTCTGCCGCCGGTTGCCCTTCGCAGTGATTGTGAATCGAGATGGCAGCCTGGTGTCCTTGCTCGACCGCCCAGATGATGTTCTTGGGGCCAAAGGCCGCATCGCCGCCAAAGAAGACGCCCGGCCGCGAAGACTCGAACGTGGTCTCGTTGACCACGGGCATGTCCCACTTGTCGAAAGTAATTCCGATATCGCGCTCGATCCACGGGAAGGCGTTGTCTTGTCCGATGGCGAGAATCACGTCATCGCAGGGCAGGATGACGGTATCGATGAGCTTCGATTTCTTCGCGGCGGCATCCCATTCGAGGCGCTCGAATTCCATGCCGGTGAGCCGCCCGTCTTCGATGATGAAACGCTTGGG
>JAYTKJ010000273.1:0-3016 GCA_043730365.1 Acidobacteriota bacterium | reverse complement strand
CCTTCCCGAAGATGTCTTCCGCAACGGTAACAGCTTCTCGTGGTCGCCCGATTCCCGGGCTATCATTTACACGGCCGGCAAGAGCGTTCATGATTTTCTCATTCGCCATGAGATCGACTCGCACCGCAGCACCACGCTCGCCGAGAACATCTCCGGCGCGGCCAGCTTCACACCCGATCTCTCACGCGCCGTGTTTCTGCAGACCAGCCGCGCTAACCCGCCGGACATCGTGCTGCTTGACGGCACTGCCCAGCGCCAATTGACACACGGACATCAGGCGCTGTCTGACCTGCCGCGCTTTTCATCGGAAGTTGTCAGGTGGAAGTCCAAAGACGGCCTGGAGATCGAAGGAATGTTGTGGCTGCCGGTAGGCTATCAACCAGGAAAGCCAGTGCCGTTACTGACCGAGCTGCACGGCGGCCCCACCGGGGTTATCCTCGATGCCTTCCCCACCCCCCGCGTTTACCCGCTGCAAGTCTACCTGCAAAACGGCATGGCAGTTTTTGCGCCCAACTTCCGAGGCTCGGTGAATTACGGCGCTCCGTTCCGCCTGAAGACCGCGCTATCGGAAGGCGTAGGCGACTTCCAGGACGTCATGACTGGCATCGATGCACTCGTCGCCCGAGGGGTCGCCGACCCAGCCCGGCTGGGCCTCATGGGCTGGAGTTACGGCGGATATCTCAGTATCTCCACCTTGACTCAGACCACTCGGTTCAAGGCAGCTTCGATCGGCGCCCCGGCGACAGATTGGATCACTTACTACGGCCAGTCTGATGGGCCGAAGGAAGTGCTCTGGACATACTTCGGAGGCACGCCGTGGGAGGTGCCGGACAACTACGCCAGGCATTCTCCGCGATTCCGGCTGAAAGAAGTACGAACCCCGGCCCTGCTGCAGGTTGGGGCCCTGGACATCAACCACAATGCCGAGATCTACCGGGCTTTGACCGACAACCACGTTGAAGCGGAATACCATCTCTATCCAAGGGAGGGCCACGGCTTTATCGAGCCCGCGCACATTCGCGACGTGATGGAGCGTAATCTAGCCTGGTTCCTCGGCCGCCTGGGACCACGTTGACGGCGCACGGCCCCGGCTGTCTCACTGCGCGGGCATCTTGGCGATCCACTCGCGTATCAACTTGACCGCCTCGCGATCCACCACATTAGACGCCACGTGCGGCATGCGCCCCAGCCCCAGGCGGCCCATGCGATGGAAGATCATCGACTGATCCGGCTTGCCCGGCGTCAGAAGGTGCGAATCGCTCAGGTCGAGCTTGCCGTGCGCGGGCGAGACGCCAATGGTGCCGGTCTCTCGCACCGGCAGGCCAAAGAGCAGTTGAAACTCCGCGTTGCCGCCGCCCCATTTTCGGTGACAGTGGGCGCAGTTGGAATGCAGGTAGCCGCGGGCCCGGTCGTCCAGGCTGGCGCGATGGTCGGCGTAGTCCGGGAGGCGAGGCAGTTGATTCGGCGGCGCGGGCAGGGGCTTGGCAAAAACGCCGAGGTGGTCCAGCGTCGCGAGTTGATTGGCGACGACGCCGCCGTAGTCATGGTCTCGATTCAGCTGCAGGGTGTCGACGCCGAGGACGTACTTGGCCGACACGTTGTGACATAGCGTGCATTCGGCCCTGCTCGGGAAATGCCAGACCTGCTTGCGCTGCCCTCCCGGCGCGCGGGCATCTTTGATCGTGTACTCGCGGTCGGCGCCGGCCGACTCGAGCAGTTCGGCGTCGGTCTGGTTTTCGTTCCAAACATAAACGTAGCCGCTCCAGACGTGGCTCCCCACCTGTTCATTGCCGGGAACCAGTTCGTGGCGCAACAAGCGCGTTTCGAGGCGGCGCGCCGACCCCGGTTTGCCCGCTTCCATCTCCAGCGAGAATGTCTTCACCATCACGGCGCCATCCGGAAAACGCCAACCGGGTTGTGCGCCGGGAGCAGGCTGCGGATAGACGACGGTGTTGTATGCGATCTTGCCTTCGCCCGGCAACGCCATGTAGCGTTCCTTGCGGGCACCGTCGGACCATAACGCCGAATTCACCGAGTATGGAATCAGGCCGGGGGCGGGCTTCAGCTCGCGAGTAGACGTGAACAGCCCCGTCTCGCTCAGTTTGCGCGGAAACGGCGGCGCGTGCGGATCCGGTGGGGGCGCTGGGACCAAACGGTGAATCGCGCCACCGATGTGGTCTACCGCGAAAACGTCACCGGCCTGATCTTGCGCAAACTCGACGATGCGCAGTTGCGTGTCGGCAAGTTGGCGATGAGCGGCGACTTTGGCGCCGTCCCAACGGAAGCTCCAGACTTTGCCTGTGTCATAGTCGCCGTAGATGTAGGCGCCTTTGAGATCGGCGAGCCGATCAGATTCGTAAACGTAGCCGCCCGTGATCGAGCGGAACTCGGTGTGATGGTGCTCCACGATGGATTGCAGAATCGGGGTGGGCCCCATCGGGCGCAACGGGCGAAACGGATGGCGCCCTTCCTTCACGCTCCAGCCGTAGTTGCCGCCTTTTTGAATGAGATGGATGCTCTCCCACAGGTCCTGTCCCACTTCGCCAGCCCAAAGGTTGCCGCGGCGATCGAAACTGAATTTCCAGGCCTGCCGCAAACCATAGGCCCAGATCTCCGGCCGCGCCCCGGCTTGGCCCAGGAATGGATTGCCCGGAGGGATTGCATAGGCGTTGCCTCCTTCGGAGCGGTCCACGTCAATGCGCTGTATGGAGGCGAGCAGGTCATTGATGTTCTGGCCCGTCTCAAGCTGATCGGCAATGCCACTGCCGTCGCCCGCGGCCATGTACAGATAACCGTCAGGCCCGAAGCGCAGGCAACCTCCGTTGTGGCCGCCTGACGGCCATTCGATTACAACCTTTTCCGACAGCAGGTCCGCGCGCGCGCCACTGCCACTACCACTCACCGCGAACCGCGAAACCCGGGTGCCTTTGGGCGAGGGCTTCTCCGGATCGAGGATGGAGGTCACAAAGAGGTAGCCGTTTTGCGCAAAGCGCGGATGGAGTGCGATTCCATACAG
>JAYTKJ010000272.1:0-2517 GCA_043730365.1 Acidobacteriota bacterium | reverse complement strand
AGGGTCCGCTTGATCTGGCTTTGTGAAAACACACAGCGATTATGCGCCGCCAACCATCTCAATGTCCAGCACTATTTATGGGGGATGGGCAGCGCTAGCCGGCGTGAAAGCCTACGACAATGCCAAGGGCCGTCTTGAGCGCGGCCTCGACGAGTTGATTCCGTTCGAGATCGTCGAGCGCCGATCCGCCGGGGAGAATCCGCTCAGAATCTGGCGGAAGCATCGGGGCCTTACGCAGGAGGGGCTTGCCAAGGCTTCCCGGGTTTCGCGCGCCATGATCGGCGCGATCGAGGCGGGTCATAAAACCGGCGGCGTGGCCACATTGAAGAAGCTCGCTGGCGCGCTGCACGTCGATCTGGACAACCTGGCGTAGAAGTCGTACAGCTCTCTCTACTCCTCACGCTGGGTGGGCATTATTCCTCGCCATGCGGCCAAGCTGCGTAAGCGTACCTCGTACTGAGCTTACCTGAAGTTCTCAATTAGCATCAAGTCCGAGCCAATTCGCGTGAAACAGTCAAAGAGAAACGCCTTACGGTCGGGTGAGACAGACAGATAGGAAGCCCTCGTGCTGTCAAAGGCCCCGATAATACGGGTCTTGCCGCTGGCGAGATCGACGAATCGCACCTCGGTCTTACCGCCACCCACCGCCATGAGATGGTACACGCCATCGTTGAACACTTGAAAGCCGCGGGTTGACGACAAACCCATGATTTCCTTCTCTGGACCGCCGCCAACCGGCATGGCATACAAGCGCGATTTTGAGATCGACTTGGTGTAATAGAGCGTTTTTCCGTCCGGGGATTCCTGCGCGACTTTTCCGCCAGCTTGGGTAACCCGTTGCGCAGCTCCCCCTTTCGCCAGCATGCGGTAGATCTCGGATTGTCCGGTGGACTCGGAACAGAAATAGATGCTCTGGCCGTCCCGGGACCAGACCGGCACTACCGCCCCTTTCGGCATCGTCGTCAATTGCCGGGAAGTTCCGCCGGCGCTCTCGATCATCCATATCTGCCAGATCCCGGTCGCTGGATCCTGAGCATCATAGGCCACCCACTTACCGTCCGGCGACCAATTGGGCGATCCCTTATCAATCTCCTTGCTATTGGTTAGGGGCATTAGCCCGGAACCGTCGGCGTTCGCGAGCCAAATCTCTTGCTTGGCTCCTCCTCGCGCGGTTGCGAAAGCGATTCGAGTCCCATCCGGCGAAAAACGCGCCGAGGCATCAATCAGACTGGAAGCCAAAAGCGGCCGGCTCAATCCACGCTCATCCATGATCAAAACATCCTGGTTCGACATCAAATAGACATACGCCGCACGATGACCACGGCGCGCCTCGACGGGCCGGCTCGCTCCGAGACCGGCCAAATCCAGACGGAGAGGTTCTCCGCCGCCGATGCCCACCCGAAATAGACGCTCCTCCGGGTACAGCGCCGAGTACAGCAGAGACTCTCCATCCGAAGCCCACCGCGTGCCGCGCAGCCAATTTGTGGCTGGAACCACCGTCTTAGGCGCTCCGCGCACAGACCAATCGCTATTCAGGTCAACTACCTGCGCCTGGCAGCGGGCGGAACCCGTCGCGCCCTGGCAGGCTACGAAGGCAAGCCTTGGCTCGGAAGGATGAAAGTCAGGGTCCTGAAACCGCTCCCCCTGTTTTGGCGACAACAGCGTCTTTGTGTCGCCGCCGTCCACCGGAAGCAAAATGATGGCACCCGATTCCGGTTCCGGGTTCAGGTCGTCATAGGATCTCGCGAAGGCCAGGTGCTTCCCATCGGGAGTCCAACTCAGTTGGCCGGATTGACCCAATAGTTGGGCGCTAGAGTTTCCGATCCTGCGCTCCTGCCCGCCCAACCGAGAAATCAAATATACCCCCCACATGCCGTTTCGTTGCGCTTGATAAGCGATCTGCCTCCCGTCGGGCGACCAGGAGGGAAAAGTGGACTGGCCCGGACCAGTTGTCAGCTGCAACGCCGAGGGGCTGCCAACGATTCTGACGTAAATCTGGGAATCCTGCGGCTTGCCGCCATCCCAGGTATACGCCACCTGCGTCCCATCCGGGGAGAAGGTAGGACTGGCCTCCGTGCCGGCGTCCGTGGTGAGCGGGAGCACCTGCATAGGAGGAAGCCGGTCCAGGGAGCGCCACCACCAAAGGATTCCTGCCAATGCCCCCGCCGCCAACACCGCGGCAACGGCGGCCGGCCCAATCCAACGGGGCCTGGCGATAGGTTTCGGCGCGGCGTCGCCGGCATCGAGCAAAGCAGCGCGCACGTCGGCCATCGTTTGAAAGCGGCGATCCCGATCCTTCTGCAAACACCGCGATACAACCCCAGCCAGATTCGGGGGCACGCCGCTCATCTCCACGGGATCCCGCATCACGGCGGCCAAGGTACCGGCTTGTGTATCGCTCCGAAACGCCCGACGGCCGGTGAGCATTTCATACAGCGTCGCACCGAAGCTGAAGATGTCGCTGCGCGCGTCGAGCGTTCGGCCTTCGGCTTGCTCCGGTGACATGTAGGCGATGGT
>JAYTKJ010000271.1:0-4027 GCA_043730365.1 Acidobacteriota bacterium | reverse complement strand
CCAACGTCCCGGCAGCGGCGGGGCTGCAGCAAAGCAACTACGGCATGGGTGCCGCCACGGCGGATATCGACAACGATGGGGACACGGACCTGCTGGTCACAGGCTTCGGCGGCAATCGCCTGTATCGCAACAACGGCGACGGCACGTTCACCGACGCGACAGCGCCATCCCCTGCCCTCGCGCTGCCGCAGTTGTGGTCAACCAGCGCTTCGTTCTTCGATTATGACAATGGCAGGACTTAGTCATTCTCAACTACGTCGACTATCAGTTCGCGACGAACAAGCGCTGCCAGGCCCCGACCGGCGAAATCGATTACTGCACGCCCCGCCAATATCGATCGCTCCCCTCTCATCTGTTCCACAACGACCATGGCCACTTCACCGAAGTTACGGTCCAGTCCGGTTTCAACCAAGCCGCCGGACCGGCGCTCGGAGTCGTAGCATTTGACGCCAACAACGATGGGCACCTGGACTTGTTTGTCGCCAATGACTCGGCGGCCAACCATCTTTGGATCAACAGGAAGAACGGGACGTTCGCCGAAGAGGCCCTGCAGCACGGGTTGGCTTATGGCGAGAACGGAGTGGCTAAAGCGGGAATGGGTGTGGCGCTGGGTGACTATGACAATGACGGGGACGAGGATCTGCTGGTGCTGAACCTGATGCGCGAAGGCGCTACGCTGTTTGCCAACTCAGGCGGCGGCGACTTCACCGATGTCTCGACGCGCACCGGCATTCACTCCTTGACGTACCTGTTCACTGGCTTCGGCGCGGGCTGGCTGGACTTCGATCGCGACGGGCATCTCGATCTCTTCCTGGCCAACGGAGCCGTCACGAGGCGCGAGGAGCAGCGCGGCCAGCCGCAGCCGTTTGCGGAGCGCAACCTGCTGCTGCGACAAGCGAGCGCCCGCTTTGAGAACGTGGCCGATCCGGCGGTGAGCAGACTGGGCATCTATCGCGGTGCAGCCTTTGGCGATATCGATAATGACGGCGATACGGACATCGTCATCAACGTCAACAACGGCCCGGCGCGGCTGCTACGGAACATGGCGCCGCCGAAGAATTGGCTGGGCGTCGATGGACCTACGGGGTCACGGGTGGAGCTGAAATCGGTGGGCATGCCGAGGCAGGTGCGGTACGTTCGCACGGACTCCAGTTATATGGCCGCCTCGGACTCACGATTGATTTTCGCTGCCGTTAGCGGGATCGAAGTCTTGACTGTGCAAGCCCCGGGTCGTCCGCCGCAATCCTTTGGCGCGGCGGAGGTCAAAACCAACACTTACTTCCGCGTCCCCAAACGGTAGGGCACTTAGGCGAGGATATCCTTCACGACCCGCCCGGCGACATCGGTCAAGCGGAAATTGCGGCCGCTGTGGAGGAAGGTAAGTCTGGTGTGATCGAGCCCAAGCTGGTGGAGGACGGTAGCGTGCAGGTCATGGATATGCACGGGATTCTCAACAGCTTTCCAGCCCAGATCGTCAGTGGCTCCGTAGGCGACACCCTTCTTGAAACCGCCCCCGGCCATCACCATCGAGAAGCCCAGATGGTTGTGGCCGCGGCCACAGTACTCCAGGCGCGCGTCACCGTCGCGGGACGGAGTGCGGCCGAACTCGCCGCCGATCATGACGATCGTGTCCTCAAGCAGCCCGCTCGATTTAAGATCTCGAATCAGTGACGCCATCGGCCGGTCTGACAGGTGCGAGAGTTTGCGGTGATCGAAGATATCGGTGTGGCTATCCCAAGGGTTCCGGTTCCCAAAATAGACTTGCACCATGCGGACGCCGCGCTCCAGCAAACGGCGGGCGATCAGGCATCCGTTGGCGAAGAATCCCTCGCCATAGCGCTCGCGGGTGGACGCGCTCTCTTTGCGGATGTCGAAGGCATCGACGGCTTCGGTCTGCATCCGGAAGGCAAGTTCCATGTTCTGGATGCCGGCATCGAGTTCTGAGTCTGCGCCGTCGCGCTCCATTTCGTATCGATTGAGATTGCCAAGCAGGTCGAGTTGCCGGCGTTGATCCTCAGCCGAGCGGCGTGAGTTACGCACGTAGTGAATCAGCCGCGCCGGGTCTTCCTCTTCACGATTGCGGACATGCACGCCTTGATAGACACCGGGCAGGTAGGCTGAAGACCAGAGTTGGTTTCCCATGACTGGCAGGCCGGGGCACAGCACGACGAAGCCTGGCAGATTCTGATTCACTGTCCCCAAGCCATAAGTAACCCAGGAGCCGATCGACGGATGTCCGGTAATGAGCCGCCCGGTGTTGGTCTGCATCAGCGCGACCTCGTGGCCCGGGTTATCGCAGTGCATGGACCGGATCACGCAGCACTCGTCAATCACCTTGGCCAGTTCGGGGAAAAGCTCACTTACCTCCAGCCCGCTCTGGCCGTGTGGGCGGAAAGCGAATGGCGAGCCGAGTAACACGCCCTTGGCATGGTCGAGCTTCAGGCTGCCGGGCACATCCTTGGAATCGAACTTCGAGAGAACCGGCTTGGGATCGAAGGTGTCGACCTGTGACGGTCCACCGTTGAGATACAGGTAGACCACGCGCTTGGCCTTCGGGGCGAAATGCGTGGGCCGGGGCGCCAGTGGATTGGCCGACGGCGCGGCCACGCCTGCGATCTGCACCAGAGCCAACGCCCCGAAGCCGTTACCCGTGCTTTGAAGTAGTTCACGGCGAGTCATCGATCACCTCATTTAACGTACAGGAATTCGTTCGAAGCGAGTAACACTTGCGTGTACTCCGCCCATGCGTTCGCTCTTCCGCGGAGGAACTCCCGGCCGGCGGCGAGTTCCCTGGGCAACGGGTCCCGGCCAAATACGATCTTGTACACGCGCCGGATCCGCGCCTCTTCGCCGGACTGGTTGGCCACGGACGCAGCCAAGCCTTCAGACTGTCGAGCCATGAAATCGCTATTCAGAAAGAAGAGACGCTGCAGGGGCGTAGAAGTGGTAAAGCGGCGGTCCGCCGTGGACGACGGACTGGGAAAATCGAACAGGGCCATGGTCTGATCGGGCCGGCGCCGCGCCACGTACCCATAGAGCGTACGGCGGCTCCGCAATCCGGTGATCCACTCGGCGGCCTGGCTGTACTTGTCCGCGTCTCCATCCGGCCCCTTCTTGGTTGCGAAATTCTCGGTGAGCCAAACGGGAGGGCCACCTACGGTTTGATCCAGCTTTCCGGCCACGAAGAGGAGCGTGTCGCGCAGGGCTTCCGCGTCCAGGCGCCGGCGATGGGCTCGCGCCAGCAGCCGATTGTCTCCGTCGACGGCTTGCTGACGCTCAGTCGCCAGGCTCGATAGCTGGTAGACGGACGAGAGCATGATCTCGCGATGCATGGACTTGAGAGACCAGCCTTTCTCCATGAAGCGCGCCGCCAAATAGTCGAGTAACTCGGGATGAGTGGGCCGCTCCCCGAGTTGACCAAAGTTACCGGGCGTGCGCACCAGCCCTTCGCCGAAATGATACTGCCAAACGCGATTCATCATGACGCGCGCCGTCAGAGGATTAGTGGGACTGGCGATGGCCTCAGCGAGTTCCAGGCGCCCGCTGCCTTGGACGAACGGCTTCGGTTCGCCTTCCGAGAGAATCGACAGCGAGCGTCGTGGAACCTCTTCGCCAAGATTCTCGGCGCTGCCGCCGATTTGAACTTTCACGTTCGCGGGCTTGGCGGCGTCGGCGATGCCGTTCAAATAGGGATACTGCGGCGGCAGCGACGCCTGCAGGCGTTCAGTCTCGGCGATCAGACGCTCCACATGTTTGCGGCGGTCTCCATCAAGGAAGCGAATTACCTCGCGCTCGAGTTGGGGATACTGATTGACCTCGCCGAAGTAGAGCAAACCAAGCGGCGGCCGGTACGGCAGGTCAGGCCGAGGATTTGAGAAGTAGAGATCCTTCCACAGAATTGCCTTGGAAGTTTCGAGGGTCAGCTTCTTGGCGTCGAGTTCGCGCTTCTCGCGGATCACCGCGAGCGCCGCCGACTGAAACGCTTCCGCTTCCTTGGCCAGTTCGGCGTCGGGCGCAAGACGGGCCA
>JAYTKJ010000270.1:0-3868 GCA_043730365.1 Acidobacteriota bacterium | reverse complement strand
CCGCTCCGGAATCTCCACGCGCAGCCGGATCGGATCCGTCTTCACCAGCACGAACAACGGCGTATTCGCCCGCAGGAACTGCCCCACCGTCACCTGCCGCTCTTTCACGTACGCGCGGAACGGCGCCTTCACCGTCGTGTCCCGCAATTTCTTCCTCTGCAAGTCCAGAATCGCCTTGAACCGCTCCACTTCCTGCACCAGATTTCGCGTCTGATTAATCGTCGAATCGTACGCCGCCTTCATCGCCTGCTGCCGCGAATTCGCCACGTCCAGCTCGCTCTTCGCCCCAATGTTCTGGTCCACCAAACTTCGTACCCGCTTCAGGTTCTGATCCGCCGCGTTCAATTCCGCCTGCGCCCGCCGCACATCCGGCGCCTCCCTCGCGTCCGTCAATCGCTCTTTATCCGTCTTCAACCCCAGCCGCTCCAACGACTGCCGCAACTGCGCCTCCGATTGCGCCACCTGATAACGCTGCTCTTCATCGTTGATCCGGACCAGCACATCGCCCGCGTTCACCAAATCCCCCAGATCGTGCTTCACTTCCTCCGCCCGGCCTTCGATTTCCGCCGAGATAATCGCCTCTTCCATCGGATAGAAGGTGCCAACCGATTCCACATTCCGCTGAATTTCACGCCCTTTGGCCATCGCCGTTCGCACTGTTAACGGACCATCCGCCTTCGCCGCCCCCACTGGCGCCGCCTGCCTATTGCAGCCAAGCAAGCCCAACATCAAAACTGAGAAAAATACACGAGAAAATTGCATTATTAGAATTCCGTAATTTCCAACTGAAGTAGGCGATTCGCATACACGGCAGGTTACCCTTGTCCAAAGACCCCGGACCTATAGAATATAGCAGTGACACCTAATCGCAAGGACTTCCCCTTTTGACCGGCCGCAAATCCTGGGCTCTGGATCTGTTCCTGATCGCCGCCATCGCCGCCGCTATGATCTGGCCGATTTTCAAAACCAAGTACTACGAAAATTGGATGACCATCGATTCCACGTTCATCGCCGACGGCCGCTTTCTCTCGGAAAATTTGCCCCATCCCGGCTGGCAACCCCTCTGGTACGGTGGCACGCGGTTCGACTATGTATATCCCCCCGCCCTTCGTTACGGCACCGCCGTAATTGCCAAACTCACGGGCTTCGTCCCCGCCAAGGCCTATCACGTCTACACCGGCATGTTCTATGCCCTCGGAATCGCCTTTGTTTATCTCCTCGTCCGCATCGGCTCCCGCTCCCGCCTTTACGGCTGGGCCGCCGCCCTCGCCGCCGCCACCGTCTCTCCCGCCTGTCTCTTCATGCTCCATATCCGCGCCGACGCCTACCCGAACTTCCCCCAGCGCCTCAGCGTCCTCGTCCGCTACGGTGAAGGTCCGCATATCACCGCTTTCGCCCTCCTCCCCCTCGCCCTCGCCCTCGCCTGGCACGGCCTCCGCGCCGGCCATCTTCGCTGGCTCGCCGCCTCCGCCATCGCTTGCGCCGCCGTCGTCTCCAATAATTTCTATGGCGCAACCTCGCTCGCCATCTCCTTCCCCATCCTTTGCTGGGCCGTCTTCACCGAAACCCGCGACTGGAAACTTTGGCTCCGCGCCGCCGCCACCGCCATCCTCGCCTACGGCCTCTGCGCCCTCTGGCTCACTCCCGCTTTCCTCCGCATCACCTCCCGAAACCTCGCCCTCGTCTCGCAACCGGGTACGCTCTGGTCCCTGCAACTCACCCTCGCCGTCGCCGCCATCTTCCTCATCGCCACCTGGTTCCTCGCCCGCCGCGGCATCAAACCCTGGACCATCTTCGTCCTCGGCGCCGCCACTTTCTTCTCCCTCAACACCCTCGGCCACTACTACTTCAATTTCCGTGTCGCCGGTGAACCCGAACGCCTTATCCCCGAACTCGATCTCACGCTCATCCTCCTTTGCGGCCTCGCCCTCCACAAACTTTGGCGGCGCTTCCCCGCCCTGGCGCCCCGCCTCGCCGTCGCCGCCTTCGCCCTCGCCGCCGTCGGTTATCCCGCCCGAGTCTACCTCGAACACCCCTGGAAAAACTTGCAGCGTACCTCCGAATACAAACACCGCTTGGAGTACCAACTTTCTGACTGGGTCGCCACCAACCGCCCCGATACCCGTTCCCAAGTCACCGGCACCGTTCGCTTCTGGTGGAACGTCTGGTCCAACAACGCCCAGATCGGCGGCGGCTCCGAACAAGGTCTCACCAATATCAAAATCATGAACATGTTCTGGCGTCTCGTCCTCGGTGAAGACGCCAAAACCGACATGCTTTGGCTCCAGGCCTTCGGTGTCGACAACCTCATCGTCAACGACAAAACCTCCGTCCTGCCCATCTGCGATTTCGAACACCCGCTCAAATACAAGGGCGCCCTCCCCGTTCTCTGGGAAGACGGCAAAGGTAACTGGATCTACGAAATCCCTCGAAAGCACCCCGGCCTTGTCCGCGTCGTCGAGTCGGCCAAATACGACAAGTCCCGCTATCCCAAAGCCGACGACGACATCGACGCCCTGCAACAATACGTCGACACGCTCGAACGCTCCGCCCCCGCCGTCGCCCAGTCCCGCTGGCTTAAACCGGACACCCTCGAACTGATCGCCGCCACCGCCCCAGGCCAATCCCTCGCCCTGCAAATCGCCTATGACCCATTCTGGCACGCCCGCGAAAACGGCCGGGAATTCAAAGTCTCCGAAGACGCCTTCGGCCAAGTCCGCATCGACCTTCCCCCTGGCCAACACAATATCGAATTCCACTTCGACACCCCGCTCGAAAACCAAATCGGCCGCGGTATCACGTTGCTCTCCATCGCCATCGCCGCCTATTTATTGACCCGGAAGCCCCGATGAACCCGCGCGTCTGGACCGTCGCCGCCATTGTCTTCCTCTTCAACCTCGCCATCAACTGGCGCATCCTCCTCCCCGGCGTCAGCCCCTATCGCGGCTCCATCGAACGCGGTTACGCCTACATGGCCCGCCTGTTCGCCGACAATCCCGATTACCTCTCCTGGAATCCGCTCCAATACGGCGGCATTCCCATGCACTACGTCTACTTGCCGCTGCTCCCGTACTTCGACGCGCTCTGGCTCTGGCTGATCCCTAACGCCGACGCCGCCTATGTTCATCGCGCCGTCTGCGCCATCGCCCTCTTCCTCACCCCCGCCGCCGCCTTTCTGCTGATCCGCGATTGGACCGGCCGCGCCTGGCCCGCCTTCTATTCCGCTCTCGCCGTCACCTTCACTTCCCCCCTCTATTTCTTCATTGAGTCCATCAACGACGACCGCGGTTTCATGCAAGTCCCCTGGCGCGTCCAAGTACTCATCAAGTACGGCGAAGGCCCGCACACCGTCGGCATTCTGCTGCTTTTCACTGCCCTGCTCCTCGTCCGCCGCGCCGCCACGCAGCCCGGATTCCCCATCCTCCTCGCCGCCGCCGTCTCGCTCGCCGCCACCGTTCTCACCAATTGGGTCGCTGGCCTCGCCCTCGCTTTCGCCGTGCTCATGCTCCTTCTTGTCCATGCCGGCGCCAAGGAGTTTCACCACCGCCGCGTCATCCTCGCCGGCCTCCTCGGCTTCCTCCTCACCGCCTTCTGGCTCACCCCGTCCTTCATCGCCCAGATGGCCTACAACTGGCCGCAGGACGCCTTCGGTTTCCAGTTCCAGCGCCTCGAACGGACCGCCATGCTCGCCTGGGCCGCCGGCCTGATTCTCATCCGCCTGGCCTTCCTGAAATTCCCCGTCCACCGCTACACTTGCTGGCTGCTGCTCTGCTCATTCGGCTACGGTCTTCCCGTGATTCTCTTCTACCGCTTCGGCGTCAACTCGTTCCCGGAGTCCCGCCGCTATGCCCTCGAATTCGAGTTCTGC